>JAZDHB010000119.1:0-17168 GCA_043806415.1 Microcaldota archaeon | reverse complement strand
ACATCTTCGCGTTGGCCACGAAGATTTCGGCCTGATCGGGCTGGGCCACGTCCTGGTAGAGCACGTCCGCCTTCTCCCCGCCCAGGTATTCGGCGTATTCTCGGGGCTTGCGCGCGTCGCCGAAGATCGGCAGGACGTTCTTTCTTTCCTCGCACATGCGCAAAAGGTCGCGCATCGAGCGCTGGGCGAATTCCACCGCGAACACGCCCCCCTCATTCCCGACGATGTCGCTCACCTGCGATACGGTGGTGCCGGTGCTCGCGCCCAGGTAAAGCACGAGCGAGCCGGGGGCGATGGCCATGTGGTTGAGGCCCTTGGAGATAGCGCCCGCCAGCTTGGAACGGAACAGATCCCATTGCCGATACTCGATGCCGTCGGCCGCGAACAGCTTCTCGCCGTACACCCGCTTCGTGGGCGTGAGGTTCTTCGTGGCGAGCAGCCCGTTGATGCGATAGACGCCCGGGAACAATTCGATGACTTTGGACATGGAGATTCTCCGCTTCAATGCAGTCCCGAATTCATTTTTCTGGTGCTATGACGTTTTTGGAAATAGAACACAGCCGGCCTGCTGGCCGGCGCGCCCTCCATTTCCGCCGTCTTGTGTGCTATGGCGTTTTTGGAAATAGAAAAGCCTTTTTACGCGCGAGGATAGTTCGTGTATCCATAAAAAGGATTTTCAACGGGCTCGGTGGGATTCGAACCCACGGCTTTCTGGTTAAAAGCCAGACACTCTAGCCAAGCTGAGTTACGAGCCCTTGTTTTTCAAACATTTTTCCAAATAATCTGGCCAGACACTCTATGGGCAACCACGAGGTTGCCCATAAGTGGCCCCGCATTTTTGCGGGGGCACTGTAGCCATCGTCAGCCCGAAGGGCTGACGAATTGTGAGCCGACACATCGGCTCACATATGGCTGAGTTACGAGCCCTTGCGAAAACATTTGTGCGCGCAACCTCTTAAATCCATTTGCGGCCTTTTTCACCTATTTCTTCTCTTGTGCCGGATAGATTCGGACCGTCTCGTACAGTTTGTACGAGCCCGGCGGGGAGTTCACGATCCCGTTCCACGCCGTCTTGTCCGGGATGTCGATTTCCTTGTAGGGCACGACTTCCTGGCCGTCCGTCGTCCAGCCGATGATGCCGCATTTGCCGTCCTTGTAGACTCGCACCCGGAGCGAGATGTCCTCCGCTTTTGAAAGGTCTGCATTCCATACGGGGACGTACGATCGACCGTTCTTTACGTATTCGATCATGCCATCCTGGCCGTACGCCACCCCGTTCGGGAGGAGGCGGATCGAGAGCAGGCCGGTGTTTCTTGCCGGCATGTTTCCGTTCATCTCGTATACCTTTAATTCAGGCACATTGCTCATGTCTGGGGGCGGGGCCTTGGATATGAAATAATATTCAACGAATTCCGTCCGCGTAAAATCGATGCCTACGGCCGCCCGGCCCTTGGTGTAGGGCGCGCCGCTCACGGTCTCGCCTTCGAGCAGGATTCCCTTCTTGATGTCTGCCTTATACCACGGATCTGGATCCTGCCACGCGGTCTTGGCCGAGTAATCCGGCTTCTGATTCGGATCGATTTTTTTCTGTTTCACTGGAACGGACGATGGGCCGCTTATGAGTATATACGTCAGTCCAGACGCCGCTCCGGCTGCCAGCGTGCCGCGGATCCACCGGCCATTGTAAAAAGACCGGATGGAGTATCCGGCCAACAAGGCCGAAAAGGCGTATCCGGCCGTTTCCGGGTTGTCGTACAAGTATTCCGCGACGGGCGGGATCGTATATGTCAAGAGCGGCGGGGCGGTATATATCGCGGCGGCATATACGGCCCCCCGGGTGATGGCATTATTGGGCCGGATGCTCTTGAAATGAATCTGCGTCTTTATCATGCCCTCGATCACTTTCCCCTCGAGCCTGCCTTTGAGGCCCGGTATGAACACTTTATCCTCTGGTTTCCACCAGCCGGCCATCAGGCGGTCGGATAAGCTCATCTTCCAGTAGGGGCTCCATGTGTCCCACGCGCTCTTTTCCATCTTGGCAATCTTGGTGTGTTTTTCAAGCGCCTCTCTTGCCCCGCCCTCGTTGACCAACGCTTCCGGCCAGCGCACCCTGGCTCGGATCGCATCCCGGGTCGCGTTGCCGATGGTTCCTTTCTCGGTCAGATCGTTCCAGAAATTCGGGTTCTTCTTGATTGCTTTGTTGATGACGTGCGCTTCCTGATCGAAGAAGAGCTTGCCGAAGTTCCCCTTGATGTGTTCGATGATCTGCCGGCGGTACTCTTGGGCATATTCGCTTCCGCCGAGTTCCACATTGCCTTTCCAGCCGTCGCGTACCTTTTTGCTGAACGTTCTTACGCCATTCTTGAAAGACGCCCTCAATTTCCAGTCGTCGAGCACCTCTTTGCTGAACGTCTTCACGCTCTTCGTGAACGTATTCATTCCTTCCATGTTGTCGCTGAAAATCTGGAAAGCTCCGGACTGCCTCATCACGCTGACCGAGCGGCCGTTCTCCTTTAAGGAGAGTGCATACTTGTCTGATTCCACGTATTTCCCGATTTCGGCCAGCGTTTTTCCCTCGTCCTTGAATATGATTCCGCTTGCCTTGAGCTCATTGAGCACTTCCCGCGTTGTGCGGGCGTTCGCCGCAGGGTCGATGGTCTTGGCATATTGGACGTCGCCGAGCCTTCGCACGGTCAGGTATTCGGAATAATTGAAATCCCATATGCCCATCTGGCGGATCGCCGCATCGACGGCGCCCGGAAGCCGCTTCTCAAGTCCCATCCGCCGTTTCCAGAAATTCTTCCAGTCCTTGCCGAACGGCCGGCCGCGCATGAATTTCTTGGTCTTGAGGCTGGTCCTCACGTCTCCGGTGCTCTCATTAGCGTAGATGTTGTCCAGCGTGAGCTCGACGAACTTTTTCTGGGCGTCCTGATAAGTGCAGTTGCTTTCCCGTGCGTATTCTCGGATGAATTTCACGAACTTTACGCTCACCATCCGATTGGGATTCTCCACCGTGTTCTCAAGAACGAGCCGCTCGAGCCGCTCCTGCAGCGTGATGGCGAAACGGGGGAGCGTGGCGTCCTTGATGGTGCCGCGCCGCCGGAATGCCGAAATGGCGATCACGATCGCCCAGCTGCCAATCACTTCCAGGGCGGCCACCAGGTCCGTTCCGCTGTCTTCAACCGTTTTCTTGACCGGCGTGAATTTCGAGACGACCGGATTGACGTACGGGGCCGTCTTGCTGATGATGCTGTCCCGCACATTCTTCCATCCCTCTTTTTCAGCTTCGTTCCTTTCGGGCTCGTTCTTGTACACCGGCCCGGATTGGAAGATAAACACCATATGCATCTCCTATTTTCTCATCTTTTCTGGTTGCGAACCTGCTCGTTGACGAACAAAACGATGTTGTCCATGTACCTTCTGCCCCGGAAGTCCCAATTCAAGCCTTTTATCTCGGCCCAGTTCCTGAAATTCGCACTGAAATCCGTCTCCTTGCGGTCCTTGTTGGCATCCAATCTGTGCCATGTATCGAATGCCTCGCGGGTGAGGAATTCCTTGAGCGCGTCATAGCGCTCCCCGCCTTGCGCGTCCATCTTTCCGTTTGCTTCGCTCCACTCGACCAGCCGCTTTGCGAACTCCGGCTGCTTGAATTTCTCGTTCCCTGAAAGGCGGGCCCACCGGTCGAACACATCCTGGAAAGTCTTGTCGTTCGCGCTGAACGACTTGTTGACTTCTTCCTTTTCCTTCGGGCTGAGGATGCCGCCGATGATGCTGGACCCGTATTCCCAGGCCATGTAAAGGCCGAAGACGACCAGAAGGGCGCGGTCGAATTTGCCTTCGAAGGAATATCTGGGTCTCACGCGTTCCCAATAGCTCGCCTCGCGGTTGGCGATGTTGCCCATCTGCTCGAAAGAGAGGATGCCCTTGTAGTCTCCGCCTTTGAGCAGTTTCTGGTACTGTGATTTATCGATGAACTTGCCGTCCAGCTGTTTTTTCCAGAAATCGCTTTCAAACCCTGTCCCGCCAACATACATTTTCAATTTGCGACCGTTCCTCTCGACGATATACGAGATATCATCGCGTTTCAGTTCTATCGTCTCCCTTTTCTTGAGCTTCTTGATAGCCGTTTCCTCATCGCTGGTCAGCGTCACCAATGTGCCATTTGGCTGCCTGATCTGTCTTTCGTTCAGCTGTTTTTGGAAAGCATCCGCCTTCGAGCTGAACAAATACCCTCTCGTTTCCTTGAGCCCTTCCCGGATGATCAGCTCTGGCATGCTCAGGCCATTGGCGCTCTCGATGAAGTTCGAGCCGAGTTTCTTCTTTATCTTAAGCATGGTCCTTTCCATGAATCCGCGGGCCGATTCGGCCACGCGGTCTATTTCGCTGGCATCTGTGAGTACTTTTTTCCATTCTCCTGGTTTTATGCCTGCGCCGGCATCCCCGTTTTTTATCCTCTCGATCTGGCTCTGTTCTATGTTCGCCGGCTTGTCCCCCTCGTTGACATGATCCCAGAATCCGGCCTTGAGCAGGGCGGTGTCGATCACCTGGGTGTATTGCTGGGGCATCACTTTCAGGCCGTAGAAGGCCTTGAAGTCCTTCGCGAGCTGGCTCCTGGCCGTGCTCCAGTACAGTTCGCCCAGCGCCCGGTTCTCGAACGCCCTGGTCTTTTCCAGCATGTGCGCCTGGGAGCTTTTGAGGGCATTCGCGTTCAAGTTGATTTCTTCGGCCCCCATCGATGCGAGTACCTTGTTGACCGCTCCCTCCATCCGGCTGCCAAAGAATCCGTCTTCGAGTTTTTGTCCGTAGCGCACGGCCGCGCGGACGGATGGCTCATTTCCGAATAGAAATGCCACCTTCTTGGGTTGGGATTTCTTGGTCGCGGCCACGAATTTCTCGCCCAGCGCATCCGGGCCGAGAAGATCGCCGGCCATGTCCACCAGCTCATTGTCGGCGAGGACGAGCACGGCTTCCACCCGTGTCCTGAAATCATCCAAGAACGCATCATACCTTTTCCGTGTTTCCAGTTCCGGCTCGCCCGGTATCCTCTTCATGCTGGCGCTCAACTCAAGATTGAGCTGCTTGGAATATTCGCCGTTATTGAAAAGCACGTCTTCCAATAGCCCGCCGAACTCTTTGCGGAACCGTTCGGCATACGGGGGAACGTTGTTTTCGCTCATTCCGGGCGGAATGAACACCTTCTTTATCCTGAAGCTGGCCCAGAGTCCCAACATCGCATAATTGACATTGCGGAAATTGAAAATCGAATCCCACCCCATGCCCGCCTCGAGCACCGGCTGCTCGTTCTTGGTGATTTTTCCGATTTCCGTTAGCCGGACGTTGTCGTAAGGCATTTCGGGCAGGGCTTCCTCTTTCGGGGGCCGGTTGCGCATGATCATGCCGACGTCAAAGAGGAACATGTTAAGACACCTTGCGTTCTCATCCATCCACTTATTTTAATCCTGCCGGCCCCTCGCGCCTGTTTTTTGCGCGTTTGCGGCGGAGAGAATTTCCGAGGTCGTTATCTGGCCGTTGATCCAGAGGTTTCGCAAGCCTTTGGCATATTTCTGTGCCGTTTCATCAAGTTCGGCCGCCCCCTTTCGCACTCCTTTTTCGATTTCGCGCTCGAATCCTTGGGCGCCGACTTGCCCGTTGTCCAGTCGGCGCAACGCTCTGCCCAAGTCCACGTCGCCGTACTGTCCGGCTTGCTTCATGTAATATCGGGCGGCAAGCGTGAAGCAGTCATCTGGCGCATTCCTGATGCTTCCGAGCATCTGCCCGAATGCTTCGGACCAGTCCGTTTGCACGATTTCATTCAATTCTTCCATCTGGCTGGCCGTAATGGCATGGTTATTGAGCGCATCCATCAGCTCGCCCAGCCGCTTGCCGTCCGAAATGCCTTGCGTGCCCGGCTCGTTCAGCGGCCCGCCGTGCATGAGTATCTGCTTGAACGTGCTGGCCAGGGTGAAATGGGAGAAATCGCTGTAGGCGCGCAAGGCCTCCAGATTCTTGAGCGCCCACACCGAGCGCGTGCAGGCCATCCGGACCACCGTGTCGAGGGCCTCCGTTTCGGTCACGTGGATCTGGATTTGGCCGAGCAGGGTTTCCCCGATTTCCTGGTTCCACGCCACGGCCTCGTTCGCGATCTTCACGAGTGATTTGTCCTTCCGGTCGGCATCCGTCATCACCCTCGCGCCGTTGCGGTACGGATCGCGTCTCATCTCAACTAGGAGCGTATCCGCATCTTCGCCGGCCGCCTGCCGGAACGCCTGCTCGTAGAGCTTGGGCTGGTAATCGGCCAGATACCTCCACTTCTTCTCATAGGTTCGTAGGCTCGCAAGCTGCCTGGCGATCGGGGGGTTGTCTTTCTCGATCCGCTCGATCGCTTTCCCATTGGCATCGATGGTCTTGCACCACAGGTAAGTCGGGACGATGTACTGCCAGTAAGCCAAGGCAATAGTGTCATTGGTTTTCTGGGCGCCCTGGCTCGGGGCGTATTCTTTGGTCGGCATCGGCATCTCTTCTTGCTTGAGCAGCGGCTCGTTGGCGGCCACGCCCAAGCTGGGGAGCTTCCGGTCCGCATCCTCTTGGAGGCGGGCCCAGGTCTGGCCGGCGGCCATTCCCCCGATGCTCCCGTAATACCCGGCCCGTTCCACAAGTTTGGTCCCGAACCGCCAGGTTTTCACCAGCTCGCTTGCTCCGGCCACCGCGGTTTTTTCCAATGCGTAAGCGGTTCCGCCTGCCACGAGCGAAGCGAGGAAGACTGCGTCGATCGCCGTCCACAAATCATCCCCTATTTTCTGGCCGGCGTTTTTCCCGCAATGGAAAAGGCGGGAGATTTTCTCCGCTTCCCGCTCTACAGAGCCTGCCAGGAATCCGCCCGCGCCCAAGGCAAAAGTGTATAAGCCCAAGGCGAATGGGCCCAAGGTGAAGGTGTATGGGACCAGCATGAACATGCTCAGATAAGAAGCCTTGTCCAGCATCGCGTTCCATACGGCATCGGGCGCGGGCTTGGACACGATCTCCATCGCATCGGTGCCGGGCGCATTCGCCTTCTTGCTAAAGAAATAATACATTCCGGCACCCGCGAATCCTGAGTTGGCAAGGTCTTTGAGCGCCTCCTCTTCGTTTTTGCCCCGCCCCCGTTTTTTGGCCGTGGCATCCACCACGTACACCTCGCCGTCTTCGCGGCGCGCGAAAAGCAGGGTGCGGGGCCGGATCGAGCCCGTGCTGTAATCAAAGAACAGGGACGTGTTCGTCTTCATGTTTGCGCTCATCCGCCGGCTTTCCTCCGGGCCAATCGAGCCCCATGGGGGCGATTCGAACAGCAATGCTTCGGCCAGCAGCATCTGGGTGCTTTCAACCGATCCCAGCTTCCCGACATTCTGCGCGCCCACCCAGCCGCACTGCAATGCGAACTTTTCGAATTTTTCACTCTCTTCGTAATGCGTCTGGAGGGCCAGTTGCGAGTAGAATGCGCGCAGATCCCCCAGTCGCAGCGAGCCCTGTCCGTCCTTGGGCGCTTTCGCGAATTCGAAATCCGGATTCTGCGGATCCATCTCCTTCATGCGCCAGACGAACCGCCCGTTCTCGCGCTTGCCGGTGGCGATGATAACCGCATTCTCGGGCATGTCCACGCACACTTGCGCGTTCTCGAACCATTGGGCGTTTTTTTTGCGCACCGCGTAATACGCGTCCGGGTCCACCAAGGCAAACGGATTTCCATTGGCGTCGATGCCCAGCGTGATCTCGTCCGCTTCGATGTAGTGCCGTTTCGGGGCCAACGAGACGGAAGAAGTGAGGCCCGGATCCCCGCTGAACATCCCGTTGGGCAGCTCGTTGTATTCCAGCGAGCCGGAATAGAACGTTTCCAGCGTGGCGAATTTATCCGCCCATACCTTGCGGGTCATGGCGCCCATGCGCACGATGTCCCATTTGAGCGGGCGGTCCGGCATGGACTCGACCCATTCCGGGGGAAGAACATATTCGGAAATGCTCTTGGCATATGCGGCCAGATACGAGACGAACTGCGTCCGGTTGGCCGGAGAAAATTCGCCGTTGATTGTGCCGGCCTTCACGTTCTCCAGGTATTCGAGCTCCGCCTTCTTCTGCCAAATCGGCTCCTGATTCTGTTTATCCACCACGCCGCCGGTTCCCAGGTAGTCGGACGGGAATGGCGAAAAGGCCTCGGGGCCCTTTATTACGAGCTTGCCGGCCTCGTATGTTTTCTTGATGGGCTGGTTGCGGATGAGTGAGTAGATGTCTGCCGGGTCGTATTGGCTGCCGTCCGGATTATTTTTCTGCTCCAAGCTCGCGCTTGCCGCGGGCACCTGTTTGAAAGACGCGGTCGAGGGCTCGTTCGTTCGGGCCTTCTTCGGCCTATCCTTGAATCCCTGCCCTTCCATGCCCCTAGAATCCATGCGCTCTTTATATATTTATTGAGGTGCAAGTAATGTTGTAGAATCGTTCCGAAAATCTACTGTTTATGCCAGTCCGCAGGTGTTGTTTTCATGGTCCCGTTCAAGCAGATCGCCCCCGCCGTGTGGGAAATTCAGAAAACCGGCCTCATGCGCGTGCCGGCACGCATCTACGCCAGCGAGAAAATCGTGATGAGCATGGTCAGCGACCGGACCATGGGCCAGCTGGCCAACGTGGCCGCCCTTCCCGGCATCGTCTCCCAGGCCGCGCTCATGCCGGACGGGCACGAGGGCTATGGCTTCCCCATCGGCGGGGTGGCGGCTTTCGACCCGGAAAATGGCGGTGTGGTGAGTCCCGGGGGCGTCGGCTACGACATCAACTGCACCGACGGAGATGCGAAAGTGACTCTGGAGCACGGCGCCTATCTGAAGATAAAGGACATCGAACAAAATCTCGGGGAGAACAGGGCTAAATTTGCGGAACTGAATACGTCTGTGGGAAAGACCAAGAGCGCAGATATCCTGTATTTCATGAAACGGGCCGAGAACTCGTTTATCTACGAGATAACGACGAAATCCGGGAATTGCCTCCGGGTTACTGGCGACCATCCAGTATACACGAAAAACGGGATGAAAAAGACCTGCGAATTGGGTACGGAAGACCAGTTGGCGATATGCGCATTTGAAGGCGCGCCCTACGGCGAACCGCCCGGCGAACTGATTGTCGATGAAAAAGCAATCGACGACGTGCTGCTTTCCAAGCGGAGCCATCAGGGTGGAAACGGAGGGGCGCAGGTAATGAAATGTCTCAAAGAGCAGAAGCTGCTTCCGCTCACGATCTCGAACGCCAAGCTTCCTTATCTTGCGAAAATCGCAGGCTTTATTTTCGGCGACGGTTCCATCTCGTTCGTGGGCGGGCGCAAGGGTTCGGTCTGTTTCTTTGGAAAGGAAGAGGATCTGGAAACCATCGCGCAGGACATCCGGCGCATCGGCTTCTCCCCGTGCTTAAGCAAGCGGGTGCGGCGCCATAAGATCGCCACTCACTACAAAAAATACGAGTTCGTCCGCGTTGAGTGCAGCCTCAAAGTCAACTCAACGGCGTTCGCTTCCCTTCTGGTGGCGCTGGGAGTGCCTTCCGGAGTGAAAACCAGCCAGCATTATTCTGTGCCATCCTGGCTGTTCAAAGCCCCGCTTTGGATAAAGCGGCTGTTTCTTGCGGCGTTTTTCGGGGCCGACATGAGCGCCCCTGCGACTCTCAATAAATACAATTTCTATGCTCCGACGCTGGGCATGAACAAGCTTGAATCCATGGAAGCCAATGCCATCGAATTTCTGAACCAGATCAAGGAACTGCTGGGCGATTTTGACATTGAAACATGTCCCATCATGAAAGTCGAGGGCTATCGCCTTTCCGGAAAGAGGGGAACGAGCTGCGGATACCGGATACAGGTTCTTGCAACTCCGGAGAACCTCATCAAATTCTTTGAGACTGTCTCTTTCGAATACAACCTGAAAAAATTCAAGGATGCCTGTCTGGCCGCGAATTACGTCCAGCTAAAGGACCGGGTAACCGCGCTCCGGAACGGCGTGCGAAAAAAGGCGATGGCTATTTATGCGGGCGGAGCGGCCCCTGCAGATATCTACCGTCAGCTCGCATCCGCGCACACGCCAGAGCAGTTCATCAAGCATTCCATCTGGACCAAGTTCAAAGGCGGCCCTCGTGTCGCCTTCAACTTCATGTCTTTCTCGGAGTACAAAGAGCGGTTTGCATTCGGGGACTCTGGGCTCGCATGGGATGAAATTGAGAGCATCGAGAAAGTGCCGTTCAATAATATGGTGTATGATATAACAATCGCTGATGAGAGCCATAACTTCTTCGCCAACGGCATCCTCGTGTCCAATTGCGGGGTCCGCCTGCTCGCCACCGGCCTGACCGAAGCCGACATCGCTCCCAAAAAGCGCGAGCTGGTGGACAAACTGTTCGCCAACGTGCCTTCGGGCGTCGGTTCCAAGGGCAAGCTGCGCCTCACGGAGAGCGAGCTGGAGGACGCGGTCACGCAAGGCGTGCCATGGGCGGTCGAGAAGGGCTACGGCCGGCGCGAGGACATCGAGGCCTGCGAGGAGCACGGCTGCATCCCGGACGCGCGCTTTGCCAACATCTCGCCCATGGCGCGCAAGCGCGGCCTGCCCCAGTTCGGCACGGTCGGCGCGGGAAACCATTTCGTCGAGGTGCAGAAGGTCGAGAAGGTGCTGGATCAAAAAACCGCCAAATCCTTCGGCCTCTGGCCCGGCCAGGTCGTAGTCATGATCCATTCCGGCTCCCGGGGGTTCGGGCACCAGATATGCACCGACCACTTGCAGATGATGATCCAGGCGGCCGGGAAATACAACATCCCACTGCCGGACCGCGAGCTGTGCTGCGCGCCGCTCGGCTCCCCCGAGGCCGAGCACTATCTGGGCGCCATGCGCTGCGCCGTGAATTTCGCGTTCAACAACCGGCACATCATGATGCACTGGGTCCGCCAGACCTTCGATTCGGTGCTCGGCCGAAACGTCAGCGACGACATGCCTCTCGTGTATGACGTGTGCCACAACATCGCCAAATTCGAGGAGCATGACGTGGACGGCCAGCGCAAGCGTCTATGCGTGCACCGCAAGGGGGCCACGCGCGCCTTCGCCGCCGGCCGGCCCGAGCTGTCGGGCAAATACCGCTCCATCGGCCAGCCGGTGATCATCCCCGGTTCGATGGGCACGGCCAGCTACGTGCTGCTCGGACTTCCCGGCTCGATGAAGAACACCTTCGGCTCCACCTGCCATGGCGCCGGGCGGCAGATGAGCCGATCGCGGGCCATGCACACCTGGAAGGGCGAGGACATCCAGAAAAACCTGGGAGCGCGCAACATCCTGGTGAAAGCCACCGACAGCGAGCTCATCGCCGAAGAGGCGCCGGGCGCCTACAAGGACGTGGACGAGGTGGTGCGCTCGGTCGAACTGGCCGGCCTCTCGAGCATCGTCGCCCGGATGGTGCCGCTCGCCGTCGTGAAAGGATAAAACAAAAAAAATCGGATAAATAAAAAGGGCCCACAACTCCAGGAATCCTCACTTCGGGGGCGCCTCGAGGCGCCCTTGTTTTTTTGCGATTTTGTTTTTGTTTTTTGCACCTTTGTTTTTTGCGATTTTGTTTTCTGCGCCAGTTTTTTTGCATCCTTCTTTTCCGATTATGTCTTAATATGTCCCCTCCTTCATCCCTCCATGTCGTCTCACAACGCTCGCCATCTCCAGGATGTCATCCTAGGCGGGCAGGACGGATTGGTCAACGTGCTGGGCCTTTCCATCGGCGTGGTGGGCGCCACGGCCGACCCCTCGCTAGTGCTGGTCTCCGGCCTGGCGGCCCTGTTCGCGGAGAGCATCTCCATGGGCGCGGTCGCCTACACCTCCACCAACGCCGCGCTGGATTGCGAGAAAAAACACGCCTTGGAGGCGGACCTGGGCCGCAACGAGATCGAATCCATCCTCCGTTCGCTCCCCGGGCCTCTTGCGCCGGCCAAGCGCGCCTTCATCCGTTCGCGCCTGCTCCGCCACGAGGACGAGGCCGCTTCGGGCGCTCCCGTATCCAAAGCGATCAAGGTGTGGCTCTCCACCATGGTCGGTTCGTTCATCCCGCTGGCGCCCTATTTCCTCTTCCCGGTGTGGACGGCCGCCGTCCTGTCCATCCTTCTTTCCGCCATCGTGCTTTTCCTCACCGGCGCGCTCAAGGCGCATTGGACCATCGGCGACTGGAAGCGCTCGGGCTTGGAGATGCTCGTCGTGGGCGGACTAGCTGCGCTGGCTGGCTATCTCGTGGGCCACCTCTTGCGCGTGCCGGCCTGAAGGTTTAAATAGCCCCCCTCCGTTATCCGGCCATGGCTCAGTCGTCGGCGGCCGGTAAAAAGGATTATTCTTCCTTAGCCCGGGAAGTGAATGAGGTGGAGGGGCAGATCGGCACCCTGCTGGACGAACTGGTCGGCGCGCTCGATCGCGGTTCGCGCGCCGGGCCGCTGGACGCGCAAGTCGCCCAGCTGGCCGACGAAGCGGGGTTCATCGCCCAAAGCCTCCAGGCATCCGACCTGCTTGATGCGGCCGGGAAAGCGGCGGCCCTTGATTCCCTGGGCGCGCAGGCCGAGGCGCTCATTCTCAAGATGCCGGACGCCATCGTGGCCGGCGAGCATTCGAGGTGGGCCGGTAAGATCGAAGAAGCGCATTCGCACCTCTCGACCATCAAATCCAGCCTCAACGCGGTCTGCATGCCCCACCTCTCCGCCGCCGAACGCCAACGGCACGAGCAGAAGATAGCCCGGAGCATGAAGCTCGTGCGCGAGAAGCTGGCCCGCGCGCACGATGGCATCATCAAGCGCTCGCACGTGCCGGGCCATCCCCTGCATTCCAATCTCCTGCGCATCCGCGATGCCATCGTCTCGACGCGCAAGCATCTGATCAAAACCGTGTCCGTCCGGCGCGAGCGCCTCCATTCGGGCGCCCTCCATGCCATCCGGGAGCAGATGCGCCAGTTCCTCACCCGCGAGCTGGAGGGGCGCATGTACGTCGATTCCACCACCATCCAGATGCGCTCCGCGCTCACGGGCAAGGTGGTCGAATGGCCCAACGAGGGCGTGAATTCGGAAGCGCTGCACGACCTTCTCTCATCGGGCGAACTGTCCGGCTTGCTTGTGCGCGCGAAGGAGCGGCACTCTGTCCTTTCCGCCAAGTTCGAATGTCGGGCGGGCGCATCCGGCATGTTCGCCGAGCTGACGGCCGGCGAGCGCGTTATCGACGAGCAGGGCATCAAGTGCACGCCCCACATCGCGCGCATCGCGCTCTAGGAAAAACGCATCCGCGCATCGCCTTGTCTGCCCGTGCGAAAAAATGCATGCTGTATGCCGCTTGTGTGTCCACCCGGAAAACGCATCTGCTCGTTGTTTTATCGCATGTCTGTTTTTCTCCTGCGAGCTGCGGCATCTCCCGTCTTGCGCCCGCAGCGCATTATTTTTAAATGCACTCTCATTAATCAGCCCATGAAGCCCTTCCTCATCGAGGTCTCTTCCGAGGCCGGCCGGAAAGTGGGTGGCATCTACACTGTTTTGCAGAGCAAGTCAAGGTATGTGTCCGAGTTCTTCAAGGACCGCTATCTGCTCATCGGCTTCTACGACGAGCGCTGCGTGCACGACGTGAAGTTCTCCCCGCCCCCGCCGGAGCTTGAGCCCGTGTTCAAATCCCTCGCGGCCGAGGGCATCTTCTGCCATTACGGCCAATGGGTCTACGGGCACAACGCGCCGATCATCCTCCTGGACGCGCACAGCTTCGCCGAGCGCACGGTATCCTACGAGGACGCGGGCGCGCGCAAGATCGACCGGCAGGTCAACCACGTCAAATTCCTGCTCTGGAAGCATTTCGGCATCGACTCGCTCATGGATTTGTCCCATGACTTCTCCGAGAACGCCGTCTGGGGCTGGGCGGTCGGCATGCTCATCGAGAAGCTCGCCCCGACGTCCCTTTGCAAGAGCCATTCCTTGATCGCGCAATTCCACGAGTGGATCTGCGGATCGGCCCTTTTGTATTCCGCCCTGCATGATCTGCCCTGCTCGACCGTCTTCACCACGCACGCCACCGTGCTGGGCCGCAGCCTCGCGGCCGGCGGCGTGGACGTGCTCGCGGCCGCGCGCGCGGCTACGCATCCCATCGACCTTTCCGAGGCCTACCGGCTCAAGGTGGAGGGCAAGCACCAGCTCGAGATGGCCGCCGCCAAGAAGGCGCACGTGTTCACCACCGTGTCCGAGACCGTGGCGATCGAGGTGCGCTACATCCTGGGCCGGTATCCGGACGTCATCACGCTCAACGGGCTCGATTTCTCGGCCATGGAGGAGGAGGCGCACGCGCGCAACCTCTCCCAATACACGCGCGGCGAGCTGCTCCAGCTGGTCGAGGCCTGTTTCATCCCCTACTGCGTGCAGCGCTATGATAACGCCATGATGACGTTCATGTCCGGCCGGTACGAATTCACGAACAAGGGCTTTGACATCTACATCTCCGCCTTGGGCCGGCTCAACGAGCGCATCAAATCGCGCGGCCAGAAGGACGGCAAGCAGGCGATCGGCCTCCTCTGCGCCCCCACGTCTGTGCGGGGTCCCCGCATCCCGGTCATCCGCAACTACCTGCTCATCGACAAGATCAACGAGGTGCTTGATGCCGCGCCCGGCGCGCTCAAGGACAAGCACTATGCCAACCTGCAGGAGAAGATCGCGGACGCGCACCCTTCCCTCAAGTCCGACCTGACGTCCATGGTCTCCGGCTTCGTGCGCGAGGGCGAAACCGCGCCCGTCTCGCTCTACGAGCTCAACTACGGGCACGACGAGATCCTTTCCGCCTGCGAGCGGGCGGGCCTGCTCAACCGCCCCGAGGACCCCGTCAAGGTGCTCTTCTATCCGACCTACATCCGGCCCAACGACGGCCTGATGAACATGAGCTATTACGACGTCGTGTCCGGCTTTGATGTCGGGGTGTTCCCCAGTCGCTACGAGCCGTTCGGATACACGCCGCTTGAGGCCGGATTGAAATTCAACGTGGCCGTCTCCACCGACGCCGCCGGCTTCGGCCGCTACCTGCAATCCCAGATGGACCTGGGGGATCGGGGCGTGAAAATCCTCAAGCTCTCGTCTGGCACGGAGTATGCGGTAAAGGAGCTGGCCGGCTTCCTGGAGGACCTGTATTACTCCTCGCACAAGAAGCTGGACCGCTACAAGGAGGATTCCTACAACCTGATGCACGTGTTCGACTGGAAGATCCTGATCAAGAACTACCTCAAGGCCTACGAGATGGCCGAGAAAACGGGGGGCTACCGCCAGTCCGCGCAGCCTTGGAAGGGAAAAGAAGAGATATCCTTGTCTCCCAGATCCTCGAAATCCGCAAAATCAGGAAAAGCGAAAAGAAGGAAATAAGGCAAAACGCCGGAAAAATAAGCGGGTCATTCCTTAAGCTCTTTGAATATCTTCGGGTTTTCCATGGCCGCCCGCCCAATCATGGCTCCGTAAAGGCCCATCTTTTCCAGCGCGACGACCTGCTCCCGTGTCCCGATGTCCCCGTTGGCGACGATCTTCTTTCCCGTCTGGACGCAGGAGGCATAAACGCCAAAATCGGGCCTTTCCTCCAGCGTCTGATTCGCCGTCCTTGCATGCACCACGAAAAAGGAGGCCTCGACATGAGAGATAAGATTCAGGTAAGCGCCTCGCTCTTTTTCATATTCGTTCTCTCCCAGGCGCAGCTTCACCGAGCACTCGAAGCCCGCATCGCGTATGAGCTTGACGATGTCGTTGGTGCGCGACACCCTTTTCACCATCGCGGCCCCGATGCCCTGGCGCAGGAAGGCGGGCGAGGAGCAGCCCAGATTCAGGTTAAAGCCGCGGAATCCGGGAGCCGGGCTGAAGGCGGACAAGAATTTCGCGTATTCGGCTATTTTCGCGCCGGCCAGCTGGATCTGGGTGGGCGTGGAATCCGGAATGGCGATTTTCTCCAATTCCCCGCGTTTGCCCCTCGCCAGATTGGCCACGCGCGCGATTTCGGTGAACGTCAGGTCCGCCCCGTTCGCGAAGCAGAGGGCGCGGAATTTGGCGTCGCTCACCTTCTCCATCGGGGCCAGCATGAGTTGGAAATCCATCGAATCAACGCCTTCGTCGTCCTTAAACCATCTTTATTATGCGCAGAAGAGTTTTTATGGCGTCCAAGCCGCCCGATGTCTCTTTTAATCTTTCATCCAAGAACTTTCGCATGGCAGACTCAAAACGAAAGCCCGCGCGGACCGGTTCGCACGCGCTTCTGCTTCTTTTCGCCGTTATCCTTGTCTTGCTGTCCGTTTATCTGATTTTTTTCGCCGCGCCCGCAAGGGCCAAAGATTCGGGCCGGAACGAGGTCCTTTCCCCGGAATTCACCGATCCGGCGGCGAAGATCGCCCTGCTTTCCAATGAAAATTTCACCAATGCGCTTTTTTCCGAGGCGGTCGCGATGGAGCCCTTGCTCAACGAATCCGGCACCCGGGTGCATATGGGATTCTGGTCCGGTCCGAACAACCACGGAAACCTGGTGCGGCTGCTGGATAACATCAACAACGCGCCTTCGCAGAACGGAACCGCGCAGCGCGCGATCTGGGACGAGGGCACGCAGTCCTCGCTGCAATATCCCTCCTACGTGCGGATGAACGCGCGGGAGCATTGGTACGAGCGCGCGGCCCAAACGAACGGGATCGTCACGATCTACGGCGTCAATTACACGGATCCGTATCCGCTGACCTTTCCGCAGGCGGACCAGATTTGGGGCGAATACTCCCAGCGTTATGCGGACATGGCCTACTTGATCCGCAATGCGACCGGAAAGCCGGTCCAGGTCTGGTGCTATGTCCAGGGGGCGAAAGCGAACCGCATTTTCTATTCCTATGAGCTTCCCGAGCTTGTCAAACTCCAGGATCAGGGCGTGGTTGTGCTGCATTTTGCAAAAACGCAGGATGCGGATTGGGAAAATCCGGATGAATGGCAGACTGTGGTTCCTTCCGCCTCTTGAACGGTCTTATATCCGGCACGAAGTCATTTTTTTGCTCAGAAGCTACTCCGAAACATGCTTTCTTATGCGGAGAAGCTTATTTATGACGTTTGAATCTCCGAGCAGACTTATCATATTTTTGTCATTTTTGGCTAATTTTTCAGGTTTTTGGAAGACCTCAAAATTCTCCAG
>JAZDHB010000118.1:0-21716 GCA_043806415.1 Microcaldota archaeon | reverse complement strand
GGTGTAGAATATGGTAGTATTGGACAAAGAAGGAGCCGTTGCGATTGGCATCGGCATGACGATGGCCGGAAGCGCGATTGCGACGGCATGGGCGCAGGCGACGATCGGCGCCTCCATCATGGGCGTGCTGGCCGAGAGGCCGGAAGAGACCTTCAAGCTTATCGTCTACATGGCCCTGCCTGAAATCATCCTGATTTTGGGATTCGTGGTGGCCCTGATGATGAAGGACTATCTGGGCGTCGCCGGCGCGGCGGCGGCCGCCGCCCCGACCTGAAGGCCGAGGATGAAGAAGCCGCCAGTACCGGAGGGATTGCATGAGCCTTGAGCAACTATGCCGCGAGATCGAGCATAGGGCCGCCACCAAGAGCGCAAGCGTCGTCAGGGACGCCCACGAGGACGCCCAGAAGACGGTCCGCGAGGCCAAGGCGATGGCGGACAAGACGGTCCGCGAGGCCCGCCAGGAGGCCGAGAAGTTCGCCTCCTCCGAGGGAGCCGAACGGCTCGCCAATGCCCAGATCGAGGCCCAGAAGATCCGCTCGGACGCGAAAGAGGAGGCCGTGCGCGCCAACCGGCAGCGCGTGTGGGAGAGATACGCGGCCCAGACGAGAAAATCCGCGTATGCCCGCAAGCTCAAAAAGTGGGCACAGGAGGCGCTCGACGAATTGGGCGCGAACGGAGTCCTGCGCACGAACGCGCAGGACCGCTCGCTCCTCTCTTCGAGCGGGATGCGCGTGTCTTCCGAACCGCTTGAATGCGCAGGCGGCGTGCGCGCCGAGACGGCCGACGGGCGCATCGGCGTGGACTTCACCCTCGAGGCCCAATTCGAGGCCAGGAAAGAGGAGATCGAGCGCGAGATCTACGCCCGCCTCTTCGCCCAGGAAGAGGATGTCGAGGTGGGCGCGTCCTTGGGCGCGCGGACGGGCGCGAAAAGGCGCGCAAGGGCGCCAAAGAGCCGGCGCGCCGCGCTCGGGAGAAAAAGCGGACGGGCCAAGCCGGGCCGCAAAACGAAGGCAAGGGGGAGCAAACGCTAAACAGGCAGCAGATGGACGGGTCGATGGATGATGAATTCGAAAACAGGTGGACAGGCCGGAAGCCGGAATGGGCCGGGTGCGCTGGACCGGGCAGCGAACGCCCTGTCCGGAGGCTTCAAATTCAGGCCCCTCATCTACGGATACGCGAACGCGCGGGTGCACGCGCTGGCATCGAAATTCCTCACGCCGGCGCAGATGCAGGAGCTTATCCGGGCGGGCAACACGCAGGAAATCGTCGAGATGCTCGAACGGGGCGTCTACAAGGAGGACCTTGTGGCCCTCTCGCTCAAGTTCAAGGGCGAGGATCTGGTGGAGCTGGCCACGAGCCGGCATTTCTCCAAGTTCGCGAAAGCGCTGCTCAAGCTCACGCCCAAGGACGGGCAGGGCATCGTGCAGGCCATGCTCTCGCGCTGGGACGCGCACAACGTCAAGACCGTGCTGCTCGCGCGCGCGCAAGGAAAGCGCTTCGAGGACATCGAGCCGTACCTGGTCATCGCCGGCACGCTGGACGAGAATGATTTGCGCGGCCTGCTCGAGGCCAAGGACCCGGACGCGTTCCTCCTCAAATTGGGGGTGGGCGGATTCGGCGGCGCGCTCATCGCCTCCGAGCCGGGCCAGAAAGCCTACCTGGAAGCCAAGAAGCGCCTGCGCGAGGGCGGGGGGGAGAAAGCGCTCTCGACCCTGCACGACGCGCTGGACGCGTATCCGTTCGGTCTGGCCGGCACCCTCGCAGTGGGCCAGGACCGGGATTCCAGGCAGGTGAAAAAACTCCTCGACCGGCTGGCGGACGAGAAGAACCTGAGCACGGTCATGAGGCTGTCGGCGGCGGGGGAGAAGCCCTCGGCCATCCGAAAATACCTGGTGGACGGCGGGACGATCGGCGAGCGGGAATGGAACGAGATCGCCAAGCGCAAGGATTCACAGGACATGCTCGGCAAGCTCAAGCGCAAGCTGCCCCTCTCGGGCGCGCTCGAGGAATACAAACAGACCGGCCGGCTCTCGATGCTGGAGGTGGCGCTGGCCCAGAACACGGCCCGCGAGGGCCTCAAGGCCTTCACGCGCTCAGGGCTAGGCGTCGGCGTGATCGTGGGCGCGCTGCTGCTCAAAGAGCAGGAGATGGCCAACATCCGCAAGCTCATGCGGGGCCGGGCGCTGGGCCTGGGCGAGAAGGAGATCATGAAGATCCTGGTGCTGGCAAAGAAGGAATGAACGAATGCGTGCGAATGGTGCTCCTATGGCCGAAGAGAATGCGAATGGGAAAAACAACCGCGTCGCGGTGGTGGGCGAGAGCGCGCTCCTGACCGGCTTCAAGCTGGCGGGCGTCGAGCGGCTTTATTTGGCATCGGGGGCGGCGGACGCCGAGGCGGCGCTGGGCGCCCTGATGGAAGACGCCACGGTCGGCATCATCGTCATCGACGAGGGGCTGCTCGAGGCCTGCGACTGGAGGCTCAAGCGCAAAGTGGAGGCCGCGGCCAAGCCGGTCGTGGTGAGCGTGCCCGGCAAAGGCGGGCCGATGGAGCAGACCGAGTCGCTCTCCAAGCTCATCAAGCGCGCGCTGGGCTTCGACATCATGAACAAAAAGGATGCCAAGGAGCCGGAAAAGAAGAAGGAAGGATGAGACTGGAAGAAATTCGCGTTTGATTGATTGACAGATGAGAAGGGTTTGACAAACAGGGAATGGTTCGGCAATATGCATTTTCGAGGTGTACGTATGGGAAAGCTTGTCAAGATTTCAGGTCCAGTGGTGGAGGCCGAGGGCGTGGCCAACGCCTCCATGTACGATGTCGTCAAGGTGGGCAAGCTCGACCTGACCGGCGAGATCATCCGCATGATCGGCGATCGGGTGACCATCCAGGTGTACGAGGACACGTCGGGCCTCAAGCCCGGCGAGAAGGTGGAGACCACCGGCCTGCCCCTCTCGGTCGAGCTGGGACCCGGGCTGCTCACGTCCATCTACGACGGCATCCAGCGCCCGCTGCAAGGCATCGCGGAAAAGAGCGCCAGCGCCTTCATCGCGCGCGGCGTGAGCGTGTCGCCCCTGAGCCATTCCAAGAAATGGGATTTCGACGCCGTGGCCAAGCCCGGCTCGAAAGTCAGGAAAGGGGACGTGCTGGGCACGGTCCAGGAGACCGACCTCATCTTGCACAAGATCCTCTCGCCCTTGGAGGGCGAGGTGCGCTCGGTCAAGAGCGGCCGGTACACCATCGACGAGACGGTGGCGGTCGTGGAGACCGGCGGGCGCAGCCACGAGGTGAGCATGCTCAAGAAGCACTTCGTGCGCAAAGCCCGGGAGGTGAGCGAGAAGCTCGACCCCGACATCCCCCTCATCACGGGCCAGCGGGTGGTGGACACCTTCTTCCCCATCGCCAAGGGCGGCACATGTGCCATCCCCGGCCCGTTCGGCTCCGGAAAGACGGTGGCCCAGCAGCAGTTCGCCAAATGGTCGGACACGCAGATCGTGGTCTACATCGGATGCGGAGAGCGCGGCAACGAGATGACCGAAGTGCTCACGGAATTCCCGCACCTGGTGGACCCCAAGACGGGCAAGCCGCTCATGATGCGCACCGTGCTCATCGCCAACACCTCAAACATGCCGGTGGCCGCCCGCGAGGCGTCCATCTACACGGGCATCACCATCGCCGAATACTACCGCGACATGGGCTACGACGTCGCGCTCATGGCCGATTCCACCAGCCGGTGGGCCGAGGCCATGCGCGAGATCGGCGGGCGCCTGGAGGAGATGCCCGGCGAGGAGGGCTATCCGGCCTATTTGGCGCGCCGGCTGGCGGAATTCTACGAGCGGGCGGGCCGCGTGCGCTGCCTGGGCACGGATGAGCGGTATGGCTCGGTCACCATCATCGGCGCGGTCTCGCCGCCGGGCGGAGACATCAACGAGCCCGTGTCGCAGAACACCCTGCGCGTGACGAAAGTGTACCTCGCCCTCGAGGCGGCGCTCGCGCAGCGCCGGCACTTCCCGGCCTTCCACTGGCTGCGCTCCTATTCGCTTTACACCGAGACGCTGGACAAGTGGTACCTCCAGAACGTGTCCTCGGACTGGGTGGCCTTGCGCACCGAAGCCATGCAGCTTTTGCAGAAGGAGTCGGAATTGCAGGAGGTCGTGCAGCTGGTCGGCCCCGACGCCCTGCCGGAGAAGGAGCAGATGGTGCTCGCCGTGGCCAAGATGATCCGCGAGGACTTCCTGCAGCAGTCGGCGTACCACGAGGTCGACACGTACGCTTCCTTGCGCAAGCAGTACCTGATGCTGCGCAATGTCATCAAGTTCCACGAGCGCGCGATCGCGGCGATCGACTTGGGCGTGCAGCTCAAGCGCATCGTCTGGATGCCGGTGCGCGGGCGCATCGCGCGCATGAAGGAGACGCCCGAGGCCCACCTCGGACAGGTCGAGAGCCTGGCCGCGCAGATCGACGCCGATTTCGACGCGCTGGGCAAGAAGCAGTGAGCGGGTGATCATGATGAAAGAATACAAAACGATTACCAAGATCGCGGGCCCGCTGGTGTTCGTGTCCGACGTGAGCGATGTCGGATACAACGAGATGGCCGAGGTCATCCTGCCAAACGGCGAGCGGCGCATGGGGCAGGTGCTCGAGTCCTCCAAGGGACTGGCCGTCATCCAGCTCTTCGGCCCCACGGCAGGCGTGAACATCACGGGCACCAAGGTGAAATTCCTGGGCGAGACCATGATGCTGGGCGTCAGCCCCGACATGCTCGGGCGCGTGTTCGACGGCATGGGCCGGCCCCGCGACAAGGGGCCCAAGATCGTGCCGGAGAAGCGGGTGGACATCAACGGCGCGCCCATCAACCCCTATTCGCGCGACTCCCCCAAGGATTTCATCCAGACGGGCATCTCCACCATCGACGGGCTGAACACACTGGTGCGCGGCCAGAAGCTGCCCATCTTCTCGGGCTCGGGCCTGCCGCACAACGCGCTGGCCGTGCAGATCGCGAGGCAGGCGAAAGTGACATCGAAGGAGAAGGAGCCCTTCGCCGTCGTGTTCGCCGCGGTCGGCATCACACACGAGGAGGCCGCCTTCTTCATGCGCGACTTCAAGAAGACCGGGGCGCTCTCGCGCGCCGTGCTGTTCCTCAACCTGGCCGACGACCCGTCCGTGGAGCGCATCATCACCCCGCGCCTGGCGCTCTCCACGGCCGAATACCTGGCTTACGAGAAGGACATGCACGTGCTGGTCATCATCACCGACATGACGAATTACTGCGAGGCTTTGCGCGAGATCGCCGCAGCCCGCGAGGAAGTGCCGGGCCGGCGCGGCTATCCGGGCTACATGTACACCGACCTCTCGACCATCTACGAGCGGGCGGGGCGCATCAAGGGCAAGAAGGGGACGGTGACGCAGCTCTCCATCCTCACCATGCCCGGCGACGACATCACGCACCCCATCGCCGATTTGACGGGCTACATCACGGAAGGGCAGATCGTGCTGGGCCGTGATCTGCACCGAAAAGCCATCTATCCGCCCGTGGACGTGCTGCCCTGCCTGTCGAGGCTCATGAACCTGGGCATCGGAAAGGAGCGCACGCGCGAGGACCACCGGGGCGTCGCCGACCAGCTCTACGCGGCGTACGCGACGGGCCGCGACCTGCGGGCCCTCTCGGCAGTCGTCGGCGCGGAGGCGCTCTCCGAGACCGACCGCAAGTACCTCGAGTTCGCGGACGCGTTCGAGGACAAGTTCATCCGCCAGGCGCACAGCCAGGACCGCTCGATCGAGCAGACGCTTGATTTGGGCTGGGAACTGCTCTCGGCCTTGCCCGTGAGCGAACTGACGCGCGTCAAGAAGGAATTCATCGAGAAATACGGCAAGAAATTCAGGAAAGAGGAGGCGGCGAAGAAAGAGGAAGCCGCCAGGGAGCAAGCCAGCCAGTCCGGATGAGGGGATGACATGAGCAACGCAACGGCATGCGCCCGGAACGGGCTGAACATCAGGAACCCGGCCATGCGCGAGGCCTTCGAGAAGATGGCCTGCGCGGATGCGTACATAGCGAACGCCAAGCGGTCCGGCCGATTGAGCTGGACGGAGACCGCCAGGCAGTACAAGCAGGTGACTAGAGATTTCCTTGCCGATTTGAACCGCGCCCGGGCCGGGCCCCAGACGGAGAGCATTGCGAAGAATTGAGAGAAGAGTTGAAACAGATGGCCGAAACCCCCAATCCGACCGGAACCGCAGGGGGGCAAGCCCCCCTTCAGTTTTACGATATTCCGGATACCCCCCACGAGTGTGAATAGAAATGGCAGAAACTCCAAATCCAACCAGAATGGAATTGATCAAGGCCCGCGGCCGCATCCGGCTGGCCAAGAAAGGGCACAGCCTGCTCAAGCAGAAGCGCGACGTGCTCATCATGGAGTTCTTCAAGATCCTCTCCAAGGCCAAGGATCTGCGCACCGAGCTCAACGAGGAGATGAGGAGGGCATACATGGCCCTCGCGGTCGCGCAGGCCTACCATGGCGTGGCTGAGGTGGAGAACATCTCGCTGGCGGTGCACAAGGCCCCCGGCGTGGACATCGAGGTCAAGAACGTCATGGGCCTGCGCATCTCGCGCATCGAGGCCCAGACCGGCGAGCACACGCTCATGGAGCGGGGCTATTCCATCGTGGGCAGCTCGGCCAAGATCGACGAGGCGGCCGGCGAGTTCGAGAGGGTGCTGGTGCTCGTGGTCAGGCTCGCGGAGACCGAGAACGCGATCCGCAAGCTCATCCGCGAGATCGAGAAGACGAAGCGGCGCGTCAATGCGCTCGAATTCGTGCTCCTGCCGCGCCTGGACGCGCAGGCCAAGCTCATCTCGTTCAGGCTTCAGGAGATGGAGCGCGATTCGTTCGTCATGCTCAAGACCATCAAGCGCAAGCTGGCGCGCGGGGCCGAAGAGGGCTCGAACGGGAACGGACGGGCGCGGCGCAACTCGAACTGAACGGGAATAGACGCTAACCGGCAGGGAACATGGCGCAAGCGGTTTAAGGGTTTTCGCCATTGGATGCTCGGGGTGAGTCAACGACCAAGGGCTAAAGCCCTTGGCTTGCCTTCAGGAGCTTTAGGCGAGGAGCCGGCAAGCCTTCTGCAGGGTGCGCTCCCCCGACGGCTAAAGCCGCCGGCTCCCGCGCACCCTTGGTCGTTGAGTGGAATGGATATCGGTGGAGTCGAGCTGAGCATCTGCCCGGTGTGCGGGGGCGTGAAGCCGGACAAGAACCAGGACATGGGCCTCCATTGCCGGTGCACCTGCAACGAGGATACGGACGAAAACGGATACGATTAGCCTGCTTTTACGAGCGAGAATAAGGCCGTTTGGCCGCAAAAACGGACGATGGGAACGGATGGCGAGCCTGGCCGAGGCTCCTTTTTCCTTTTCGATTATTCATTAGCCCCGATCGGATTCGAACCGATGTTACCGGCTTTCCTTGGAAACCTTCCTGCCTGGAGAGGCAGCCTTCTTGGGCTTTTCTTTCCCTGAAGGCTTTCTTTTCTCCCGAAGAAAAGAAAGGCTTCCTCCAAAGGCCAGCGTCCTTGCCGCTAGACGACGGGGCTACGAATGGAATGGCGCGAATGAAGTTTAAAAAATGGTTATTCTTGGCTGAAACGCTCGAAATATTCCTGGGCCTTGGCCGGGTCCAGCCCCGCCGCCTGGGCGTTCTCGCGCAGGAGCGAGAGGCCCAATTCGAACGGCGTGGCCTTGTTCATCCGTTCCTCCTTGAGCTGCGCAAGCGATGCCGCCAGGCTTCCGCCGTCGAGCTGGTCGTCGATTGTCAAGTATGCTTTTTCGCTGTCCAGGCCGGACAGGTCCAGCTCGCCGCTGGCGTGCGAAAGCGAGCCGGTGAGCCGGATCTTGAGGATGGGCTTGGCGGCCCATTCCTTTGAGAGCAGTCGGGATATCTCGTTCTGGACGGAGAGGCGCACGCTGGCGGGGGCGGCCCGCTCGAAAGAGAGTTCGCTCACCTCGAACGGGCGGGTTTTTATGGGGACGAACGAGGACGAGCGCGAGGAGGTGTCGAGCAGATAATAGCCTTTTTGGGCCGTCTCCTCGTCCTTCATCTGCGTCAGGACCGTCGAGCCGGGGATGAGGAGCTTGCCGCCCATGTATTCCTTGCGCCCGTGCAGATGGCCGCACAGGTACCAGTCGTATCCGCCTGGCAGGTCATCGAGCGAGGCGAGGTTCTTGGCGGCGGGCACGAATTCGGCCATGGTCTGGTGGAAGAGGAAGAGGTTGGTCGCCCCCTCAAGCGGCTGGCAGGAGAGGCGGGAGAGCGCCTCGCGCACCAAATCATCGGGCACGCCGCCCAGGCCGGAAATGGCGACGCGCTCGGAGGAGTGGCGGGCAGGCGGTTCGGTCGGCCCCGATTCGCTCGGAACGTCGGATTTGCCCAGGCCGCTTTTCGGACTTTCCCGATCCAGCACCACGGTCGTGTTGTGCACGTCGGAAACGAGCCCGAAGCGGGCGAGCATGGCGAACGGGTTGAGCGCGTCCTTGGCCCGCCGCTCGTGCGTGCCGTGGATGCCCAGGATCGGATGGAACCCGTTTTTGGGCAGGAGGACGAGGGCTTCCTGCAGGATCGAGGCCGCCTCGGAGAGGGTTTCGAGCTTGGGGATGCGATGGTCGAATATGTCGCCGCCCAGAAGAAGGACGTCGGCCTTTGATGCCGCGTCCAAGATGGCGGCCCGCCCCTGCTTATAGGCGTCCTGCTCGAAGCGAGGGTAGCCGAAATGGGTGTCGGACACGAATGCGATCCTCATGGACATGACCGGCCGTCAGACGGCCCTGCGGGTTCTGTTCTTTATGGACATGGGCGGCCCGATCGGGCTCTGCGGGTTTTATTAAGGCGCAAAGAGTTAGCCCCCATGGTGTGAACCATGAGTAACCTGCTGCTCTTCTCGGCCCTGCTCATCGCCGCCATCATCATTACCATCTACTTGATTACGCGCTGAATTACCACCTCTAAATTCATATAGGCTCGCCCCCAAATAAGGGCCATGAGCGCCATGGCCATCGCGCCGATTTTTCTGGAAGGATACGCGGCCCGCCAAGGCCGAAGGCTCGCGGGCGCGAGCCTGGCCCTCCAGCAGGGCGTGCTCACCGTGATCCATGCCGCGTGCCATGGCGGCGCAAAACAAAGGCTTCTCTTCAATTCGCAAGTCTCGCGCCCGGCCGTCCTGGCCCGGATCACGCGGAAGTTCGAAGAACATCTGGACGACGTGCCCATGGACATCACTCAGACGTGCCGGCTGCCGGATGCAGCCGGGGCGGCCCTCATGCTTGCGCGCGCCCGCTCGCTGGCCCTGGCCCTGAACGAATGGTGCGACGGGCCCTTCTCGCAAGAGGGATGCGAAGAGGTCGTGAGGAAGGCGGGAAGGAAAACGGACTATCCGCTCCTCGTGGGCGGGCCGTCGGGCGGGATGCGCATCCATGCGATGGACGGGAAAATCCACCATGCCCGACTGACGCTCCAAGAACTGCGCACGCCCATCAATTTGCATTTCTACGGCCGGGGGGACCGGAAGGCGCCGTCGGCAAAACAGGAGGCGGACGAATTCATGTGGGCGGACGGAGCCGACGAGCGGATGCGCAACGGACCCTCGCTGGAGAGGTTCGCCCAAGCCTCGAAGTATTTCGCCGGACGCACCGAGCGGGGGCGGTGGGCGCGCAAGGCGCTGGAGGGGAAGGAGTCGGCCGGCGTGTGGGTGGGGAACCGGTGCGTGTTCGAACTGGGAACCGGCATCGGGACGGAAAGCGCGATAAAGACCCTGAGAGGAAGGCCGAAAACCCCCAGAACCATCGTCACGTATGCCACCAACCTCGGCGCGAGGGTGCTGCCGGCGGATGCCTAGCTTTTTATTCCATAGGTTATTACTTTAGCTATGAAAGTGTCCATCGTCGTGCCCGCCCTCAACGAAGAGAAGTGCATCGAATCCACGCTCCGCTCGCTGCGCGCGCAGGAATTCGACGGCAAACTCGAACTGGTCGTCGCGGACGGGAATTCGACGGACCGGACCGTTCCCATCGCCAAGAAATACTGCGACAAGATCGTGCACGAGAGCACGCGCACCATCGCGGCCGGGCGGCAGACCGGCACCCGCTCGGCGGGCGGGGACGTGGTCCTTTACACCGATGCAGACGGGGAGGCGGACCCCCATTGGGCCGCGCGCATGGCCCGCGCGTTCGATGATCCGGGCGTGGTGGCCGCCTTCGGAATGATCGAGCCGCTGGACAGCGGATGGCTGGAGCATTTCGGGCTCAAATACTCGGTGCTCGCCGCCGCGACGCTCTTCAACTGGCTGCGCCTGGATTACGTGTACGGGAACAACATGGCCGTGCGAAAAAGCGTGTTCGAGCGGGTGGGCGGATTCGACATCTACCTGGTGACCGGCGAGGACACGGACGTCATGCATCGCATGCGCTCGCAGGGCAAGATCGTGTTCGTTCCGGACGCCAGAATCTACTACTCGACCAGACGGATCAGGAAATGGGGATACTGGAAATACCTCTCCTTCCATTTCATGAACTTCTTCAAGTCGCACGTGTTCAAGAAGCCGGCGAAGTACTACGAGCCGATAAGATAGATAAAAAGAAGAAAGACAAAAAGAACGGAGAAGATTTTCCGGAAAATCATAGCCGCCGGAGAGCACCCAGCCCCGAAGGGCTGGGTTTGGTGCTCATCCGGCGGCTTCTCGACACAAACAAGGCTCGACGCGTCGAGCCTTGTTGCACCATCGGCTGCGGGCCGATGGTTGAGCCGACACTGGCGTTCGCTCCGCCCGCTGAAGCGGGCGGTTTCCCTGTCGGCTTGTCGATCGAAAATCCGCTCGAGAAATCGCGACGTTCGAGGCTCGCCGCGAGTTCGGCGTAATTTCTTTTCTTTTGGTTTTCGCTCAGGGATTTTCGCGCACCACGGTGCCCTCGTGGGCCTGCCCGAGCACGGCCGCTTGGATCTGGCCGGCCTCGCGCCCGTCGATGAAATGGGTCTCTATTTTCGAGCGGGCGATGAGCGTGCAGGCCAGCATGTCGAACACGAAATGGGTGCCGGCCTTGCGCTGGTCGGATGCCTGGGAAAGGGAGATGAGCTGGCCGTAATCCATCCGGGAGAATTTCCTGGCATTGGGGTTGGAGCGCGGGTCGGAGTCGTAGATGGCCGTGTTGCTTAAGTTGACGAGGCGCTTGGCGCCGAGGGCCTCGGCCAGGAGGGCGGAATCCGCGTCGGTGGTGATGCCGGGGATGGTGCCGCCCATCACCACGTATTTCTGCGTCAGGGAAGCCTTGCGGGCGGACTTGAAATCCTTGAACACTTTTCCCCCCGCTTCCGGGCCGAGAGCCTGGCGCAAACAGTCGGCATTCTTGTAGGTGATCTTGATGCCGGCCAGGTCGGCCTCGAACTCGCTGCCCGTCTTTTTTCTTGCCCGCTCGGCCTTTTTGCGCGCCTGCAAGCCCCCGCCGCACACGATGCCCAGCTTCAGGCCCGTGGACTTGAGGGCGTCGGCGATTTTGGCGGCCATTTCGGCATTGGGCTTGCCGTCATTGAGGAGGCTGCCGCCCACGGAAAGGACTACAAGGTTGTCTGCCATGCGCATAGAACGCAGGTCATATTTTAAAACCTAGATTGGCAAGGTTTAACCATGACGAACAAGAAAACCTCCCCGAACTATGATTTGGGCATCGCCGACATCATCCCGATCCTCCAGAAGCGGGAGCAGTCCCGCGACCAGGTGATCGGCGCGAGCCGGCCGCTCGTGCGCCATTGCGCCACGGCGATCAAGATGCTCCATTCCGGGGAAGTGAAAGAAGCGAAAGCCGAGCTGGCCCTCTTGAAGAAGGAGATGGACGCCCTGCCTCTTTCCGAGCCGGAATTCGAATACCTCTTCGAGCAGATCTGGCAGGAGATGGTGGAGGCGCGCCTGCTTCTCGCGGCGGTTGAGCACGAGACCCTTCCGACCTGGAAGGAGATGAAAATCCCGCCGCAGGTGTATCTGTTGGGCGTGTGCGATGCCATCGGCGAATTCCGCCGCCAGATGCTCGAGCGCCTGCGCCATGACGAATACGACGAGGCGAACTACTATTTCGAGCTGATGAGCCAGATCTACGACCAGTTGTCGGTGATCCGCTTCTCGGGCTCGCTGCTGCCCAACTTCAAGCCCAAGCAGGACCAGGCAAGACATTCGCTTGAGCAGGCAAGAAGCGAGATATTGAGGGCGAAAAAGCAAGATTAGAGAACGAGGGAAAGAGCCCGATCAGAATTTGGAGCCTCGTCAGATTTGATTCTGCCCGAGCTTTTTGAGTTTCTCGTCTATTTTTTTCTCGGATTCCAACCGCTCGAGCCCCACGTTCTCCCGATTCACGAATTTCATGAAGAAGGCGAGGCGCGGATGCACGCGCTGAATTTCGTCCGCCATCTTCACCGCCACCCGCCGGTAGTCCTCATGCCCCTGGGGCATGGAGCGCAGCTCGATGAGATGGAAGCATTCGCGCAAGGAGATGTGGAAATACCAGCGCAGACGGTAGGCCATCGGGACAACGTATTGGGCGAGAACCGGACCGCGAGCCTGAAGAAGATGCGCATAGGTTTCCTGGGCTTTTTTCATGGCCTCTTCGAATTCGGCCGAGAGGCCGGCTTCTTTCAATTCCGCGGGCACGTCGTAGCCCCAGTCGCAGGAAAGCAATTGCCTCTCCTGTGTGAGCATCCGGTGCCTGTGCAAATCGCGGAATTGGCCGAAATTGCCGCAGATGGCGAAAGTGTAATGCGCGTGCTCGAAGGCGCGGCCGGGCTTGTGGCGGCGGTTGCCCCGCTCGCCTACATAGGAGGAAAGAATGGAAAGGCGCTCGGCGTCTGAAAGCGAATTTGCTTTGTTTTTCGCTCCGGCGTAGTCCATGCCATTTGAAAAGAGGATGGTAGCGATGATTTTCCGCTCGGCGCGCTCGTCGAATTCGATGAGTTCGACTTCGGGAGCGTTGGCGGATGCGAGCGAATCGCAGCCCATCTCGTTTATTTTATCTTTGGTTTTTTGCTTGCATTCCTTCCAATAATTCTGCGTCGCCTGACCGTGCTTGTCGTTCGCGCGCTTGACGAAGGAGGGGATGATTTTGGTTAATTCGCCCTGCATCGCCCCGGCCAGGAAATTCACTTCCGGCAGGTCGGATGAATACATCCTCGTCAGGAGATATTCAAATGCACGGCCATTGCCGTAGAGGCCGGTGTTGGTGAGCGTCGAGGCTGGAAGTAGGCCGCGCAACAGGTCGCAGACTTTGGCCTTGATGGTGGAATCATAGGCGCGGTCGGAGAGGGGCTCTTCGCCGGCTTTCGGGGCGGGTTTTGGATATTTTTTCTTAAGGAATTCGCCGAGCGGCGCCTGAAGTTTCACATACGTGTCAAAAAGCAAGTCGCAGGTATGGAGGTATTCCTCGCCGCCTTCTTTTTGCGCGATTTCAGCTCCCCGGTAATAGCGATAGTTCCCGCCCTTGTCTTTCTGGTGGAAATAGACATAGCGGGTGCTTTTCTCCAGCGGCGAGATGCCGATGCGCGCATCCTGCACGAATTTGGTGGCTAGATTCGAGATTTCCTCGCAGGCCAGGTGCGCGCCGCCCAATTCGGCCACGGAATCGTCCCCGTAGCCCACGAGCACGCGGTCGTAGAACTGCTCGGCCTTCTGGGTGGCCACCAGCTGCTGGTCTGCGGAAGAGGAAGAAGAACCGACGATCTGCTCGAACTGCATCTCGGGGTTCTGGATGAACTCCTCGAGCAGGATGCGGCGGGCGGACTTGGTGGAACGCGAATAGCGGGAGAAAAGGGCGCCGCACACCACCTGGGGCAGGTTGACCAGCCCGAAGGTGGGATTGTCCGTGTTGGTGCAGAAGCGCGAGAGGATGGCTTTCTCTGCCGGCGTGAATTCGTCCATGGATGCGTTAGAGCGTCAAAGGTTTTAATTGGATGGGAAAAACGAAACGGGCGCGTCATGGCAAACGGAACGGGCGATTCGGACGTGGATGGGCTGATCAGCGCTTGTGCATCCGGTGCTGGCGCTCCCGGCCGGCGGGCCGCTTGTAGCTCTTCTTGCTCCGAAGCGGGCGGGAAGAGCGAGGGCCGTCTTTGGATCGATTCTTGTCCGGCTCTCGCCGGGGGGAGCGGGAATTTTTGGAGCGGCCCCGCCGGGAAGAACTCTCATCCGGCAGACGGGGATAGAAGCGGGAGGGGCGCGATGCTTCGCGCTCGGGCGGGCGCAGGAGAGGCGGCGCGGCGGAAGCAGACGGATCGGAGGACGCAGGCAGCGTGGCAGGGGGAGATTCGCGCGAACGGTCTTCCGGCCGGTAAGGATCGGACGAGGTGGATGGACGGGGTTCGCGCCCGCCCTCATGCAGATTGGGATCGGACGCGCGGAAGGCATTTTCCGGCCGGCGCGTATAGGGCAGCTGCGCTTGGGCATACCGCTCCCGCTCGATGGACTCGACCTTCGTGGCTTGCACCCAGCTCAATTTCCCTTTCTGCCAGTCGCGGATGACGAATTTGGCCGCTTCCAGGAGGTTCGGCTCGCCTCCTTTTAGCAGCTTGCCGTATTTGCAGGCGATGGAGGCGAGGACCTCTTCCGGATCGGCGCCCTCTTCGATGCCATAATGCATGAAAAGGCCCGGGTCTTTGCTCTCGACGTAGCGGCGGATGATCTTCTCGGCCACTTCCTCCGGCTCGTGCAGCTTCTCCACATCCAATGCGGAGAAGAGGGCCAGGTCCTGTGCGGTCATCTTGTTGTCGATGAGGCCGGGCATGTCCACGAGGCGCACGCCGGGCCAGAGCGAGATCCACTGCGGCCCGCGCGTGATGCCGGCGCGAAAACCCGTGGGCGCGGCGCGCCGGCCGGTAAGGGCGTTGATGAGCGAGCTTTTGCCCACGTTGGGGATGCCGAAGATGAGGATGTCGATCATGCGCTTGCCGGTCTCTGAGTCGAAACGGCCCTTGCCGCGCGCGACCATGTCGCGGGCGCGCGAGCTGAGGAGCGAGACGAGCTTCTCCACCCCGTCCTTGGAGCGCGAGGAGCAATAAATGCCCTGCACGCCGTCATCGAGCGTAAATTGGACCCCGAACGGCTTGTTGCACAGGTCGCTTTTGGTGGCGGTGATGATCAGCTTGCCCTGGATGCCCTTGTCCAGGCGCGAGAGGCGGGTGCCCTCGATGTCGCGCGCGTCGCAGACCTCGATCACTAGGTGCGCTTCGCGGATCATGCGCGACGCGATCGCCCACGTGCGCCGTTTGAAATTAGCCATGGCCATGGAGTAAATGGGGGCTTTGGCGCTTAAGAGCCTTGCGAGGGCTTTTTTGCGCGGAACGCAAAAAACCCCGGAAAACCGCCAAATATCGGCAATGCCCGAACGATACTCGTCGAGGGGATTGATGATGCGGGAAAGCCCCAAAGACGAAAAATGGCGGCGGCGCATCGCGGCATTCGCCGCCGAACGCAAAACAACGGCTTGCGGGCCGGCCGCCGGCTCGCGGTGCCGACGAGAGGTAATTTCGGCATTTTCTCGTTCGCGATGCGAATGATGCCCATCGCCGGCAGGTATTTATACCTCCCGGCGTGCAACACCTCATGCTCACCCGAAGCGACCTCATCGACTTCAGCCCTTGGGCCGTCTCCGTGGAGGAAGCGCTCGAGAAGACGCGCACAGACAGCAACGGCATCAGCGAGCGCGAGGGCGAGGCGAGGCAGGAGGCCTTCGGGCTCAACGAGGTGGCGGCCAAGAAGAAGCGCAGCCTGGTCATCCAGTATCTGTCCTATTTCCTCAACCCGCTCATGCTGCTCTTGGTGACGGTCGGGCTGGCCTCGTACCTGACCAACCCCAGCAGCATCAACAACGAGATCAGCGCCGGCATCATCTTCTTCATGGTGTTCATGTCAGTCACGCTCACGTTCTACCAGGAGAACAAGGCCAAGGACGCCGCAGACAACCTGCGCAAGATGATCCGCAACACGGCCAGCGTGGTGCGCGCCGGGATGCAGCGCGAGATCCCGCTCAAGTACCTCGTGCCCGGCGACATCGTCCGTCTCTCGGCGGGAGACCTGGTGCCGGCCGACTGCCGCGTGCTCTCGTGCAAGGATTTCTTCGTCAACCAGGCTTCGCTCACCGGCGAGTCGCTCCCCATCGAGAAGACGTCGGCTCCGGTGGCCCGGAACGCGGCGGTCAGCGAGATGATCAATATAATCTACCTGGGCTCGAGCGTGGTGTCCGGCAGCGCGGAGGCGCTGGTGGTGCGCACGGGGCTGAACACGCAGTTCGGGGAGCTTTCCCGCCGGCTCGCGCAGGCGGGGTCGGAGACGGCGTTCGACCGGGGAATCAAGGACTATTCCATGCTCATGGTCAAATTCGTCCTCGTGCTCGTGGTCGCCATCTTCATCATCAACGCCGTGCTCAAGAACGACGTGGTGCAGGCCCTGCTCTTCTCGCTGGCGGTGGCCGTGGGGCTCACGCCAGAGATGCTGCCCGTGCTAGTGACCGCGAACCTCTCGCAGGGCGCCAACAACATGGCCCGCAAAGAGGTGATCGTCAAGCGCCTGCCCTCCATCCAGAATCTGGGCGCCATGGACGTGCTGTGCACCGACAAGACGGGCACGCTCACCGAGGACAAGATCGAACTGGTGCGCCACGTGAACATCGACGGGAAGGAGGACGATGCCGTGCTCCAGTACGCGTACCTCAACAGCCATTACCAGACGGGCCTGCGCAACCCCCTGGACGTGGCCATCCTCCAGCATGACGTCGAGGCCAGCGCGTACATCGCCAAGTTCAAGAAGATCGACGAGATCCCCTTCGATTTCGTGCGCCGGCGCATGAGCGTGGTGGTGGAGAAGCCGGACGGGCGCCACATGTTCCTGACCAAGGGCGCGCCCGAATCCATCTTCCCCGGCTGCACGCACGTCATGCGCCGCGGCCGCAAGACCCGGTTCGGGGAGCGGGACCGCAAGGAAGCCAAGGCGCTCTATGACCAGCTCAGCGCGGAAGGGTACCGGGTGCTGGCCCTCGCCTCCAAGCACGTGCCCAAGGAGAAGAAGGCGTACGCGGTGGCCGACGAGATCGAGCTCTGTTTCGAGGGATTCCTCGCGTTCCTGGACCCGCCCAAGAAGACCGCGCGCACCAGCCTCTCGGAGATGGTCAAGCGCGGCATCGAGATCAAGATTTTGTCGGGGGACAACGAGCTGGTGAACCGCAAGATCGCCCAGGAGGTCGGACTGCACATCAAAGGCATCATCACGGGCGAGCAGATCGCGGCCTCCAGCGACGACTCAATGCAGGTTTTGGTGGAGCGCAACACCATCTTCGCGCGGGTGTCGCCCATCCAGAAGGAGCGCATCATCCTCGCCCTGCAGCGCAACAAACACGTGGTGGGATACCTCGGGGACGGCATCAACGACTCGCTCGCACTCAAGACCTCGGACGTGGGCATCTCGGTGGACACGGCCGTGGACGTGGCCAAGGAGTCGGCGGACATCATCCTGCTGCGCAAGAGCTTGCACGTGCTCTACGAGGGCGTGGACGAGGGCCGGCGGACGTTCTCCAACATCATGAAATACCTCAAGATGGGCTCGTCGTCCAATTTCGGGAACATGTTCTCGGTGGTGGGCGCCTCGATCTTCCTGCCGTTCCTGCCCATGGCGCCCCTGCAGCTCATCCTCAACAATTTCCTCTACGACATGAGCCAGCTGGCCATCCCGACCGACCACGTGGATGCGGAGGACCTGATCAAGCCGGCCAAATGGTCGAACATGGGCATCCGCAATTTCGTGCTGTTCGTCGGGCCCATCTCGAGCATCTTCGACTACCTCACGTTCGGGGTGCTCTACCTCGTGCTGGCCGTGCCCGCGTCCGTGTTCCAGGCGGGCTGGTTCATCGAATCCATCATGACGCAGACGTTCATCATCCACATCATCCGCACCAACAAGATCCCGTTCGTGCAGAGCTGGCCCTCGAAACGATTGCTGCTCTTCTCGCTGGCGATCGTCTCGATCGCGTTCATCTTCGTGCTCAGCCCCCTGCGCACCTATTTCGGCTTCGGGGAGCTGCCGGCCGTCTATTTCCCCATCCTCTTCGTGCTGGTGCTGGCCTATTTGGTGCTCACGCAATTGGTGAAGATGCAGCTGATCAAGAGAAGGATCATATGAGCGGGCGAGGGCCGCCGAACGATGCCCCGCCGGCGGCATAACGGGACGGTTACCGACCGTCAGGATTAAATTCGATGGGTGCGAAGGGGCAGACAGTTGAAAGAAGGTGATCGCATGGCATCGGTTCCGGAGAAAATCGTCAAACCCCTCAAATACGCCTCTCTCGACGGGCTCTCGGAGAAGCAAATCGGCCAGCACCATGACGTGCTCTACGCCGGCTACGTGAAGAAGACCAACGAGATAAGAAAGGCGCTCGAGACGGTGGACAAGAGCACGAGCAACGCCACGTTCTCCCAATTGCGGGAATTGAAGGTCGAGGAGACGTTCGCCCTCAACGGCGTGCGCCTGCACGAGTTCTATTTCGACGGGCTGGGCGGGAAGGGGAGCGAGCCGACGGGCACGATCGCTCAGTGGATCGCCGAGGATTTCGGTTCGTTCGCCGCCTGGGCCGAGGAATTCAAGGCCGAAGGCATCGCCAGCCGCGGCTGGGTGGTGCTGGCCATGGATCTGGAAGAGGGAAGGCTGCACAACTTCGTGTGCGATCTGCACAACCAGGGCGGCATCTGGGGCGCGGTCCCGGTGCTGGTGCTCGACGTGTATGAGCACGCTTATTTCATCGACTATGCCACGAACCGCAAGAGCTACATCGAGGCCTACATGAAGAATATCCAATGGGAAGAGTGCGAGGAGGCCATCAAGAATTACAAGCTGGCGGAATTCAGGAAGAACAGGAAAGAATAGGCGAAATGCTTTTTTGAATCTTATTTATCGGGGTCGTCCACGCTCTCGTAGACCGAGCGCTCGGAGAGCTTCATGCGCGAGTCGGTCAGGTATTGGAAGCGGTTGCGGTTCCATTCCACCTGGAAGGGGTCGATGTCGAGGATGAGCACCTGTTCGCCCTCGCCGGCCTGGTGGATTTTCTTGCCGGTGGGGTCGTAGACGGCGGAGTGGCCGCCGAACGGATTTTCAGCGCTTGGCGAGGCGGCCCCATGGGCGCCGGTTTCTTCTTTCCGCCCTTCCTTATGACAACCGAAATTGGCGCCGATGACGAACATCTGGTTCTCGGCCGCGCGCGCACAAAGCATCGCGTCCCAGGCGTGGATCTCGTCCCGGCGGAACGCGCCCTGCACGAAGAGGAAGAAACCCCAGGAGAGGGCGAATTCGCGCGCCAGCTCGGGGAAGCGAAGGTCGTAGGAGCTTATCATGGCCGAACGGAAGGTGAAGACGTCGAAGAAGGGCAGTTTCTTGCCGGCCGTGAAATGGTCGGGCTCGCCCGCGATGGAGGAGAGATGGACCTGCTCGTACGAGGCCACCCGCACGCCTTCGGGATTGAACGCGATGGAGCGGATGAACGGCCGGCGCGCATCGCGCGGATTCTTCGCCAAATAGGAGCCGACGCAATAGGCTTTCTTTTCCCTGGCCAGGTTGAGCAGGAATTCGGGCGTCGGGCCGCCGGCCGGCTCGGCGAGGCGGTAGGCCTTGTCCGCGCCCGGCGCGCAGGAGAAGAGATGGGGGAAGAGCCAGACGTCGGCCTTTTCTTGCCGCACAGGGCGCGCGCGAGGGAGAGGTTGGCCTCGATGTCGTCCTCCGTCGGGGAGAACTGCACGAGCGCGAGGCGGATATTCGAGCCGAGGGGCATGGGAAGATTTGAGCCGGGAGATATTTAATGAGTGAGGCAGGCCGGGAGCCTAGAACGGCTCGCGCGCCTATTCGGGCGCGAATTTGAGGGATAATTCCCGGGCGGCCTTTTCGGCGTCGGATTTTTTCATGCCGGAATGGACGAACTCGTCCTTGAAGACGGCCTTCGCCAGGTTGATGGCAACGGCCTCTTCGCGGACGGCCGAATCGGTGTTGAACGCGAACCGGGGGCCGGCCTTGGTGGACTTGGTTTCATAGGCGCCGCCCAGCCGCTCGGCCAGCCAGTTGAGCTGGTTCTGCCCGCTGCCGGCGTGCTGGTTGGCCCATCCGCGCTGGTCAAGGAGCAGGAGCGCCCAGCCCTGGTCCGCGCCCGCGGCGGGGTTGTGGGCGAATTCCTCGAGGTGATGGTCCGGATCGAAGGCCTTGGCCTTCATCTCGTCATTCTTGGCATTCAGCTTCCAGAGGAAGCGGGTGATGGCCATCATCTCTTGAGCGCTAAGCGCGTGCTGCTCGATGAAGGCGGGCCGGTCGGAGCGGTAGAACGGCATCTTGGCGCGCTCAAGGAACTGGCTGGTCCAGAATTTGGCATCGGCCGGCGTCTGCCCCTCCTGGGTGATGAGCGACAGGTAGAAATCCTTGAGCCGGAAAATCTGCTCGCCGGGCAGGACCATCTGCCTGCCGGATGGGAGGCGGATGCGCTCCTTTAGGGAGAGCTTGGCGTGGACATCCGGGTAAGTTTCATTCATCCAGCGATGGAACTCGGTTTCAAGCTTCCCAGACTCTTCTTTGGCGTATGCTTTTTTTTGAACCGGCGTCTCTTCGGTGGTTTGGGGCGGGCGGCGGACGGGCTTTGGGGTGGTTTGGAAAACGAACATGGATTCGACCGTGCTCAAACTAAGGAGGAAGGCTATTTATGCCTTTTCATGGGACGAAAAGACGAACGAACCGAAATCAGCCAAGAGCGCCCGCATATCCCAGACAGGAAAACGAGGGGATGAGCCGAAAATTTGCTCAGACTAAGAGCCTAAAAAACAGGGGCGGGCGGCCAGGGCCGCCTCGGACGAGAAGCGCGCGCCGCTTTAGGCGTCGGAGGGAACCGGAATTTCCTCGTGCGGGATGCGGGCTGGCGAGCGGATCGCATCCGCGAGAGCCTGGTCCATGTTCTTGGCAAGCCTAGAGAGGAAGATGCGGGAGCGCAATGACGAGAAGGCCTGGTCCGCCAGAAGCCCGAAGGAGGAGAAAAGCCAGACGGCGCTGTCGAGATTTTCCAGCCAGAAAGACAGCACCGAGCCCAGGCTTTGGGTGCCCGCCGAGAGCCGCTCGGCGCGGACATGGAATGCCGAGATGATGGGCTCACAGAAGGCCAGGATGGCCAGGAGCGGAACCGCAGCCGTGACAAAGAACGCGGACCCCGGCAGGACGGGCGAAGAAGGGATGTCGAAGAGCGCACAGTCCAGAAGGGAATCGCGGAGAAGAGAGATGTCGCCCGGCTCGAGGGAGGCGCGGGCGGATGGCGCGAGCATGGAATAAGACCGGAGGATTCTTGCCTCAAGAAGGTCGTGGATGGCCGTCTTTTTCAGCCCGGATTTGCCGCCGGGAAGGAAGGCTGGATCGCGCATCCGCTCGACCAGAAGGCGCGCATCCTTGTGCGTGAAGACGCGCGGAACGGCGCCGTTGGAATGGGAGGGGGGTGGGGATTTGAAGAGCATAAGGACCGTATATAATGTGTTAAAACGATAAAATCCCGCACCCTGACGGGCTCGCCTTCGGCGAGCCCTCGCCTGCGGGCTCGGGTGCGGTTTTCTCGACTCATGCAAACGCCAGCAGGCTGAGCTGGTGCAGTTCCACTTTTGCTGAATCCACGGTGCGGTGAAGTTCCTTGTGCCGGTGCTCCTTG
>JAZDHB010000117.1:0-2434 GCA_043806415.1 Microcaldota archaeon | reverse complement strand
GTCCGAAATCTGGTCGCACACCTTGTCCGGGTGTCCTTCGGTCACGGATTCGGACGTGAAAAGATACGTCATATGCAAAACCTCCATATTCTTTCTAAACTAGCATATCTTCCCTTGTGATGATGCCGATGATCTTTCCGTCTTTCTCCACCAGCGCGGCGCCGATTTTCTCGACCATGAGCTCGGCCTCGCTTTTGGCGGACTGGACGTTGAGCAGGGGGTACGGCGGACCCATAATCTGCGATACCGCTTTGGCGCGCACGCCGATCTTCCCGTATTTGCGTTCGGCCGACAGGAGCATGGAATCCGTGATGCGCCCGACGTTCTTCCCGCCACGGCATACGGGGAGCTGGGAGAAGCCGTTGCGCCTGATCTTCTTGATGGCGTCCGCCACGCTCTCGTCCGGCCCGATCGTCATGGGTTTGGGGTGGTAGCAGCCTGCCAGCGTCTCCACGCTCTGCACGTTCTCGTACTCTTCCAGCACGCCGACCAGCGCGCGCACGAGCCGGTAGGCCGGTTCGGCTTTTTCCGCCTCTATCTTCGAGAGGTAGGGCTGGCGGATGCGCAAGGAGCGCGCGGCGAGGCCCTGCACCACTTGCTTTTGCGACAAGCCCAGCATCTCGCGTCTTTTCTTGAGGTCGGCTCCGGTCGGGAAATACATGATATTCATCACAGGAATATTCATTCTAATCAATTATATAACAAGGGAATATTTAATACTTTGTGTGCGCGTCCGGGAACTGAAAAACCGGCGCAAAGAAAATGAGGTGAGAAAATGAACAAGCAAGAGCAAAAAACCGGTGCCGGGTGTTTACGCATGGCCGGTTGCCAACCTGTTTAAGCGCAAGCAGCCTTCCATCTCGATCCTGAGCGATTTCGGCCCGGACGGAGCCGTCTGGCGCATGAAAACGGCGATCGAGAGCGTCAATCCAAAAGCGCGGATTTTGGACATTGACCATACGGTCCCGCCTTTCAACGTCCTCTGCGGGGCCGCCCGCCTAGCCGAGGCCACCGGCGCCATCGGCGTAAAAGAGGGCTCGATTTTCGTGGCCGTGGTAGATCCGGGTGTCGGCACGGATCGCAAGGGCGTCGTGGTGCGGACCCGGCGCGGCACATTGCTGTTGGGGCCGGACAACGGGCTGCTTTCTCTCGTCTTCCAGACCGAGGGGGTGGAGCAGGCGGTCGCCATCGACGAGCACGGCCCGCTGACTTTCGCGCGCCAGGCGCTCTCGTCCACCTTTCACGGCCAGATGGTGTTCGCGCCGGTGGCCGCGCATCTTGCGAAAGGCGCGAAAATAACCGAATTCGGGGACGTTCTGACGGAGGGCGATCTCAAGCAGATACAGATTGACGGCGACGCCGAGAACTCGAGGCTGGTGGGGTGGTCGGCCGGATTTCTGATCAATATCGATCCGTTCGGGCAGCTACGCACCACCATCCCCAACCGGGAGATCCTGGGGCAGGTCGGAGAGAAGGCCCATCTGTGGATGCAAGACGGGCCCGTGCTGCGCGCCCAGCCCGGCGCCGATTCTTTCAGGGAGCAGCTGGCGCATCACTCGTTTCCGGCTCCGCACTCGTTCGACGTGCTCAGTATTTCGCACCTAAAAGAAGGGGAAATCCGGGAACTGGAGCTGGACCGAAAACCGTATTACGTCCAGATGAACGCGAGCCAGCTGGAGATGTATCGCAGCGGAAGCGTCCTGTATTCGGGCACGCTTCTGGTCGATCGCGTATTCGAAGGCGCGCCATCCGACATCCCGCTGGCCGTTCCTTCGTCCACGGGGTGCGTCGACATCGCCGTGAACCGGGGGCACGCGGGCCGGAGGCTTGGCGTCGGGTTCAAGCATGTCGCGTTGGGCGCCGACTGGCGCCCGCTCACGCGCGTGCGCATCGAGAAGAAATGATACGGTCTTCAGGTCCCTTCCTGCCACGACGCGGCGTATCCGACCTGCTCTTTCGTGGGCTTGTCCAGTTTCACGCCCTGCGATTCGAGGATGAGGCGCGCCACGTCATCGTCGATCTCCTGCGGCACGCGCACCACGCCCGCTCTCATCTTCTTGCGGTTGTCGGCGATGTACTGGCACGAGAGCGCCTGCACGGCGAACGAGCCATCCATAATCTCGATGGGGTGCCCCTGGCCCATGGGGCGCGAGAGGTTCACCAATCTCCCTTCCGAGAGGAGATAGAGCGTGCGCCCGTCCTTGAGCGTGTAGGCCACCACGTTCTCCTTGACCTCTTTGACTTGCGCGCTCATCGCCCGCAGGGCCGGCTCGTCGATCTCGACGTTGAAATGCCCGGAGTTGCACAGGATGGCGCCGTCGCGCATGGCCTCGAAATGCTCTTTTCTCAGCACGTTCTTGTTGCCCGTGGCGGTGACGAACACCTGCCCCACCTTGGCGGCATCCATGTGGTCCATCACCTGATATCCGCTATA
>JAZDHB010000116.1:0-6189 GCA_043806415.1 Microcaldota archaeon | reverse complement strand
CATCCGTGGCTACAATGAATCCTTCGCCGCCAATTAGCCCCAACTCGTCCATTACGCATTTGGGCAGGGTGAGCTGGCCGTTTGCGTCTATTCGGGCTTTGCGTTCTTCCTCCATATCAAACACCTCTAGTTCGATCTCTTCTCACCAGCACCCGCAGGCCGACATGTTCCTGGACGACCTTGTGGGCGTTCTGGATCTCCACGATGAGTTTGACGTATTTGCACAAGGTGCGATAGTTGAGCCCGGTCTTGCAGGTGAGCGAGTGCACCGACACTGGCTTGTCTTCGGGAATGAGCTCAATGAGCCGCTTCATCAGGGGTTCGGTCACGTGCGCCATGGTAGAGATGGGGCCGGACGGGGAATAAGGGTCTTACCGCAGACAGTTCATTTCCAGCGGAAATCGTTTCCAGCACGCCGTAGGGCGGGGGAAATTTTCAGAAACAGGATTTCCTTGTATGAAACTGCATAATTGGGCACGAGGGATAAAGAGACCGGACGAGATAGTAGATTATCCGGTGATTAGAATGGCATTGGATAAACGCTTGGCTTCTCTGATGAACGCAATTAAGGAAGACTGGGACGCTTTGGAAGTCGCGGAAGACGATGGGGCGCTTATTATCCGTGTCAAGGGGGCTACCAACTCCGAGAGCCGGTCTGGAACTCTTGAGGGAAAACAAAGGATAAAACAAAGCCATCCATTAGCCGTCGGGAAGATATGGCCCGTGGGACTCGAAACTCCAATCACGCCCTGAGCATTATCTCAGAAGATGAATCGGAAGCCCTAAGGTGTAGATACACTTCCCATTGATTTAGCTCGCTTTTCCAACGCTCCTTTGTATTTTTGATAGACCTTTTCGCAAGAATCTAAACCAGATTTAACTATCCCCTTGATTTCTTTCTTCGTTTTTTCGTTGTTGTGTTCGATGCTAATCATGTTATGGGCAATTTCGTTTCTTGCCTTATTCAACACTTCCAGTTTCGAGTATAATTGAGGTTCGTCATCGAAAGTGCCGAGAATGGCATGGAGTGTCAATAAACTCTTGAACCCGATTCTATCGAATTCCTCTGTCACTTTATTTGCTTTCTTTTCTTTTTTCGTCTGCCCGATATAGTACAATATATCTCGTAGATATGCTTCTGTATATCCATGAACCAGGAATAAGGCGTACATTTCACGATTGGCATCGAGTTCGTTATTTACCGATTGTTTGAAGTCGATAGTCTCGAGCTTAACGGGGTTGTGCTGGATATTGCCCATAACTAACCCCGATATCTGAATTTATTTCCGGAAACCATAGAAATAGCATATCCATTCTGGACGATATGCACAACGCGTTTTTTGATAATAGGATCAAACGCGTAAATGTATTTTACCATCGTATATTCCCCTCATCCATTATTTTTCAATCTACCGTTCCTTTCTTCGCTTTCGCCACAGTTCCACGACCTGCCGCATTCGTGAGCTTGTCGATTTGCGCCTGCATCTGCTGCATCTTCTCTTCCATTCCCTCGATTTTAGAGGGCATCTTGGAGGCGTCCAGGTCATAACCGCAGCGCATACAGAAGTGGGAAGCCAGTGAATTGGTTTCGTGGCATTTGGGGCAGGTTTTCGATGTGATAATTGCTTTCTGCTCCTCTTTCACCTTTCCATACGTCCGCAGAACGGCCCGTTTTATCTGGTCGTCCGAGAGGTGCAAATACGTAGCGCTCATGTCCGAACCCAGCTCCCAGCCGAATATCTTGTCCATGACGCTCTCGGTCATGCCGGGTTCGCCGCCTAATTCCGTAGCCCGTGAATGGCGGAAATTGTGCGGATTAACCAGCTTGCTGAACGCTGGGACGCCTTCCTTCTTGCGCTTGGCATCCATGCGCTCGACAATCATGCGCAGCCGCTTGGCGATGGCCGGCCCTTGGAGGCGACGGCGCTTCTCAACGCTCCACCATAGGGGCGCGTCGGGAGACTTGTTGCGGTAATTCTCCATCCAGTTCCGCAGGTAGGTGGCGGCCTCCACCACGACGGACCGGCGCTCACCCGTCTTGCCGGCCGGAATGAGCAATTCGGCTCCCTCGGCGATGAAATGGACGTGCTTGCGCGTCATCTGCTCGAACTCGCCCACTCTTGTGCCGCTCTCGAACAGGGTGAAAATCAGTGCTTTCTCCATGACGTCGCAGTAATCGAGCATCTCGCGGACTTCCTCGCGCAGGATGACTTCCTTGGCCACGCGCTTGGATTTCGCGTCCGCCTTGTGCCGTGTTATCTTGCGCAATTCCTTGTCCGCATATTTGAGCGAGCGGTCGTTGTGGTGCTTGAACTGGAAGAACTGCCCCAACACCATCTTGACATCTTTTTTCGTGTCCCAGGAATAAGCAGACTTGTTGATCGCGGCCATGACTCGCGCTAAGGCTTCAAGATTTTCCACCATCTGAACCAAGCCGCGCCCGGTCACCTTGTGCGCGGTGGCTACGTCCGAGCGGTATTTGACGATGCGGCGCGAGCGCACGCCCTCGGACTCGGCGGCCATGGCGAACGCGGCGAATAGCTTGACATCCTCCGGGCCCATCCAAGGCTGGTTGGCGCAGAATGCGGTCCAATTTGTCTTTTCCATCGGGGATTTTAACGACGGTAAAGCTTTAAAGTTTAACTATATTGTATGGATGCTCCCATCGGGATTTGAACCCGAGTTACCGGATTGAGAGTCCGACGTCCTTGACCGGGCTAGACTATGGGAGCAAGTAGAGTATATATCACTCATCGCATTTAAATTACTTTTTCGCCAGATTATAGCCGTATCAAGTTAGTTTTCCACTGGACTCGTGGTGGAATGGTTAACACGCCTCTCTCACACAGAGGAGATTCGCGGTTCGATCCCGCGCGAGTCCAAGGACTTTTTCTTTTCTTCTGATGAAGAAAAGAAAACCTCCAGTAAAAGAAAAGAATAATTCGTTCGCTTCTTGTCCTCAAGGCGTCAATCTAGTCCTGTCCCTCGGGAACATCACGGCTTCCCTGATGTTGTGCAGATTGCACATCTTCATCACGAGCCGCTCCAATCCAATGGACCAGCCCGCGTGCGGCGGCGCGCCCATGCGAAAAGCGTTGATGTAGAATTCGAAGGCCTTCGGGTCGAGCCCGCGTTTCTTGAGCTGATCGATCAGGATGGCCGGCACATGGATACGCTGCGCCCCTGACGATATCTCCCGTCCCCGGTACTCCAAATCATAGGCCTTGCACAGCTCCTCGTCGCTTTCAAGCGGCATGGAGTAGAAGGCGCGCAAGGCGGTCGGCCAGCGCGTGATGAAGAAGGCCTCCTGCCCGAGCAATTCGGACAGCTTCGCCTCCTTGGCCGTGTCGAAGTCCTCGCCGAATTCCATCTTCACGTCGGCGGAATTGAGCTTGTCCACCAATTCCGAATAGGTGAGGCGGGGGATTTTCGCCGGCACGTGAAGCGGCGAGTTGAGCAGCTCCAGCTCCCCCTTGCATTCGATGGCCACCACCTGCAGGATGTCCAGGAACGTCCGCTCCAGCGCGTCCAGCGCGTCGTTGTCGTCCGCGAAGCCCATCTCTGCGTCCATCTGGAGCACTTCGTTCAAGTGCGTCAGCGTGTTGTGCTTCTCGGCCCGGAACACGGGCGTGGTCATGAACACCTTGTCCATGCCGCCCACCACCGCGAACTGCTTGTAGAACTGGGGCGACTGCACCAGGGTCGCCTCCTTTTCGAAGTATTTGACCGAGAAAACGTCCGCGCCCCCTTCCGTGGCCGCGGCCGCCAAACAGGTCGGATGCATCTCCTCGAATCCCTGCGAGATGAGCGACTGGCGGAAGGCCTGCGCGGCTTTCGCCCGAATGGTGAATATGGCCCTCGTGCGCGGCGCGCGCAAATCCACGTAGCGGTTGTCCAGGCGCACGTCCAGCTCGGCCGGCACCTTGCCGGTCAGGTCGAGCGGGATCTTCACCTCGGGCACGGAGAGCACTTCGATGGACGAGGGGGCGAATTCCACGCCTCCGCTCGCGATCTTGGAGGCCACCGCCTTGCCTTTTACTACGAGCACCGTCTCGCGCGGGTGGACCATCTTCTCGAACAGCGCATCGTCCATCGCGCCCTTCTTGGCGAACACCTGGATGAGGCCGGTCTTGTCCCGCAGAATGAGGAATCTGACCTTGCCGATGTCCCGGGTGTCGTGCACCCATCCGGCGAGAGTGATCTCCTCTCCGAGCTTGTTTTTCGCATCCTTGATATAATCGGTCCGGATCATGGTAACGCCCCTCGGGGTAATCTGGCCATGCGCTTTGGCGCATCGCACGTGTTTTTCCATCCGCATGTTCTTGGCTACTCGTATATGATTTGCACCGGCTTTCCTATAAAACTGCCGGCGACCTCGGCCAGGGTCTCGTCCTTGAGCGCGATCCGGCCCCGCTCCTCCTTCGCGAGGCGCAGGCGCACCGTCTCCGTTCCGGCCGTCCAGGTGGTGTTGATGCCCAGCAGGCGCGCGGGGGCGATGAGGTCGGTGATGGCTTTCTTGACGTCCGGGCTTTTCTGCACGATGCGCACCCGCCTCCCGAGCGCCAGGGAGAGGGCCGAGACGACCTTGCCTTCGCGCCCGATGAGGAGCCCGACTTCGCCTTCGGTGAATACGAACACCGCCTCGCCCATCGGCACGGCCTTGCAAAAGCTCGCGGCCGAGATATTGTGCTTCTCGTTGATCTTGTGCAGGATCTGCGAGACCTCGACGTCGAGCCGGCTGATCCGGCCGCTCGCCAGATTGTGGCGGCACTGGGGGCAGAGCTCCTCGGACCACGCGCATGAATCGCAGATGGGCGTCTTCAAAAATCTCCCCCCGAAAATGGAAGGGGCCATCCGGCTCCTTTCCAAGCGCAATAACGATTCGCGGCTCGCTGATCCTATTTCACGAGCATGATCTCGATGGAAGACACTTTGGAGCGGCTGCCGTCCTCGTTCTCCAAATCTTCCGTCTGGATCGCGATGGGGCCGACCTTCACGTCAGGCAGGAAGCGCCGGCGCGCGATTTCGGCCACGTCCACCGCGACCGAGATGAGTTTGCCCCGGGCCTTGACCTTGACATGCGGCGAGCCGTGCTGGAACTGCGTCACCACGGCCAGCACGTAGCCCATGGTGCTTTTCCTTCCGATGAAAATGGTGTTCTCTTCCCTTGGCTTGAATTCGCGCTTGGGCGCCGGTTCGCCTGCGCCAACCGGCTTGCGGGCGGTTTCCGCGCCCGCGCCGCCGCTCGAGGCCAATGCCTGCTGGCCGGAGCGGGCCGGCCGGCTCTCGGCCGGGGCCTGAGGCATCGGGGGTTCGCTGGTCTGAGGCATGGTCTCGTCTTGTGCATCGTTCATGTTCCCACCTTCCGATGTTGCTCGTCATTTCTCCTTGTCGAATGCGCCCGCGCGGCTTCTCCGGTACTGGCGAATCAGGCTCTCGAGTACGGACGAATCCAAACCTTTTAAATTCGCCTCATTCGCAAGCGCAGGGGGGAACACTCGCTTCTCCATCATCCCTCTTTCAGTTTGACGGTAGTCCTGACCCTCCCCTCTGCGAAGCTCCTTGGGCGTCCCACCGTCTTTTTTCTGCGCTTGTTTCGAGGTCCGTCCGGCTTCCTTCACAATCCGGTCCGCCTGCGCCAGTTTCTTGTATAAATGCCTGCTCAGCCCCTGTTCGTACTCGACCCGTTTTTCGAGCATCTCGATCCGCTGGCTCATGCGCCTATACTGCATCTCGCCCGCCAGCTTCGAGCGCACGCCGTTCTCGAGCAGCCGGATGCGCCCGGCCAGCTCGTCGCGCTCGTTCTCCAGGAGGCTGATGCGTTTGCGCAATTCCGCGTTCGCGCGCTCGAGCGCCAGGCGTTGATCCCGCGATTCCACAATGGAGAGGGGCCGCTTTTGCGAATCGGCCTGGCCGGGTTTTGGCGCGTCCGGGTCCCGTCCTTCATCCCGTTGCGCGCTTTCTCGCGCCCGGGTTTTCCCTCGCTCATCGCTCTCCTCTTTGAGCATTTCGAGCGCGAATTCGTGCCGATAGCCGTTGAGCAGCAGGTGCATGAGCCGCTCTTTTTCCCGCGGCTCCATGCGTGCATCCGTGATCCGGGCCGAGCGCAATACATTCTGGTTGGCGCGCCAGGCCTGCACGGCCGCGGACAGCGCGTCCCGCTCGTGCGCGTTCTCGTTCGAGAATGAG
>JAZDHB010000115.1:0-6865 GCA_043806415.1 Microcaldota archaeon | reverse complement strand
AATGTTCCTCATGCTCCGGTGCATTACGAATTCCTCGGCCATACCTATATTCCTCAGCCAAAGGGTGCTATAGGTCTCATTGTCGAATTTGGCCTTTTCGTGCCAAATCCGGGGGATTAAAAGCCAGGCCGCGCCTTTCGGTCGGAGCATCTAACTCTGAGTTCAAATCCCCCAGATGTGGCACGTCGATGCCACATTTGACCTGCTGGCCTAGGTTTCTCTTCTTTTACAACGCCTGTTTCTCCAAGCGCGCATAGGTAGCACCGGAAATCAGGTCTCCAAAGAGGTATAAACCATCAAAACGTCATAATACAGGTGTTCCTATGAGGGTGCTCATCGACACAAACATTTTCATCTATCGGGAAGGTGCTACTGCCCTGCCGGAGAGCTTTCAGGCCCTAATCAAAAAGCTCAATGAGAATGGCGTTCCGGTCATTGTTCATCCCGAATCCATCAAGGAGATTACGGACGACCCGAACGCGCAACGCCGGGAACTCAACCTCTCCAAGGTGAAAACCTACCCTGTGCTTGAAGTCCTGTCCGGAACCAAACCAGACGAGCGTTTCGAATCAATGGTTGGAAAACCATCCACCGAAAACGAGCGAGTGGACGACGCCCTTCTTTTCTCGGTTTGCAGGGACGCCGTGGATTTCTTCATCACCGAAGACAAGGAAATCCAGAAGAAGGCCCTCCAGCTCGGGCTGATTGAGCGCGTGCTCAACATCGAGGATGCCCTCGACCTGTTCAGGCGCTACTTCCCGGAACTCAAGCGGCTGTCGACTCCCCCCTCCATCGAGGAGGTGCCGGTGAGCAGCATCGATGTGGAAGAGCCATTGCTTGATTCGCTCCGGCAAGAGTATAACGACCCGCCCGGAGAATTCCGTGACTGGTTCTCCAAAATCTCAAGAAAAGGGCGCAAGGCGTGGATTCAGCGAAAAGCGGACAAGAAGCTCGGGGCCATCATGGTCTACAAGGAAGAAGATGACGCCGTTGAATTGACAAGTTCGTTCCTGCCTGCCAAGAAACGGGTCAAGATATGTCTGCTCAAGAGCGACGCGCCGGGCCAGAAGCTCGGTGAACTGTTCCTCAAAATCGCATTCGACTATGCGCTCAAATGCAACCGGGACGAGTTGTATCTTACCCATTACACCAAAGAAGCGGATTCCCTGGTGGCGCTCATCCAGACTTATGGTTTTGTCAAGGCCGGCTCGAACAAGCGGGGTGAAGAGGTATTTGTCAAACGCTTCTTCATCACTCAGAACCAGCGGGCCACGCTCTCTCCGGCTGAACTCACTGGGCTGGCTTATCCCTCTTTTTATGACGGGGAAAAAGCCGCCAAATTCATCATTCCCATCCAGCCGCAATACCACGAGCGGCTGTTCATCGAGCAGCCCCGCAATTCGAGACTGAGCGAATTCTCCGGAGAGATGATTGTGGAGGGCAATTCCATCACCAAAGCTTACCTGTGCAACGCGAAAATCAAGAAGATGAAACCCGGCGATGTCGTTCTTTTCTACCAGTCAGGGGGCAAGAGTGAAATCACCTGCCTTGGGACGGTGGAGCAGGTGTACCAAAACCAGACTGACGCACAACAAATCCGAAAAATAGTCGGCAAGCGCACTGTTTATTCACTCACCGAAATAGGGCGCATGGCCCTCAAGCCCACGCTCGTCATCCGTTTCCGCTGGCACTTCGACCTCAAGAAGCCGCTCAAATACATGGTGCTTTCAACAAACCGCGTGCTGGCGGGCCCGCCGCAGTCCATCCTCCAGCTGAATGAAGAGCAGTACCGGACGATAAAGGCTCTGGCGGGCATCGACCCACGATTCATCTTGAGTTGAGTTCCAGCAGTCCGAATCGTTTATAATGCGTGCGGGGGTTGGAATGACATGGAGGGGCGAAACACTGGGGCGACTTTCCGTATCGAGGACGCATTTCGCGTCGAGAAAAGCGATGAGATGCTCCTGATTTCCATCCAGCCCCAGTTTTGCGAGCTCATCCGGCAGGGGAAGAAAACCGTCGAGCTTCGCAAGCGCGTGCCCAAGCACGCTTGCAAATTCGCCATCGTGTACGAGAGCTTCCCGACTAAGAGCGCCTCGTTCCTGATTAAAATAAAAAAAATAGAATCGGCCCCCACACCTGTCATCTGGGAGCGTTACCGGACGCGATGCGCGGTCTCAAAAGAATTTTTCGAATCCTATTATCAAGGCTCAAAACAAAGCGTAGCTATTCTGATTGACCGTATCATCCCGCTCAGGCAGGCCATCCCTCGCGAAATACTTGCCATCCACGACCTCACGCCACCCCAGGATTACCGTTATGCCTCCAAAGAAATCCTGGCCAGCATCATCCAAACCGCCAGCAGAACGCGATAATTTTCGGTGAAAAAAGAAGGCACAGAATCCCCGGTTCCAGCTCGCCCGCCAAATTATATGCTGATTTGGAATCACCATACAATTAACAATACGGTGATTTTGAATGGTCAGATAACCGGTCCTATTCTGTCAATTCTGGCATTTTCACGTCCTTGTCGCACGGAGACTCAGTCTTGTGTTCCGGTCGGAGCAAACAAATCCTTTTAGCGGACGCTGAGCAGATAAAAATTGATTAAAGAAAAAAGAACTACAATCTCTTGCTGGCCGCCAGCGCCATCTCCTTGTTGGCCAGCTCGTCGATGACGTCCTTGGCGATGACGCGCCGCCCGCCGATCTTCTCGTGCGGGATGCGGTTGCGGTCCAGGCGGCGCTCAAACGCGTTGCGCCTTATCTTGATGCCCTTGTCCTGCAGGAACGAGATGGCGCTGGACACGTCGTGGTAATTCTTCGAGATGTGCGTGAGGCACTCCACGGCGTCCTTGGGGACCCAGCGGGCCGTGCCGATCTTCAGCGACGGGATGGCGTTCTTCTCCACGCGGCCGATGAAGGCGCGCAGGTTGAGGTCCGGCTCGTGCTCGTGCAGAAGCTCAAAGGCCTCCTTGATGGAATAGAAATCGCGGTGCAGCGACACCCAGTCGGAGATGACCGCCCGGGGGATCAGGCGCTTCTTGCCGATCTTCTCGGAGCGGATCGAGCGGCGCTCGATGCGCCCGCCGAACGCGCGCATGGAGATGGGGATGCCGGCCTTGGCCACCTCGTTGTAGGCCTCTTCCACGGTCAGGAGGCCGAGCATGCGGACGTTCTCCTTGTCCAGCTTCTCCTGGTCATAGAGCTGCTCGGCTTTGCGCACGACCTGTCGGATGCCCTCGCGCAGTTCGCCTTCTTTGCCGGCGCGCCTGGACTTGAGCTCGCCGACCTTGAGCGATTTGAACTTGTGAAGGACCGGGTCCTTCGAATTCCTCTCGATTATAATGCGTTTTCCACGAGGCATACAAACACCGCCGATTGAATTCAGGCGCCTAATCATCAATGACCATCATTTACCATATACATATGCGAGGGACTATTTATAATGCTTTCTTCCCAACCCCCAACCACGCGCGATGATTCTGCGCACCACATTAACAGAATCGAATACATTTAAAAAGCTCACGTTTTGCACTTACGACGGACGAGACGGATGGGACGAAGATGAACATTCTACAGATCATTGCCATGGGCTGGGGGATCTACCGGCGCAATGCCGCCTGGTACGCCCTGGCCGGGCTCATGCTTTTCACGACGGCCCTGATCAGCGCGGGCCTGGTCTCCGCCGGATTCCTCATCGACTGCGGCATTGCGCTCGTGCTCGGGCGGCATGCGGTCTGGACCGCCGTGCCGGCCGCCGTCATCACCATCGCGCTCGTCACGCTGGTCGAGCTGGCCGCCGGGGCATTCATCGCGTTTTCGGCTTGGGGCGCATTCACGCACCTGTGCGCCCGGATCGGCGCGGGCGGGCGGCAGATCAGCCTCCTGGGCTTCTTCGAGGAGATGTCCGCGATGGCGCTGACGTATTTCCTCATCGGCTCGATCCAGCAGGCGGCAGGCCTGGCGGTCGCGCTCCCCGTCTTCGTGGTGGGAGTGGCGATCGGGACGGTCTATGCGCCCGTCGCGGCTGTCGCGGCCCTGCTGGCGGGCGGCGTGTGGCTGCTCATGCAACTGCCCTTCTGGCTCGCATTCCCGGCGCAGGTGGTGCAGCGCAGGGGGGCCGTGGCCAGCGTCGCGGCATCCATCCGGGCGAGCATCGCCTCCCCGCTGGCGAGCCTCGTCATGTTGCTGACGCTCGCGCTGCTGGCGCTCGTGCCGCTCGTGCTCAACGTGTTCTATCCACTCTACCTCTTCTTCGTGTTCGCGCCCCTGTATACGACCATGAAGCTCGTCTATTTCGAGGCGATAAGCGGAATGCTGGGGAAATGAAAGAGCGGGCGCCAAAGCCCTCCTCGGGAGGGGCTCCTCGATTTTTCCCTTCGAAAAATCAAAAAACGATTTTCCGAAAAAAATAGTTTTCAAAAAATTCGCGGCGGCGGATATTTCCCTGTTTTTAGCTCTCCCGCGCGATCATCTGCCGCACGACGGCTTCCATCTCGTCGCGCGCGGAGGACTTCGGGAGCTTGCCCAGCTCGGCGAGCGCCTCGTCCGTGAGGCGTTCGGCGTATTTGCGGGCATATTCGATCGAGCCGGTGCGCCGGAGCATCTGGATGCAGGCGGCCACGTCGGAATCGCTTGCCTGCGCGTTGCCCAGCACGGATTTGAGGCGCGCGGCGTCGGCGGCGGATAATTTGGGGAAGGCGTGGATCACCATGACGGTGCGCTTGCCCTCCTTGATGTCGCCGCCGATCTCCTTGCGGTACTTCTCCTCGGTGCCGACGAGGTTGAGCACGTCGTCCTGGATCTGGAAGGCCAGGCCGATCTTGCGCCCGAACTCGTGGAGGGCCTTGCACTGCTTGGCATCCCCGCCGCCCAGCAGGGCGCCCACGTCGCAGGAAACCGCGATGAGGGCCGCCGTCTTGCCCCCGATCATGGAGAGGTAGTCCTCCTCGGAGATATCCCAACGCTTGTAATGGTGCCAGCCCAGTTCCGTGGCCTGCCCCTCGAGCACCGCGGTGAAGGCGCTCAGGAGCGCGTGCTGGGCCTGGATCGAACGGCGCGAGCGGATGCGCAGGGCGGCTTTCCACACGATCATGAAAAGCCCGTCGCCCGCGTTGATGGCCAGGGGCAGGCCATAGGCGACGTGCAGGCAGGGCTTGCCCCGGCGCAGGGTCGAGTTGTCCTCGATGTCGTCGTGGATCAGGGTGAAGTTGTGGAACAGCTCGATGGCGGTCGCCGCGGCGAGTGCGTGCTTGGGCGAGCCGCCGACCGCGCGGGCGCTGGCAAGGCACAGAAGCGGGCGGAAGCGCTTGCCGCCCCGGTCCAGAAGCTCCCAGAGGAGGGAATACACTTCCGCAGGTTCGGCGTCCCGCGGGACCAGCCGGACCATCTCCCGCTCGACGATGGGAAGACGAGAATAGAAATTCTGCAGCGAATCAGGCATGGGGATAGACTGGGCCGGGCGGAAATATAAAACATCGTGCGGGAAGCGCGGGGATATCGGAGATGCCCCAGACGCATGGGATGATGGAGAGATAAAGAAAAAACAGCGGGCGCTCGGGCGCCTCGGCAAAGGCAACGGGCGCTCGGGCGCCTTCTTTTTTCCCGGCGGGCGCGTCGCGCGGGCGGGCCGAAAGTATTTTAGAGCGCCCGCCCCTTAGAATTCGGATGGAACCCATCCGAATCACGACCCGGCGGGCTGCGATCACCCTCGCCATTCTTCTTATCGTCGCGGCCCTGTTCCTCTCTTTGGGCGGACCCGAGCCGGCCGCAGTCCAGAAAACCAAGTGGGTGGACCTGAGCCAGACCCGGATCCTGGACATGGGCGGGCGCAACACGCTCTGGGTGCACGTGGAGGGCAACCTCAGCGACGAGAAAACGGCCAACGTGACGGTGCGCGCCGACCTGACGGAGGGCGCCCTGCCCCGCCGGATGGTGCTGGTGGACAGCGCGCGGGCGGGCGGGAGCCATTTTGGAGCGCTCGAAGATGCGCTCAAGGGCGCGCTCCGGCCGGCCGGATGGAAGCTGGACAAGGAGAATCTCTCTTCCTTGCGCGCGCAAGAGCCGGGGCGGGTGATCGTCCTGCCGTCCGGCGCCTGGCCGTCCGAAGCGCTCGACAACTGGACCGGAAAATTCACGCCCGACGACCTGATCATCTATATGGGGATCCGCCAGAACATCAGCATCGGCAGCGACGGCACGAGCCAGGTGGGCGGAGTCCCGGACGCGCTGGCCGCGGACGGCAAGCCGGCGCAAGGGTATGGCGCGCCGCTCGACATCCTCGGGGAATACGAGGGCCCCCGCGTGGCGAGGATCCCCCACACGCTGGATGAATTCATGGACATGGACGAGCTGGCGCGCGCGGTCGCGCGCTACGCGTGGGAGGCTCCGGAGAACCGGACCATCGCGAGCGTCGAGCAGGAATGGGGCGACGGGGCGAACGATTTGACCGCCAACCTGAGCCGGGACGTCTCGCGCGGGGCCCTGCGCGTGCGCCTGATCGGACCCGACGGCCAGCCGTTCAAGCTCTGGGACCGGGACCTCTCCCGCCTGCCCGGCGAGATCGACGGGCCGGACCGGATCGTGCGCGCGCAGACCGCCGCGTTCCAGGTGAGGCTGCGGCCGGATTACCCCCAGAAGGAGGATCTGGAATACGACCTCCACATTTACTCGATCGACGGGAAGGCGTGGACGGAGGAGCGGATCGGCCGGGGCGCGGTGGGGCTGGCGGCGGCCGGCGAAGGCGCGTGGGTCGGATCCTTCCTCGTGTCGGAATGGCCTGGCCCGGGAATGACGCGGCTCGAGATCACGGACCAGTTCGGGCGGGCGCTGGCGCAGGCGGTCGTGAAGATCCCCCAGATCAC
>JAZDHB010000114.1:0-7991 GCA_043806415.1 Microcaldota archaeon | reverse complement strand
CACCCGCCATTCGGCGTTCTGCCCCCGGTGAACCGACCGGGATTCCGAGGAAACCAAATCCACGCCGGCATCGGCCAGCACCTTCGCCATCCGTGCGAGGCTGCCGGGCGCGTCGGACAGGCCGATGGTCATCGAAACCAGGCCGCGCTCGTTGGCCGGCGTCAAAGTGATAGCGGCGTTCAACTCGTCCAGGTGCATGAGCACCTCGGAATCGATCCCGAGGCGCAGGGCCGAGCGGAAAGAAGATGGGATCAGGATCCTGCCTTTGGAGTCGAGCTTGGCGATCTCGGACGAAGCCATGGCATGGCTACGCTTTGGGGGTTAAAAAACAAGATGTTCAGCAAAAACAAAACAGACAAACGGGGCGAATGGCGAATCGGAAGAAAGAAAAAATAAAACGAGGGCGCGCCGGCGCGCCCCCGTTTCAATCTTTTTTTGGGCCGGTCATCTTGGCATCCGGCCTGCCTTTTGCGGGCGTTTTCCCTTTCTCCTAATCCTTCTTCTCGCCGTCGTCCGCCCGCGCGAATATCTTGATGGTGTTGGCCTTGATGGTCACCGGGATCGGCACCGCCACCTCGGTCAGTTCCACCGTCAGCTCGTCCTTGTTCTCGTCCACGCGGATGATCTTGGCCCGCTCGCCCTTGAACGGCCCGGAGATGAGTTCCACCGTGTCGCCCTTTTTCACCTGCATCGAGACGGGCTTGGCGGCGGCCAGGAGCGAATCCAGGTCCGCGAGGTTGGCCGGCTTGTCCAGCACGCCCTTGATGTGCGGGATCTTGAGCCCGGCCGCGCGCGCGGCGAGCTGGTCGTCGGCTTCCACCACCATGTAGCCGCGCAGATCCTCGAAATACACGACGGCGGAGATCTGCATGTTCTCGCTCTTGACTTTTCGCGCGAGCATTTCCATGACCACGCGCTCCTGTCCGGCGGTCACCCGGTAGATGAAAATAGCCATAGGTCCAACACCTTGAAGTTCACGTCTCACTTGAGTATCCTCTCGAACAAAAACGACACGATCACGCCGATGAGGCCGATGAGGATGATGCCCGCGGCCGTCACTTTGGCCATGCGCATGAACTCCCTCTGCCGGGGCCGGGTGGCCACCGAGAGCACGCGCACCATCTTGCGCAATTCCACAGATATGTCGAACATCGTGTCATCCCTCGGAACCGCGGAGGGGGTCCGAACCCCCCGCACATGAGCCCTCGGGGCTCATGGCGCACCATCGGCCGTTTCGACGGCCGATGCGTGTCCCCGGTTTTGCTTCGTTCCTGATCCACTTGTTCCCATCCTCATGCGATGAGGTCGAGGTCGAGCTGCTCGGCCTGCGCCGGCGCGTTCTTGCTGACCTCGTACTGCGGGAACTTGCCGCCCGCGATCACCACGAGCGCGCGCAGCGTGCTCTTCTTGGCGTTCTTCTCCACGCGCGCGCCCCAGATGATGTGCGCGCCCGGCTCGATGCGCCGGGACACCTCGGAGACGATGTACTCCGCCTCCTTGAGCGTCATGTCCTCGCCGCCGGTCACGTTGACGAGCGCGCGGGTCGCGGTCGAGATGTCCGCGTCCAGCAAAGGCGAATTGAGCGCCATGTCGATGGCGATGGCCGAGCGCGCCTCGGGCTTGGCATCCACCGACGCCTCGCCCACGCCGACCACGGCGCAGCCCGCCGAGGTTAGGATGGTCCTCAGATCCGCGAAGTCGAGGTTGACGAGGCCCGCGCGCGTGATCAGTTCCGCGATGGACTTGACCGAGCCGGCCAGCACCTCGTCGCACACCTTGAACGCCGTGTTGAGCGGCAGGTCGGGCGCGATGGCGAGCAGCTTGTCGTTGGGGATCACGATCACCGTGTCGGCCTGCCGGCGCAGCTTCTCCAGCCCGTCGAGGGCGTTCTTCATGCGCACCTGCCCCTCGGAGGCGAACGGCAGCGTCACGACCGCGATGGTGAGCGCCCCGGCCGTCTTGGCCGCCTCGGCGATGACGTGCGCCGAGCCGGTGCCCGTGCCGCCGCCCATGCCGCAGGTGACGAACACCATGTTGGCGTCTTTTAGCATCTCCTTGATCTCGGGGGCCGATTCCTTGGCCGCGGCCTCGCCGGCCTGCGGGTTGGAGCCCGCGCCCATCCCTTTCGTGACGGTCTTGCCCAGCAGCAGCTTGCGGTTCGCGCGCATCTTCACCAAGTGGCGCACGTCGGTGTTCATGGCCGCGAATTGCACGCCCTCGATGCCCACCTCGAACATGCGCGTGAGGGTGTTGCATCCGGACCCGCCCGTGCCGATCACGTAAATCTTGGGCTTGGTCTGTTCCAAGAATTTGAGAAGCTCCTCGTCGTCCTTGGAGACGATGAGATCGGCGGGCAACTGATCCTCCAATTGTTTGTCTTCCAGCGTCAAATCAGCACCTCGAAGCCGCCTACTCTACCGTAAGGGGTGTATTTTAGACTTCTATTTAGCCGCGAATATTTATAACCCTGACGTGCGCATCCGTCGGCGGGTATAAAAACATCCTTCGCGAAATCATTTTCGCACAAGCCAAAATGAGGAACGCCATGGTCGATCTATCCATCTCATTAGGGAAAATCCGGCTGGCCAACCCGCTGGTGCTCGCCTCGGGCATCCGGGGCAACAATGCCGACCTCCTCATCCGGGCCGCGCGCGAGGGCGCCGGCGCCGTGACCTCGAAATCCTGCTCCCTTCTTCCCCGCGAGGGCCATGCCAACCCCACCGCCATCATGCAGGGGGAACTCATGCTCAACGCCATCGGCCTCTCCAACCCGGGCGTGAAGGAGGAGATTCCCGAGATAAAGAAGGCGGTCAAGGAGGCCGGCGTGCCGGTCATCGCGTCGGTCTACGCGAACAGCGCGGACGACTTCGCCCTCGTGGCCGAGAAAATCTGTGCCGCCCAGCCGGCCCTCATCGAGCTGGACATCTCCTGCCCCAACGTGCATAACGAGGGCGAGATGTTCTCCTCGACCTGCGAGTCCGCGGCGGCCGTCACGAGCGCCGTGAAATCCAAGCTGCGCGCCTCCTCCATCTCCATTCCCGTGTTCGTCAAGCTCGCGCCCAACGTGCCCGACATCGGCTCCATCGCCTCCGCCTGCCAGCAGTGCGGCGCGGACGGCATCAGCGCCATCAACACGGTGCCGGGCCTGTGGATCGACGTGCGCGCCAAGCGCGCGGTGCTGCACAACGCCTACGGCGGCCTCTCCGGGCCGGCCATCCTGCCCGTCGCCCTGAGATGCGTCTCGGACATCCGCAAAGCCTGCCCCACCCTCCCCATCATCGGCGGGGGCGGCGTCACCTATGGCGAGGACGCGGCACGCATGCTCATGGCTGGCGCCACGGCCGTGTCGGTGGGCTCGGCCGTCTGCTACCGCAAGAACGCGTTCGAGCAGATCAAGGCGGAGCTTGCCAAATACATGCAAGAGGAAGGCTTAGATAAGATCTCGCAGATCAAGCTCGCGGACTGAACGAGGCCCGCAAGAGCCGGATGAAAACCTGGTGGATCGATGTTTCCCATTCGCGCAGAGGTGAAGAAAACCCAGGAGGAGAACGAGAAGGTCTCGCTCCTCACGCTCGACGCCCGGATGCCGGACGCCAAGCCTGGCCAGTTCGTCATGGCCTGGCTCCCCTCATTCGCCGACGAGAAGCCGATGTCAATCGCCGAAATAAAACCCTCGCTGCAACTGGCCATCGCGCGCGCCGGCCCCTGCTCCGAGAAGATGGCGGACCTCAAAGCCGGCGACGAACTCTTCGTGCGCGGCCCGTTCGGCAGGCCCTACGAGCCTCACGGCAAGAGGTGGCTCTTGGTGGGCGGCGGCTACGGCTTCGCGCCCCTGCGCTTCTTGGCCCGCCTCGGCATCGAATCCGGCATCCAGGTCGAATCCGTCAACGGCGCGCGCAGCAAGGCGCTTCTCATGAAGAGCGCGCCCGGGAAGAACCACGTCACCACCGACGACGGTTCGGCCGGTGCGAAAGGGAATGTCATCACGGCGCTCGAACCCCTGCTCTCGGACAAGAAGAAAAAATTCGACTGCGTCTATTCATGCGGGCCGGAGAAGATGATGAAGGCCGTGGCCGAATGCTGCCTAAAGCACGGCGTGCGCTCGCAGCTTTCCGTCGAGCGCTACATGAAATGCGGGTTCGGCGTGTGCGGCCATTGCGCCATGGGGGGCTGGCTCTCGTGCATCGACGGCCCGACCATCGACGGCAAAGACGCATTGGCGAATCCCGCGTTCGGCGCCTATCACGTCGACAAGGCCGGAAGGAGAATCAAATACTGATCCTATTCATGATTCGAGGTCGATCCTATGTTCATCCGTTCCAGGCGCGTATTCATCGACGGGAAACTGCGCCCCGCCTGCATCTCCATCCACTCCGGGAAGATCGGGGGCATCCACTCCTACACGTTCATGGCCGACTCGGCCCTCGACGCCGGCGACTGGTTCGTCCTGCCGGCCGCGATCGACGCGCACGTGCACATGCGCGAGCCGGAGGCGCCCCAGAAGGAGGATTTCACCACCGGCTCGATGGCCGCGCTCATGGGAGGGGTCACCTCGTTCCTGGACATGCCCTGCTACCGCAACCCGCCCACCACCACGGTGGGCGCGCTCACCCAGAAGGAGCGCCTCGCCTCCACCAAGAGCGTGGCCGATTTCGGGTTCCATTTCGGCGCGAGCGCCGACAACGACGAGCTGATCCGCCGGCTCCAGCCCCCGTCCGTCAAGGCGTTCTTAAGCGAGACGAAATCCCCGCTCACCCTGATAGGCCCGGCGCTCGAGCGCCATTTCTCCAGCTACGATCCGTGCAAGCCGCTGTGCGTGCACTGCGAGGACGCCCTGATGGCCGAGTCGCGCGCCCTCAAGCTCAAGGGCAAGACGCACGAGGAGATCAATTCCATCGACGTGGCCTTGAGCGCCGTGCGCAAGGTCGCCGCCATGACCCGCAAATACCGCCGGCGCGTGCATTTCTGCCACCTCACCAGCGCCGCGGAAGTTAATGCGGCCAAATCGGCCGCAGGCCGCAAGGACCTGCCCCCCGTCACCCTCGAAGTGGCCCCCCATCATCTTTTCCTCTCCATCGAGGACCTGCCCCGCCTGGGCGAGAACGGCCGGGTCAACCCCCCCTTGCGCTCGCGCCGCGAAGTGGCCAAATTATGGAAGGTCCTAAAGAAGGTGGACCTGATCTCCTCCGACCATGCGCCTCACCTCCCCGACGAGAAAAAGGGCGGCGCGCCCGGGTTTCCCGGCGTGCAGACCATGTTCCCCCTGCTCCTTCACGCCGTGGTGGGCGGCAAGCTCAAGATCGAAGAGGCGGTGCGCATGGCCTGCACCGGCCCCGCCGACGCCTTCACCCTGCACCGAAAAGGGCGCATCGTCGTCGGCAACGACGCGGACCTGGTGATCTTCAACCCCGCTGACAGCTGGACCGTGGCGCTGGCCGACCTGCGCTCGAAGGCCGGCTGGTCTCCCTACGAGGGCTGGCGCCTGCGCGGCAAGATTTTGGGCGTGTTCCTGCGCGGCGAGCAGGTGGTATGGGACAACGACGTGCTGGTCAAGCCCGGCTTCGGCAAGCCGTTGCAGCGCACGGATTCGGTGGGGCAGACAAGGCTGGATTTGAGAAGGCATGCCAAGGAGCGGCAGATCTGAAAATCAGGAGCCGGAAAAACGAAAAGCCAAAATAAAAGCCGATAAAAAAATTCGAGACAAATCTCGACGGGCGCCCGAGCGCCCGTTACTTTTCAATTTATTCTTCTCCTTTGTTTTCCAACCCTGTTCTATCTCAAGGCCAGCTTCACGTTCGGATCATCCGCCCCGGTGCCGGCTTTCACGTCGATGACGTACCGCCCTTCCGCGTGGATGCGCTCAAAGCCGGTGGTCGTGACGTTGAAGCGCGTGGGCTGCACGATGTCCACCGGCCCGAACGACGTATCTAGCTTGATGCTGATTTCCCGCCCCTGTGCGCTGATGCTCTCCACCTGCGGCATCTCCACCTGCGCGGTCAGCTCCGCCCCGGGCCCCAGGCTGCCCACCGAATCCACCACCGAGCGCAACCGGTCGGCGGAGAAAGAGGCCTTGGCCAGCATCATGTTCTCGGGCGAGCTTTGGGCGTTCCACTGCATGGCCGTCATGATCGGGACCAGGGCGATGCCCATGATGGCGATTGCGATCATGAATTCGGCCGAGGACTGCGCTCTCATGGGCATATGAGGCCGGCGGCCTATTAAAAGGATTGCGGCGGCGAGAACGGGCAGCTCAAAGTTCGCCCGGCGCATAGCCGATGTCCCGGAATGTTTCATCCTGCGGAACGAACACCCAGACATAGGTCCCGCGCAGACCTGGTTTTTTTTCGCTCCCCAAGTTCGAGTTCAAGTCGGAGTTTAACGGCGTGCATACGTAGATCCGGGCGTTCTTCTCCGAAGCCAACGCGATGGCGCCTTTCAGCCCTTCGCGCGTCGGATTAAAGCCTTTCAGAATCCTGGCCGTGGACGAACTTCCGGTCATGACCAGGCAGTCGTTCTTTTTCCAGACGTTCCGCTCCCGCGCATTTCTTGCCTCTGGCATCATTGTTTGCAGGTTGAAGCTCATTCCCATCACCTGTTATAATGTATGTCCGAACACCTATATACTTTTGCGCTTCCCCGGCGAAATCGAGCGGAAACCTGCTTTGGTTCCCAACTATCCACCTGAAAACCAATAGCTCGTTTTTTCAACCCCAGAGGGCCGGAAGCCGGCCCTCCTGAAGCATGAACTTGAGGCACACCTCGTCATGGATACCTTTTGGGCAGCGGCTCATGATTGTTTCCCCAGAAGCCCGCTTCAGTGAGGAGAAGTAACCCTCCGAATAGGGCCATCTCATGGAATACTTGCTCTCCTTGCGCCATTTCTGGTAATCCTGCTGTTCATTGACGAACCTATCCCAGATCAGCTCATCCGCTTTCTTCTCCTTGGCGCACACATGTGGCGGAGGCTTGTCTTTGTGGGCGGCCTTGACTTGGTCAGAGGCCCGGATGACGGGTCGGATGCCGGCCAACGTCAGGTCCACCACCACATCAATGGCCGCACCAATGCCGTCGCAGACAAAGGCTTCCGCTCCGCTCGTGGTTATCAGGGACATCTTCTCCCTGATCATGCCGATTTCCGCATCGTGCTCGTCCCCGATGCAGAAATCCAGGCACTGCCCCAGCTCATCTGTGAACACCCCAATGCGAAGGTATTTGACGGGCGTATCATAGGCCTTGCTGCGGTAGTAGCCGCCTCTTCCAAACTTCATGCATACGCCGTCAAAATAGAGCCGCTTTCCCTGGAGGTTCTCTCTGGTGATTCTGGAAGGGAAGTCAAGGTCTTCGCCCAATCTTCTCTTGACAAACGCAGAATGGGTGAACTCATGGGCGCTGCCCATGATGCGGCCCAGCAGCCGGCTGATGAATATGGCCAGAGTCCGGTCATCGGGGTGGAACATGCACTTGAAGAAGCTGGAGAAATGGATGATGGAGCAAGGCAGGCAAAAGGGCCGGCCATTCTTGCCCAGATTCATCTTCAACAATTCCGACGCAAGCTGCCCGGGGTCGGGCAGTCGGAAGAAGAAATCCACCCGCTGCCTTTTTTTGGCTTTTAGCTGCTTCTCATAGCTGGCCCAGTCCCTCTTCATGCCAATCCGCCTCTGGAGCCAGGCGTGGTCAATGCGTGGGCTCCATTGAGAGGAGGGAGTGGGCCCACTTATTCCTTATGGCCTAGCCTAGGGGTTAGGAACCAAAGCAGCGGAAACCCGCCCTTTCCCTAGTTTAAAAGGCGACTTCCCCGCTAACGTCATACGCTAAATTCCCGCAAAGGATTTGGCGGAAGTGGGCGAAAGGATTAATAATAAGTTCAATCTTACTTATATATGGTGAGTAAGATGAATATATCCGAAACGATTGAAACCATTACTGTCTCTTCCCGCGGCCAGATTGTCATCCCGGAAGCCGTGAGGCGGAACATGAAAATCAAGCAGGGG
>JAZDHB010000113.1:0-2436 GCA_043806415.1 Microcaldota archaeon | reverse complement strand
GTTCGCGCGAGGCAGGGGTCGTTATTCATCCCGCATGGTAAGGGGGTAGCCGTAAACTTTCGTTCTCCTGGATAAGACGAACATTTACCCACTCCGTCCGGGTGATTATCCCACGCAGGCTGATAGCCACAGGCCACGCTGAGTCTGCGGCACCTCGTCGAAATGATGGCCCTTGCGTAATTCGGGGCACGCATTACAGAAAGAAAGGCATATGAGTTTTACTTCATGCCATCTCCATCCGCAGCTCGAGGCCGGCGTCAAGGCACTCGGCTCTAGCACACCAACCCCCATCCAGCGCCAGGCCATCCCGCCGGTCCTCCAAGGACACGACGTCATGGGCCTGGCCCAGACCGGGACGGGCCAAACAGCCGCCTTCGTTCTACCGATCCTGGAGCGTTTGATCAAAGGACCGGTCGGGCGTGTCCGCGCCCTCGTCATCGCGCCGACGCGTGAGCTGGCCGAGCAGATTCACGATGCCATCCGTGCCCTCGGCCACCATACGAAACGGCGCAGCACCACCATCTACGGCGGGGTGAGCATGAACCCGCAGATCCAGAAACTGCGCGCCGGCGTCGAGATCGTCGTCGCCTGTCCCGGCCGCCTGCTCGACCACATCCGTCAGGGCACGATCAACCTGTCAGGTGTGGAAGTGCTCGTATTGGACGAAGCGGACCGGATGTTCGACATGGGTTTCTTGCCTGATATCCGGAAGATCATCCAACACGTTCCGGCCAAGCGCCAGACGCTGCTCTTCGGGGCGACCATGCCCGATGATATCCGGCGGCTCGCCCACGAAATTTTGCGCACCCCGGTCACGGTGCAGGTCAATTTCGCCGCGCCGGCCAGCACGGTCGCGCACGCGCTCTACCCGGTCGCCCAGCATCTCAAAACCCCGCTTCTCCTTGAACTGCTGCGCCATACCGACACGGAGTCGGTCCTGATCTTCACGCGCACCAAGCACCGCGCCAAGCGCGTAGGGCTGCAGTTGGAAAGGGCCGGGTACCGGGCCGCATCGCTGCAGGGGAATCTGTCGCAAAACCAGCGCCAGGCGGCACTCGACGGATTCCGTGACGGTTCGTTTCAGGTCCTCGTAGCGACCGACATTGCCGCCCGCGGCATCGATGTCTCTCGCATATCCCACGTCATCAACTACGACATGCCCGAGAGCATTGATTCCTACACGCACCGGATCGGCCGCACCGGCCGAGCGGAGAAGGCCGGCGATGCCTTTACGTTCATAACCCGCGAAGACGAGGCCATGGCGCAGAGCATCGAGCGTTTCCTTGGTGCCAAGGTGGAGCGTCGCAAGCTGCAGGGCTTCGATTATAAAAAGCCAGCGCCGGCGCAAGATACCGATTTTGCCCGCCCGCCCCACCAACCGCAGCGCCGCCGGCAGCAGCGAAGAGCGACACCCCCCCGGACCAGGAACGGCCCCGCTGCCACTAAGAAAAATCATCATGTCGGATCGGCAGGCAGATCTGCTTATCGCAGTTCCGTTCCTCACCACTCCCCCGGTTCAACGACCAGCAGGAACACTCGGTCAGGTGAGAATCCTCGCTAAACCAAGCCAATAAACGTCATTCCCGAATGACGGATTAAGGGACCTTTGCAAGAACCTCGAAATTCTTTTCAATTTTGCATTCTTTTTCTAATTCTGTATAATATCAATAAGCTTGTAATCTGGACCTTAAAGATCTGAAAACGATCCGAGAGGGAGATGTTATGAAAGGGAAGGCCCAAACAAAGCAACAACTTCTCCTTGAGATGGAAGAGCTTCGGACGAGGCTCGATGCCACGGAGCGGCGCTTACAGGAGGCTGACGAAATAGTGCAGGCTAAGATCGCCGAGCGTAAGCGAGCAGAGGAAACCTTTGAGAGAGTTCAAAAATATGCTGAGAGCATCGTGGAAACGATACGTGAACCTCTCCTTGTGCTTACCCCCGACCTAAGAGTAATCACCGCGAATCATTCCTTCTATGGGACGTTCCAGGTGACGCCGGAAGAGACAGAGGGACGATTTATCTACAGCCTAGGCGACCAGGCGTGGGACATTCCTTCATTACGAGAGTTGTTGGAGGAAATTATCCTCCAAAATGCCTACTTCAATGATTTCGAGGTTGACCATGAGTTTCCGGTCATCGGACGGAGAAGAATGCTTCTCAATGCCCGCCGGATCTATCGGGAGGGTCAAGGCACGGATATGATCCTCCTCGCTCTTGAGGACATCACCGAACGGAAACTTATAGCCGAGGCTTTACAACAAGCCCACAACGAACTGGAAAGACGGGTGGAGGAGCGGACGGTCGAACTTCGAACGGCTCTTTCTGAAATCAAAACAATGAAAGACCAACTCGAGGCCGAGAATATTTACTTCCGTCAAGAGATCAAAATGAAACATCAATTCGACCATATTCTCGGGCAAAGTGATGGTCTCAAG
>JAZDHB010000112.1:0-9698 GCA_043806415.1 Microcaldota archaeon | reverse complement strand
GCCCTGTGGCATTCCGCAAGATCGCGACAATCTGCGCGTAGGCGTCCAGCACCTCCAAATCGCTCATGTTCTGCGTCCCGGCGCCCATCTCCCGCGCCCGCCCGATCTGCGCGTCGATGTCGCGCACGTTCTGGACGTATGCCATCATGTCGTCGATGACGCCTGCCCCGTTCTGATTTCGCGCCCAGTGGCATACCTGGGAGCGGTCGCAGGCCTGCTCGCAGTCGCTGCGGTCTTGGCAGGTGCCGTTCTCCAGGCCGAAGAAGAGGTTGTATTTCGCCTCGTAGAAAAAGCGGGACTGGTTGAACTCGTTAAAATCGTCCATGAGGTGCTCTCTCGCGTCCGCCATCGTCTGGTTGGGCTGCAAGAGGCGGGCATACCGCTCCTCGATGATGCTTCGGATCGTGTCATTGCCTCGCACGAGCGTGGCGTTGTACGTCCCGTTGAGCGCCTCCAGCCGCAAGAGGAACGAGGGGGTCTGGCCCAGGCTGACGATCACGTATTCCTGGCTGTTGTTGGAAAAGAAATTATCCATCATCGCGTAGCGCAGGTCCGCGACCGTTCCCAGCGTCGCGTTCACGGCGTCGGTTTTGAGGTCGGCGTCCGTGCGCGCGAAAAGGAGCGCGCACAAGAGCAGGGGCACGAGGAGGAGGGGCAGTTTTTTCATGCCCCTCCTCCTCGTCGAACTCTTAAAAGACTTGCCTATCGGCTCCCTTGTAAGGATGTCTCTGGGGTGCAAGCCCGGAAACAAAAAAAAAAACAAAAGATGGAAAAACAAAATGAAAAATGGAAAAGCAAACGCAAAAAAAAAAGAAAAGATAAGAAAGTAAAGACCAGAAAAACGGGAAAGCAAAAAACAAAAGACGGAAAAGCAAAAAAAAAAACAAACGATGGAAAAACGGAAAAGCAAAAGTAAAAATGAAAACGGAAAAAGACGGGTGATCTCTTTTTCCGTTCTACTGCGCGCTCCCGTTCCCTCCCGTGCCGGTGTCATTGCCCGTCCCGGTGCTATTGCCCGCGCTCGTATTGGCGCTCTGCGCGCGGCCCACCATCGTCACGATCCGGCCCGCGGAATTGAGGTCCGGGGCGGCGCTCGCGTTGCCGGCCGTCCGCACGGCTTGGTCGCATGCGGCCTTGTCTGTCTGGTTCGTGATGATGTTGCAATAGCTCGCATCCTGCCGGGTATAGGCGGCGTAGATATAGCACTCGTTCATGTACGTGCCGGCCTTGGCGCACATCAGCGGCTCGTCTTTGACTGCGGCGAGCTTGTAGACGCATTCGTCCCGCAGGCTCGGCTCGGAGGCGAAAGCGCACAAGCCGTATTCCCCGAGGTTGATGGCCGCCGAGAGCACGCAGCTCTCGCGGTCCTGGCTCGTGTTCTGGGCAATGCACACGCCCATGGATTGGAGCACGGCATTATCCTCATTGAACGCCGCGTCCACCTGCGTCCAATTCGCGTTGGGCGCGCTCGCCACGATCGGGAGCACGGCCGGCGATTCGTAGCTTGAGTAGGTCCGCTTGAATTCTTGCGGCACCCCCTGGTAATCATACTGGAGCTTGGTGTAGAGCGGGATCCCGTTCTGCCGGTCGATGCATTTCTCGAGCCTGTAATTCTTGAACACGAACAGGCTCGGGTCGATCTTGGAGAGGTCGGCATCCGAGAGCGAGCTGAAATCAAACAGGTAGGCCACGTCGTCGCACGTCCGTCCGGCGACTGTCTTGTTCTGCGGGCTGCCGATGAAACGGATCGCGCCGATGCCCACCATCCACTCGTCCAGCGCCTGCTGGTCCGCGCTCTCTTTGGTGGGGAACGTGGCATTCAGGCGCAGGGCGTAGAGCCCGGCCGAGCTGTTTCCGACCAACGACGAGCACAACTCGGGCTGGTCCAGCCCGGTCTCGCACACCGTGCCCGTGCCGTTCGCCCACACGTATTTTCGCGAATGATATGCCGTGCTCACCGTCGCCTCGCGCGAACCGCCGTCCTGCGCCAAGGTGACGTTGCTCTCCACGCCGTCGACGATCTCCATGAACGATATCTGGTACGAGCCGGGCAGGTTTTCCAGCCGGCTGGCGCCCGAGAGCAGCAGCACGGCGCCCGGCGCGCCCAGCCGGTCGGCGGCCGTCGTATTCGTCACATTCTGGGGCGGGGTCTGCGGCTTGCCTGCGAGCAGGGCGGGTCCCAGCCAGAGCGCCGCGACCACCACGAGCGCGACGATGAGGATGGGGAGGATGGGCCAGTTTTCCTTGGGCGCGCCTCGGGCCCCGCCGGCCATCGGGCCGGCTCGGGTCGCGCTCTCTGGATCTGTCTTGGCGTCTTTCATAAAACCAACCTCGCAAGCCCGCGCGTCCGAAGCGCGCGATATCGGATCATCTGGGCATTATCTATCTATCTATCCATGCTATCGGGTGGAGACTATTTTAACGATATCTCCGTCCTTGAGCGCATGGTCCCGGCCGACGCGCATCTTGGTGCGCGCATCGACCGCCCCCACGAACCCCCGGGCCAGGTCGGTGTGGATCATCCCGGCCAGCCCGACGGCCGTGGTGCCTTCCGGCACCAGCAGGGCGTCCGGAAGCACAGTCCCCTGCCGGTCCGAATACCGGTTCTCGTCTTCCACCGGATAGACCACCATCTGCATAAGCAAGCCGAACACCATCTGGTGAAGGGCCTGCGGCACGCCGGTCCCGCCGTTCCTGAGCACGAACTGGCGCATCTGCTCCAGCGCGGCCCCCTGCTTCTCGTCGGGTTTGCCAACGACTTCGAATGTTTTTGCCCCGGAACGGTAATCCACCAGCCCTTTTAGCGCGGCTTTGCCCAATGCGTATTCGTACGCCGCGGAACAGGGGACGATCGGCGGCAACGCCCGCCCGGTCCCGTTCCCCTCCAATGGGCGCCCTTCGCGGGCCGGGCCGTTTTTCAATTTCTTTATGCGCTCCAGCGTGCCGGGGATGTCGGCCTTGTTCGCCGCCACGAGGCGGGGTTTTCCGTTGGCATACAGGTTCCTGGCGAACGCGTCAATCTGCCGATCGTCCCAGAGGATCCGCGTGAGCGGCAGGCCGTCCTTCTCGACCGCCTCGCTGATCGCCCGGGTGCCGTAGCCGAGGCCCGAGAGCGCCTCGCCCACCTCGTTCAGCCCTTGGTTGCGGAATTTGGGATAATTGCGGCGCACCACATCCTGCAGCCACGCCTCCATCTCCTCTCCCAGGAATCCGATCTCCTCCTCGAGCGGGAAATCATCCGCCGCGTTCCCGTCCAGGTCGGTGCGCCCGGACGCGTCCACCACCTGGATGAAGCCGTCGGCGTTGCGCAGGTCGTCGAGGAACTTGTTGCCCATCCCCCGCCCGTCGTGCGCGCCCGGCACGAGACCGGCCACATCCAGCATCGGCACGGCGATTTCGCGCATCCCGTCCCGGCAGTGGGCACCGCGCGCGTCGCATTTTTCCAGCCCCAGGCTCACGTGGGCACAGGGCACGCGCAGGAGAGCCACGCCCCGGTTGGGCTCGATGGTGGTGAATGGGTAATCCGCCACGGCCACGTCCATCGCGCAGAGGGCGGAGAAGAACCGGCTCTTGCCCTTGTTCGGGGCGCCGACGATTCCGATTTGCATGTGTGTATTTGGGGGCCAAAGAATAAAAGACGGGGAGCGTTCCGCCCGTGCCCGCTCTTCGCGCCCGGGCGGATCGAGCCGGTCGGACTTCTTTTGGGGCCGTCTTGGCCTTTTCGTTTTTTTCAAGACGCGATGTGTCTGCCGATCCTCCTGTGGTGATTAACTACCCAAAGGAATAAGCGCCTCCTCGCCGTAAGCCGCCCGAGGCGGTAGGCAATGGAGCGGGATTGGGTAGGCTACGAGAGGGACCTCAACGCCCGGAAGCGCAAGGTCGCCGATTTCTTCCTGGTGGGTCCCACCAGGGGGCAGCTGGAGGATGAACTCCACCGGATGAATGAGGGCAAGGAAGGCCCTCCCTTCCAAATCCCTAAAACCATCATCCTCTACTTCCACTTCTTCAAGCAGCGCACCGGCATGGATGACCGATTATTGGTCATGTTCCTCAGCGGATTCATGGCCAAGACGATGGGAACCAGCAAGGAGTTCTGCCACAGCGCCATCGTGCGCCGGAGGCAGAAGATGGACCTGGACATCCCATTCGACATCAAGCCCGGCAGCTTGGATGGAAAAACCCTTTATCTGGATGGGATGTGCTTGAGGGTGGGGCGAGGCGGCTACTATTGCAGCAAGCGCTATCATACCGAAGTCAAGTACCTGCGCATCATGCTTTTCACCGATGATTCGGACAAGGTGGTGGATTTTGTCATTGGAGATGAGAATGATGCGGAGGTCAACCTGGCCCGGGAGAAAATGCCCCAGATCAAGGAGAGCAAGGCCAAGGCCATGGTGGGGGACGGGGCTTTCGCCGCCCATGATATTGTCTCCGATTTGGAGCAGAATAATATCAAGGCCATCATCCGCGCCTCCGAGCCTACGGTGGCGAGCATGGATACCAAGCCCCCGCCAAATCTATGGATGAAGGAGGGGAAGATAGAGGACCGGATCTGGGACCAGTTCGCCAGAGCCCAGACCGATTATCAGAAATGGAGGAAGGAAACCGGCTATTCCATGCGCTGGCCCCATTCTGAAGGCCGGATATCGGCCTTCAAGCGCATGCATGGGGAGGCGGTGGTCAGCCGGACCCAGAAGGCCCTCCATGACGAGGTGGCGGCGAAATTGATGCTGCTGGATGGAGTTATGCCCTGCTTCTGGGCCTGATTCGGCCTTCGGGGCGAAACCTCGAGGCAGAGACGATCGAGTTAGTCACCAGAGGATGCCGATCCCGCCTCCGGGCGGATAACTTATTTAAGCTCCCGTCCGTCCAATACGCTCATGGTATCGTCTGGTTCCGCGTCCGGCCGCCCCCGCTTCCCATCGCCGCTCGCCGCCGCCCTTCTCCTGCTCGCCCTTCTCTCGTTCGGGGGGTCGGCTTCCGCCTCCTTCGAGCTGCGCAGCCTCAACGTGTCCCTCACGCTCAACAACGACGGGAGCGCCCATGTGGGCGAGTCCGTCCTGCTCTTCATCACCACCAACCCCTCCATCGCGCTCTACGAGCAGTCTTCCAAATACAACGACCTCTCCAGCTGGTCCACGCGCACCGAAATCCCGGACGTGGGCACCCATGTGGATTGGGGCCAGGTCGACATCCGGAACCTGCAGGTCAACCCCGAGAAGAAATTCAACTGCAACCTGCCGGCCAGCACCTGCTACGGCCGCCTGCAGATCGACTACGACATCTATGCGCTGCCCGCCAACGGCACGGGTCCGCAGTGGCTGCTCGCGTACAAGCCGCGCACCGTCAAATACGTCTTCCAGCCCGGCATCCTGACCTTCCCCCGCTCCAACACCGGCGACATCCTGTTGCCCTCGGGGGTCAGCCTGCGCATCGCGGTTCCGGACGATGCCGTGCGCATCTCGCTCTCGCCCCTGCCCTCCAATCTGGTCGGGCAGGACGCGTTGTTCAAGTACGACTCCGCGAGCAACGCGACCTATTACCTGGGCAGCCAGCGCGTTTTCGTCTGGACCGACCCCACCCTGCCCAAGTTCTCGCTCTCCTACGAGCGTGAAGCCACGCTGGAGAGCGAGGTGCTCTGGTTCTTCGCGTCCATCCAGGCGCAGGTGTTCTCCACCGTCTTCTCCGCCGACGGCGCCGCCTACCTGCTGGCCATCGCCATCATCCTCCTGTCCATCTTCTGGCTCAATGCCCTGGACATAAAGTGACCGGTGCCTTCCATGACCATCGAACCGCTCCCCCTGCGCATCCTGCTGCTTGAACCGCGCGACCTCGCCCTGGAATCCATCGCATCCGCCCTGCGGACCAATCCGGATTCCCTGCGCCGTCCGCTCGAGCTGCTCTCCCAGGACGGATACGTGCAGGTGCGCAAGGACGAGGTCTCGTCCCTGGCCCTGAGCGACGAAGGCGTCCGTGCGCGCGAGGACGGCTTGCCGGAGATGCGCCTGCTTTCGCTTCTCGCGACGGCCCCGGCGCCCGTTTCCTCGATGGAGCCCGCGCTCAAATCATTCGGGCTGCCGACGGCACGCCGGCACGGCTGGGTGGCGCTCTCCGGAGGCGAGGCGGCCATCACCGACGCGGGCCGCGATGCCTTGGCGCGCCGGGGGCGAGCTGGATTTCCCAAAGAGCGACGCGGCGCTCGCGGCCCTGCCGCCCGAAACGCTCGCCGAATTCAGCCGGCGCAACCTCGTGAAGATCAAGGCGTCCGCCCGGTTCCTGGTCTCCATCACGGATGCGGGCCGGGCGGCCGCCAAGGAGGCGCCGCTCTCCGGACTGGGCGCGGTCCATTCGCCGTCCGCGCCGGATGGGGCGGGCTCCGTGCTCTCGTCTTCCGCGCCCGACGCCTCGGCCATCGGCCCCCTCACCCGCGAGCTTCTCCTCTCCAAGGGATGGGACGCCCGTCCCTTGCGCCGCTACGGGGTCCCTTGCGCCGTGCCGGCCAAACTTCCCGCCCGCCGCCATCCCATCGCCCGCCTGCGCGAGAAGGTGCGCACCATCTTCGTCGAAATGGGCTTCGAGGAGATGGAGGGTCCGCTGGCCGAGTCCGCCTTCTGGAATTTCGACGCCCTTTTCCAGCCGCAGGACCATCCGGCCCGCGATCTCGCGGACACGTTCTATCTGCCCGGGCGCTCGCCCCTGCCCGCCCGCGAGCTGGTCGGCGCGATGAAGGAGAGCCACGAGAAAGGCTGGGGCTACGCGTGGGACGCCAAGACGGCCGAGAAGAAAGTGCTGCGCACGCACACCACAGCCGTGAGCGCGCGCACGCTCCACGCCTGCCGCTCCCAGCCCGCCCCGCGAAAATTCTTCTCCATCGGCAAGGTGTTCCGCAACGAGGCCACCGATTACAAGCACCTGGCCGAATTCTTCCAGGTGGAAGGCATTGTCTCGTGGGACGGCGCCACGTTCCCCCACCTGCTGGGCACGCTCAAGGCCTTCTATTCCAAGCTGGGCTTCGAGAAGATCCGTTTCCGCCCGTCGTTCTTCCCCTACACCGAGCCGAGCCTGGAGATTGAGGTCTTCCATCCGGCCCGGCAGGCGTGGCTGGAGCTGGGCGGTGCGGGCATCCTCCGGCCGGAAGTGAGCCTTCCGCTCTGCGGCAAATACCCGGTGCTGGCCTGGGGCCTCTCGCTCGAGCGCCCGCTCATGCTCGCGCACAAAGTCGAGGACATCCGCACACTCTACCGCAACGACCTGGGCTGGCTGCGCAATTTCCCCATCGAATGAAATGAGCGCCGCCTTGCGTCGCACTGCATGAAAGAAACGCCGGAAATACGTCCGGCGGCCCGGGCCGCAACGCTTTGCCGTCTTTTTGCTGTTCAGGCGCCCGAGCGCCCGTTCCATCCCCCCGATCCGCCGCCTTTCACGTTCCCTCGCATTCTTTTGGGCCCGGTTTTTCGCATCCCCTTTTTTCCGATATGTTTATGAAATTCTCCTGTGTGAGACGGACGGTGTTATCATGGGTTTCTTAGACAGTATCTTGGGCAAGCCATCTCACGAGGAGAAAAAAGACGAGCCGATCCTCGGCCTGGCCCCGGTCAACGGGATCCCCTTCTCCGTATCGACGAAGTTCCACCCCATGCGCCTCAAGTCGCGCACCGAGAATTCGGTGGATCTCCTGCTCGAGGTCAACAACAAGAGCCCGTCCGCCCAGCTCTGTTCGGTGGTGGTCGAGGTGCCCCGGACCCTGGGCTTTGACAACGTGGCCTTGAGCAAGCGCAAGGAGCTGCGCCTGGGCGCCCTCGAGGGCGGCGCGTCCAAGCACATGGCCGTCACGATCACGGCCAACAGCCAGACGCCGTCGGGCGCCTACACCATCGCGGTCACGGTGTATTCGCATTACCGCGATTACACCCACGTGCTCAATTCGGCGGCCAAGTCCGTCGAGCTGCGCGTGGTCTGAAAATCGCGCGCTCAAGGCCGGCGTCCAAGCGCGTGTTCGCGCACACTTTCTGCGGCGGAAGCGGCGCGTACCGGGGTCCAAACCATGTCCATGCAGCAGTTCATCCTCAAGAAGAAACCGGTGGCCATCGTCCTTTCCCTCAAGGACACTTCGCAGAGCTGGTATCCCTCCAAGCTCGCGAAGGTCTCCTCCGCCTCCTATGTCTACGTGGTCAATTCCCTCGCCCGCCTCCAAGAGGCGGGATGGGTGCGGTTCGAGGAGCGCGGGCGCCTCAAGCTCGTGTTCCTGACCGAGCGCGGGCTGCAGGCCGCCGCGGCGCTCGACGAATTGGTGCGAAAGACCGGCCCGTCTGCCGCCGGTGCATCTCCCGGCGCGCCCAGCCGGCCCGCGGCCGAGCCCGTGCCTTCCCAACCTCCGGCGCACGCCAAGGCCGACGCCGAGGGCGCGAAGGAGAAGGAAACGCCAAAAACATGATGCCTGCCTGCCGTCTTCTTTTTCGTACTTGTTTGGCTGCTTTTTAACGACGATAAAATGAAACAGGGACACAAAAAGCGACAAAACTCCTCGTCGAAGGAACCCGCGCTGGGGGCCCGAGCCCCCATCTCCCTTATCATCTTCGTCGTGGTTTTCGGGCCGGGCAATCTCTTTTTCTTTGGCATCTGGCGCTTTGCGTCAAATCTCTTCAAGCGAGACCAGCTTGGTCCGGCCGGTCTGCATCGCCACCCGCAGGCGCGCATGCCTCCCGTCCTTGGAATTCATCAGCCCCTTCTCGGATTCCTCCCGCTCGGTCCGGTCCGCGAACAGGATGCAAGACGGCAGGCGACGGCTTTCCGCCATCCGGGCAAGGCCCTTTGCCGAATCCGGCCCGATCGCCCAGGTCCGGCCATTCCCATCCTTCATCTCCTTGTCTCTGTTCATGCCCCCTAGGGAAATTCCGCTCTCAAGCAGCTTGTCTTTGAGTACGCGCGCCAATCCCTGCCGGCGCGCATCCTCTTTCCCAAACCCGGCCCGTTTGCATGCCCAATGCCCTTTCCATTGCACGGCCCGCCCCGTTTTCTCAAGTTTTCGCAGGGCCTCCTCCACGCTCTCGGGCCCGATCACCCGGCCATCCTCCAGGCGATCTGTTTGCAAACAGACGGCGAGTTCGTCCGCGCGCAACACGCTCCGGCCCGCCCCTCCAGCTTCGTCGAGCGCCTTGGCCAGGTCCTTCATGCTCATCGGCAGCTCGCCGCCCCCGCCGGTTGCCATCTCCGGCACGACCAGGCGGTATGTGGGGCGCCGCCGGGGCCTTAAGAAGACATACACCAGAACGGCCAGTCCGATGCCCGGAATCCCGTAGGTCCAGGCCACGGCCCACGCGCCCCCTTCATTTTCGTCCCACGAATAGGACACGGTCTGCCCGCCCAAATCAAAGAGCAGGGTCTGCACCCCCGGTGCGAATTTCGCGCTCACCGAAACGATTCCGCCGCTGGCGGGCCGCGTCGTCCATTCGCTCGAGTTCGCGCGCCGCACCCGCACGCTGGTCTGGGCGATCGGCTCCCCGTTCTGCAGGATGAGGTAGCGGCGCGTCAGGCTGTCCGCATCCAATGCCGTGATGGTGATCTGGGGGATCTTCACGACCGCCTGCGCCAGCGCCCGCCCGAACTGGTCCGTGATCTCGAGCCGCGTCATTCCCGGGCCAGGCCATTCCGACACGAGGAAGGATCCGACCCACGCGCCTTCGCCGGCCGCCGCCAGC
>JAZDHB010000111.1:0-15667 GCA_043806415.1 Microcaldota archaeon | reverse complement strand
TCTACACCTCTTCGGAACCGCGGAGGGGGGTTGTGACCCCCCTCCCCAGTTTCACGTCGTTCAAGCCCTGCGGGGCTTGTACGCGCAAGCCGCCTCGAGGCGGCTTGCTCGTCCTCCTGACCCTCCCCCCGATGACGGTTCTTGGGTCTGATACCCTGCCGCTTGCGGCAGGGTGGTTTACCCTATATTTTGGGTTGGAGCGTTAGATTCATCACCGGCCCGCGGCTCGCCATCGGGCATGCCCAAACCGGACCGGCCGGATGGATTCTCTCCATCCGTTCCTGACTGTGCTGCATCTTGCGATTCTCCTTCGTTTCCGGCCGGCCTGATCGGCGGTTCGGCGAACGGCGAGCCCCCGTCCGGGAGGGCCTCGCCTTCCCCGGCCGGCTCTTCTTCCTCGCTGAGCGTGTATTTGCGCTCTTCCACCAGCGGCTCGAACGCTTTCCCGCCGCCCCTATAGAATTTGCCGAAGAACTCGACCACGTTCAGCCGGGCGCCGTGGATCGTGCTCTCCACCATCGCGATGATCGTGTTGACCACGTGCGCGCCGACATAAGCGATCCCCATCAGCACGAACATCAGGATGCCGGCCGGCGTGCCGAGCATCCGGGGGTCGGGCGCGAGCATCTTGTTGATGATTCCGGCCAGGATCACGCCTGCCATACCGATGGCGGCGATACGGGTGTACGACATCACGTTGGACGCCACCCCCGGCACCTCGACCACGCCCAGCGGCCCTTCCGCCCACATAAGCACGCCGATGCCGAACGCCAATATAACCGCCCCGATTATCCCGATGTCGGAGGGGAACGCCTTGAGCAGGTAATGGCCGACCGCCATCGTGCCGCCCACCATGATGGGCAGCCACGCCAGCTTGGCGCAGGCGTGCTTGCGCGAATGCTCCCACTCGTTGGCCGCGCCCAGCACGAAGCCCAGCGCGAGGTGCACCCATCCCACGGCGATGGTGATCAGGATCAGGGTCTGCATCTCGGCGATCCGCTCAAGCACGGGGTGGTAGAGCGGGAAGCCGAGCAGCTGGGCATGCGTGTATCCGAAGTATTCGTCGAACGCGATTCCGAACAGCAGCGAGGGGACGGCGCCGATCATCCAGAGCTTCGAGAAATTGTAAAGCATCCCCCCCCGGGCCGCCTTCGCACTGATGGCCCAGGCGAGGAGGAAACTGATGAGCGCGTAGCCCGCGTCGCCCACGATCATGCCGTAGAAGACCGGGATGGTGACGAACACGATCATGGTCGGGTCGATCTCGTTCCATCGGGGCACCGAGAGGAAATTGACGATGTACTGCAGCGGGTCGGCCACTCCCGGGTTTTCCAGCAGGGTGGGCCGGCCTTTCCCGTGGTGCTCCTCTTCCTCGAGCTTGCGCATGTAGACCTGGCCTTCGAGCGCCGCCACGGTCTTGGCGTGCAGCGCCTCGTAATCCTCGGGCCGCACCCAGCCTTCCGCCCAGAAGCATTGCTCCGAGCGCCCGACCCGGGCCGCGACGTGGGTGAGCTCGGCGGCGAGCGAGAGTTCCTCCTCCAGCCTCGCGCACAGGGGATAATATTCCACGGACAGCTCCGTCTTGCGCCGCTCGAAGCTGCGGATCTCCTCGTCCAGCCTCGTGCTCTCGTGCATTACGTGCAGGCGCGCCTGCTTGGGCGTCCCGGCCAGGGCGGGCCACGACACGGCCTCGAACTCCTTGAACAGTCCGCCCATCTCTTCTTCCTTTTCCCGCGGCACCCCGACGAGCGCGAGCGTCCGGGCCTCGTCCTTTGGGTCCGGGGCCGTCAGCCACGTCGTCCATTCGCCCGCCCGGGCGGCCTGCCGCGCCCCGGCCAGTTTTTTGCGCTCGATGCTGACCAGCCGATAGGCCATCTCGTGCGGAAGCGCGTGGTAATCCACGTCGAGGCCCGCCACGCGCTCCAGCTCTCCCAAGGTGATATTGAATTCGCCCAGCGCGCTCCGGCGCTTGGCGATCTCGTCGCGGATGGAAAGAAGCTCGCCCTCGATGCGGATGGCGGCCGCGCGAGCGAGCGCGTCGCCCCCGGTTTTCTCCCGCCCCTTAAAGGGGACGGGGTTGAGCGCGCCCCGGATGGCGCGCATGCGCACCAGCTGCTCGGACACCTGGGCATAATCGTCCAGCGGTCCGCCCTCCTTCAGGCCGGAGGCGGCCGTCCCCTGATCAAGGGCCTCTATTTCGATGACGCCGAGCTTACGCCACAATGATAGCGCCCGGGCCCGTATGCCGGCCAAGCCGATCATCCGAACCTTGGTGAGCAAACTCGGTTTTAGCATAGTGTTCCTCAGATCAAATCGCAAATTTCCTGGGCCGCCGATTCGCTCAGGCGCCGGGAAGAGAGCTGGGCGGATTTGATGGCCGCCTCCTCCAGGAGCTTGCGGGCCTTCTCGTCCGTCTTCTTGCGGCCGGCCGCGATGATGCGGTTCTTCTCGCCGACGGCCGCCTGCGTGGCCTGCGCGGCCGTCTCGACGGCTTTCTCCTGCGCCTGCGCGCGGATGCGGGCGGCCTCGTCCGAGGCCTCCTTCATCTTGCGGGCCGCATCCGTTTCGGCCATCGCCACCTGGTGCACCTCGTGCAGGAACGGCTCGCTCGACTGGGCGTCATGTTCGGATTCGCTCATATCATCCCGTGCCCGTTTGGGGGCGGATTAAAGTCGTTGTATCGTTTTTACTAGCCAATAAACACGAAAACGCTCTGACCGACGCCTGTATATCGGAGTGTAGATTTTTAAATAATATGGATTTGTGGCAAGCCGTCGGCCCGTTCCGCGGCCGCGATGATTCCTCCCCCTGTATTTGGCCTTACGCTCACTTGCCCTTGTTCGGCTTGGGGGTCTGCGGTGCGAGTGCCGAATGTTCCTTGTAGGCCATGAAGGCGCACAGAAGGGCGAGCAGGCCGAGCACCAGCGCCACGGGGCCGCAGCAGAGCGCCGGGGTGGTCCCGATGCCCTGAGGCGGGGTGATCAGCACGTAGGCCGACACGAGCACGGCAAGGCCCGCCACGCCGAAGGCGGCCAGCGCGCCGGCCGCATACATCATCCATTTTTGCATGCTCTGGGTTCGGATGGGGGGCTTAAATACCTTTGTGAGACGTTTTTTCCGCCTGGGCGGTCGGGGCCCATTCAGGCAAAGGCATCCTTCGCCGGATGCATACGGGGTGCTCTAACTGCCTTTTTTCGAGCACATCTTCTCGAACTCTTGAGCCACAAATTCCACGAACGGGCGATCGTCTTTCTTCTCGACCGATTTCACTAGGGCATCAAAATATGGTCCGGTCTGCTTTGAAATGTTGAGGATAGGATATCCGCAATCGTGCAGCGCTTTATTCAGCAGTAGTCTGGACATACGTTTGTTCCCATCCTCGAATGGGTGGATAGAATAGATTTTCAGGTGAAGAAGCGCCGCCAGCTCTATTGCATTGAGTTTTCCCAAATTCGCATTATACCAAGAAACGAGTTCGCCAATTAAGTCCTCTATCTTTTCAGGCGCTGGCGGCCTGAAGCCGATTTCCTCGACTTTGTCATAGCTCTTGAGGTAGATATACGCCGGTTTAGCCCTTAACTTTCCCGGGTTCTTTCCAGGGAAGCCCGCCATAATTCCAGCGTGCAAATCCAAGACGAAGTTCCTGCTCAGCCCTTTTTTGCTCTCTCTCACCTGCCTCAAGCCCTTGATCATGTCCAGCGAAACCCTCAAGTTCTCGTCGCGGATGTCCCGGACTCCTTTCTGCGCGAAACGATAAGCCAAATCTGCGTCTTCTTTGGTGATGGGGACGCCTTCAGTGCTCAAGGTAGTGTAAACGAAATTGACGATATCCACCTCGTCCTTCTCCTCCCTCTGGCCTTTGGTGAGACGCTTGAGACGTGCTTCGTATTGTCGCCTTTTTTTCTCAATACTGATAAGGCGCTCCTTGGGCAGGTAAATGGTCCGGGATTCGCGGAGCAAATCGGCGTAAATCTTTTCAGTCAGCTCTTTTTCCAACTTCGCGAGTTCTTTCTTCGGTGGAATCTTTACCCCCAGCGAAATGGAGTAAACCACCGGCTTCTCCAAACGGATGGACTCCTCCAGATAGTAATAGAATCGGCCATTGACGGTTTTTCGGCGCACCGGCATGGGTCTATTTCGATGGCTGAATTAATAAGGTTATCTTACATTTTTATTTGAATTGTATGATAAATTAAACGGATGAAAGATTACAATATATATTATTATTCAGTGTATTATAAAATAAATTCCCCATTTCCATTCACAATCTTTTTAAATTATTTAAAATACGCGTGTCCGTCTGTCGTCATATTCGCAGTGAGCCGACGCGTCGGCTCACTTGTCGCAAGCAAGCTTGCGATGGCATCCGTCCGTCCGTTAGGAGAGAACTCGTCTGCCTGAGCTACGAAAAAGTATTCATCCACACATCAAGCTCTTTTTCGTCCATTATTAGCTTGTCTTTGTGGAATTTTTCTGCGCCACTTTTCTCAAGCCCAGATTCGAATTGTTGTGATAGGCTATTCTCAATACGGAGGTAGTAAAGAGTCGGCGTACTTGCACCCCGTATAAGGTTCTTCCCATCCCGTTTTATTTTTAAGACGTATGCCTGGGCAGATTTGTTTGAGGGGCACACATCAAGAATCGCCGGAACGTTTATCGCAAATCGTTTGATGTAATACGCTCTTTTCGCAAATCCATTTGTTATCCATTCTGGTTCGTTTGCCACCTTTCGAATCCCAATAACCTCATTCCACTCAAACTTCCGCCATCCACTCGTTCCCGGGAATTCTATCCCATCCCGCGAAATTGTGAGCTTTCGTTCTGCTGTAAGCTGTCTTATCAAATATGGTAGACCTAGGATTACAGGAATAGTTGCGACAATCATAATTAGTGTTGCACTTTCTGGAGAGATATATTGGTACTCGGTCTTGTTCGAGCCGCGAGTGGATAATAGGAACCAAACTAAACCTAAAATTGCGACGAGAAATAGCAAATACAACATTATTCGGATAATGGATATGAGTTTTTCTTTCGTTGACGCATACCATGTATGCTCGAAGTATGTTTGTCCTTGTTTTTGAACCATATTTTAATCTCTCATTTTGTATTAATAAAACCGTATTCTGTCGGTCAGGCATACGAAAAGGCATCAGTCCGTCCGCCGCTCACCATTGCTCCTTGTGCATCCTCGCCGCCTCCACGCCCGCCTCCGCCAGCATCCCCATGGCGCCCTTGACGAACGCGGGCGAGCCGCACAGGTAGAAGTGTGCATGCGCGAAATCCACGCCGTGGCGCTTGAGCATCGCCCGGTCGATCCGCCCCCGCTCGCTCATCCAGCTCTCCGGAATCCGCTCGCCCGTCAGCGTATAGACGACCTCGAAATCCGGGCAGGCGACGTGCAGCCCGTCCAGGCTCTTGCGGTACGCGATCCGCCCTTCTTCGCGGTTGGAATAGAACAGGACGGATTTACCCGCCCCCTTCTTTTTTGTAAATCCGGCGGCCATGCAGTGCAGGGGCGTGATGCCGATCCCGCCGGCGAGAAAGACGGATTGGTTGGAAATGCCGGCCGTTTTCCCATCCGCCTCTTGCCGCCCTACCGCTCCACCAGCCACCGTCGTTTTCCCGTCCGCCTCTGCTAGTTCGGCGGGTCCGCTTCCGGGTTTTCCGTCCGCGGCCCGTTCCATCACGAATTTCCCGAACGGGCCGGCCAGCTCCACTGCGTCGCCCTCTCTCATGCCGAAAAGGAAATGCGTGAACGCCCCCTCCAGTTTGACGCCGAACGAAATTGTTTTTGGCGCGTGCGGCGCGAGCACGGAATAGGACCGAAAATTCGGCTTGATGACCCCGAGCGCCCGGGTGATCCTCATGTTGAAGAACTGCCCCTCCTCGAACACGGGCACCTCTCCTTGCACGGGCGCGAGGCGGAAGGTGCGCACCTCGTCCGTCTCCGCCTCGATTTTCTCGATCACGTATTCTCGGTATTCAATGGCCATGTCCTTCGCCCCGTTCTAGCGGTTTTCCTTCAGAAGCCGGCGTCGGCGATCTCCTCGCCTTCCGCCTTGTAGATCCAGCGTTCGGTGTTCCAGAAAAGCACCTTCCTCTTCATGCGGATGGCGCGGATCCGGCACGCGCCGTCGTCGCCGATGTGAAAGCGCACCTCGTAGGATGGCAGGCACAGGCTGAAATCCGGCCGGTCCGCCCCGGCGTCCCGCTCGATCACGAGCGATTTCTTGCGGATCCCCTCGCCCAGCCCGCCCTCCAGGCCGTCCAGCTCGGCTTTGCCGACCGGCCCCCGGAGGCTCTTCATGTCCTCCCAGAGCAGGGCCCCCCACGCCAGCGCAAAATCGGCCGGCTGGTTGCCCCAGAAGCTTCTCGTCTCCTGCTCGTGCTTTTTGCATTCCTCTATTTTGGCCACGAGCCGCCCGATCTGCCCGGCGCTCTTGGGCGAGCCGGCCACGCGCACGGAGAACAAGTCCCGCTCCTCGGGCAGCGCGAGCCCCTTCACCTCGGACGGGCGCACCATGACCAGCGTGAGCGCCTCGTCGTTGCGGGCGCAAAACTCGATGCGGTACCCGCTCACCCGCGGTCTTTGCGGCCCGCTCATCCCGGTTTTCGCCCCGGCGCTTCCCGGAATCTGCCCGCCGTCCCCGTCTTGCATCCGGCCGGCCACCAGCGAGCCCTGCACGCCGTCCGAGTCGATGAGCAGGCTGGCCGAGAGGAGCGGCAGGCCGAGCCATCCCGGCGTCCCTCCTTTGCCGTCCGCGCCCCCCCGCTCCGTGCCCTCAAGCACCCGCTCCCCGATTCCTTTCACCTCGGCGGCGATCTCCTCGCCCAGCTGGGCGTAGCGGCGGTTCCCCTCCTCGATCGAGGACAGGGAGGAAAGGGCGCTGCGCGTGCGTTCCTTCATCCCTTCGGTTTTGGCATTTGCCATGGATACCATTTCCCCCAAAGCTTTCCCGCTTTATCGTCCCGTCCCAAGTCAGCTCCTGATCTCAACGCCCTTCTCTCCAACATTGTAGTTCTGCCAGCCGTGCGTGCAGCCGGGCAGGCCGCGGGCCATGATCTTGTTGTCCTGAAACTCGATCACGCCGTCCATGAAATGCTCGATCATCTTGATCTCCTTCTCGTCGTGCATCCCCTTCTCCACCGTGTACATGGCCGTGGCGCCCTCGCGGCGGAACTTGCCCACCATGAACTGCAGGAACCGAAAGAAAGTCGAGGAATCGGTCTCTTCGAGCAGGGAGGAGATGGAGTGGAAGAGCAGGCGGTGGTTGTCGAATGATTGCATGAGCTGGTCCTGCACGCGGCCCAGCTGCAGGGAGATGGAGGAGAGGGCGGCGGGGCTGTCCGCGTAGCTCACCACGCCGCCGTCCGCCAGCGACGGGTCGAACTGGCGCGAGTAGCAGTCGATGAATTGCACCATCCCCGTGTCCTCGAAGGGCCCGAGATCCCAGCCCGAGTGCGCCATCTTGGTTTTCCAGTCCAGGTGGGAGAAATCGGTGAGCACGAAGATGCCCGGGATCTGCATCTTCAGGCCCTCGTAGACGTACTGCATCCCCAGCGGTTTTTTCCCGCACAGGGGATCCCCGTAGAGGAGGATGTTGGTCTGCGGCGGCAGGCCGCCCCCGAGCATCCGGTCCAGGCCGCCGATCCCGGTTGGTATGAGCGCCGGAACGGGCAGGGCATCCTTGCGCCGCGCGGGGCTTGGCGTGTCTTGGGCGTTCATGAGTCATCTCTTGCGGGCCGTGTCGGGCCGCGCCGCACGCGCATCCGGCTTCCCATCCACGGCGTTTGCACTGATTCTCTTCGGGAGAGCGCCTTTTTAAAGCTTGTTCGCTTTAGCCCTCCATGTCCCCGGCCAAGAGGATCGCCCTGCCACAGGCTCTGCCGTCCGAGCGCCCCAAGGGCGCGTCCGCCGGCGCCTCGTCGAGCGGCCCCGAAGCGGTTGATCTGCTCATCCAGCGCACGCCTTCGGGCATCCCGGGCCTGGACGAACTGTGCGAGGGGGGGTTCGAGCGCGGCTCCTCGGTGCTGGTGATGGGTGACGCGGGTTCGGGCAAGACCACGCTCATGACCCAGTTCATCGTGTCCGGAGCGCGCGAGCACGACGAGCCCGGCCTCATCATCTCCTTCGAGGAGTCCCGGGAATCCATCCTGCGCCATTCCTTCCCCTTCGGATGGGACATGGAGCGCCTCGAGCGCGAGAACAAGCTCGTGATCATCAACTACAAGCCCCACGAGGTCAAGCACCTGGCGGAGGAGGGCGGCGGCCTCATCTGGGACGCCATCAACGAGCTGGGGGCCAAGCGCATCGCCTTCGACTCGCTCACCTCGTACATCGCGCTCTTCGACTCGCCCTACAAATCCCGCTCGGCCCAGCTCAACCTCTTCGACCTCGTGCACAAATGGGGCTGCACCACCCTCTTCTCCGCCGAATCTCTGAAAAGCATAAACCCCAAGACCTATGCCGGCGTGGAGTACCTCGCCGACGCCGTGATATTGATGCACCACCCGCGCCAGCGCAACGTGCGCTTCCGAGCCTTGGAGGTGTTCAAGATGCGGGGCACCAACCATTCGCAGAAGATCTGCCCGTTCGAATTCGTCTCGGGCCAGGGCCTCTTCGTCTATCCGGGCGAGGACATCTTCGAGGAATTCCACACCAAGGGCGGGCTGTAACCAAAGAAATAAAATAAATAATAAAAAAACACGAACCAAGATGCCCGGAACACGAACTCGAATCGGAGCGAGCGAATCCGTTCGGGCGCAGTTTTTGTTTTCTTGTTTTCCCTTCTTCCCGTCTTTTCTCCTCTTTCTATTCTTTCTCCCCGAACTGCAGCAATTTCTTCTGCTGGTCCGCCTTGCTCCTCGCCTCGTCCACCACCGCCAGCCAGCTGTCCCCTATTTTCATCATGTAATTGCCGAACGTCTTGGCCAAGTGCACGGTCATGGGCCTGTATTTTCTCATGCTCTCTTTGGCCACGATGGTCTGCCGCTCGATTTTTATCATGCCCACGCGCCGGAGTCGGGGCAGCACCCGGTTGTAGAACGTCGCCTTGCTGACGTCGTTCTTTGTGATGAAATCCGCCAGCTCGTGCCCTTCCATCCTCGTCTTCTGCGAGAGCGCGAGCAAAAATTTCGTCGCGATGTCGTGGTAGACGGGCTGGTATTTCTTGGGAAACACGAACGTGACGACCTCTTCGAGCCCCCACAGGTTCCTCGTCAAATTCTCGTTCTTGTCCTCGAACGAGCGGATGAGGGGCGAGTCGTGCGAGGGCAGGAACATCGTCTCGTCGGCCGGCACCCCGCGCGTGGCGACGGACGGGCCCGCTCTTGCGCCTGCCTTCCGGATTCCGGCCGCCGGCGCGCCCTCGTTTTCTACGGCTATCTCCTCGTCTCCCATAGCGCACCCTAATGCGGGGAGTAATAAAAAGATGAGCTATCGGACTTGGGAGCAATCCGCGTTCTTCCGAGCGCAGGGGCCTTCCATCATCCACGCACTTCGGCCTTTACCGAGTCTTCCTCTTTCCCATATAAGCGAATTCGATGGCGGGCAGCACGATGAACCATTCGGCGATGATGATGAAGACCGATGCCGCGAGGAACGGGAACATGTTCCCGAAATCTGGCGACCAGCCGTACACGAACGCGCCGGCGACGGCCAGCACGGCCGCCACCATGCTCAAGTTCCGGATATTGCGCTTGTCGGCGATGAATTTCCCCCACTCCATGTTATCCACTCCCCCCGTTGCTTCTGAAGAACTGCGCCTCCTGCGCCACCACGCCGGGCACGTCCATCATGAACTCATGCCCCTTCCCCTCGACGAGCTGCATCCGGTGCGCTTTGCCCATCCGCTCGAGGCGCGCGTTGAACGCCTGCGCATAGGTGGGGTCCACCACCGTGTCGTTGAGCCCGTGCACGATCATGATGGGGGCTGGGAATTCGGACCAGTAGGCCAGGCAGTCCGGCTCGCGCACCCCGTTGGGCGTGTCGCAGATGGGAATCTGCATGTGGCCCGACGTCTCCACGAAGGCCGACACCTGCGCCGGCCTCATGAACGCGGCGAACGCCGCGAAGATGGTTCCGGCTGAATGGGCCCAGAGCCCGACCTTGCGCGACGGCCGCCCCCGCGAGAGATAGTCGATGCCGCCGACCACGGCCTGCACGTTCTGCTCCACGCTGCCATTGACGTTGTCGTGCGCGAGCGCCACGAACCCCGCCCGAGCGAACGCCTCGCACGCCGGCCTCAGTTTCTGCACGTCCACGCCGTCCCCGCCGGTGAGCACCACGCGGGGCGTATCCATGCTCGCATTGGGAGGCTGGCAGATCTCGGCGTTGATTTGCATGCCGCCGGCCGGGTAATACGCATCCACGACCGAGACGGGCGGCGCGCCGGCCGTCCCGCCCGTCCCGGCGCAGCCGGACAGGACGAGGAAGATTAGGGAAACGACGCTAAAAACAAGTATTTTTTCGCCCGTACGCGTTTTTTCCATCCTGTCTTTTATTTCCGCAAGCTTTTTGGACTTATCGGCGGGCCGATCCAAGCCTGAACGGCAGAGTCTTCAAGGCCGAACCGGATTCTTTTAGAATTCTCTCTTCTTTCCCCTTCCGCGAGCGGAAACCCGCCCTCCGGCCGTTTATAAACAACCTGGCGCCTGTCTTTTTGCCGAGCCGACGCAGTATTTATATGGTTTTACATGCCATATATAACACCTGTGCGGCCACAAAAGAGGCGCATGGTTTATGCAAAAGATTCTCAAGAAACGCATGCATGCCAACGAATACGGGGATTTGGAGGTCACCGAAGTGATATCTACCGGAGACCAAAAATATGCGGATGGGATAAAATACAGCCTGTTCTATCTCCAGCAGAATCCTGCGACGGGCAGGTATTCGCGTTTGTTCGGGATCGACAACAGCCACGGGGAGGCCCATATCCACCTCAAGGGAAAGAAAGTGGCCGTCGATTACGATTGGAAGGCCGTCATGGAAAAATTCGACGAAATGGCGCGCGCTCATCGAAAGACGAGGGGAGAGATATGAAGATAAAGATCGAAATCATCGACCGGAAAACCATGCGCGATAAAGACACGCGGGATATCGAGGCCGCGCGCCCCCAAGAAGAAGATTATATTCTCTCCTTTGAATCGATGGACGCGTTCAACAAAGTCTTCTCGAACAAGCGCGTCGACATGATGAAGGTGATCCGGGAAAAGAAGCCGAAATCCCTTTTCGCGCTGGCTCGGATATTGGGCCGGGATTTCAAGAACGTGCATTCCGACGCCCGGATGCTCGAAGCCAACCGGCTCATCTCGCTGAAAAAAGTGAAGAACGGCAAGCGCGTGTCGCTCAAGCCCGTGAGCAAGGCGGACAAGATAGAATTCAAGATGGCGATTTGACGGCTCGATACCGCCTCGCGGAATAAGCCAAAATGCCTGCTGGCCTAATACTGCCTCGCCACATACGCCCAATGTTTCGCCGCCTTGCCGCACGACACGCATTTCTCCCCGTGCGCCGGCGCCTTCTCCTCGTACTTTATCCCGCGCACGTCGCCCACCAGCTTGGCTTTTATCTCGTCCGCGCAAGCTTTTCCCTCTTTCTTTTCCATCGAGCAGTAGGGCACGCGCACGATGCACCCCTTTTCGAGGGCCGCTTTCAGCCCGTCCATGTCCTTGGCGTGCGCGAGGTGCGAATCGAAATAGGCATCCGCTTTGGCAAGCAGGCGGGAAGAGAGTGCCGAGCCTTCCGTGCGGATGGCAGATACGGCCGAATCCAGGGCGATGGTTTTCTTCGTCTTCGGCGGCGCGTCCCGCACCACCAGCGTGAGTTCTTTTCCTTCGGCTTCCCGCCCTCCGATCTCCACTCGGATCGGCACGCCCTGCATCTCCCACTGGTTGTACTTGAAGCCCGGCGTGTTGGGCGAAGAATCGACGCGCGTCCGGAGGCCCGCTTCGGTGAGCAGGCCGCCCACCGCTTGGGCGTACTTTAGCACGGCGCTCCCGTCCTGCCCTTTGCCCAATATGGGCACGATGACCACCTGTACGGGCGCGAAATCGAAGGGCAGCACCAGTCCCTTGTTGTCCCCGTGCACCGAGAAGAGGGCCCCGTAGATGCGCGAGATGGCCGGCCCGTAGCAGGTCTGCCACACCGGCGAGCGCCCGCCTTTCTCGTCCTGGTAATACACGTTGAACGCCTTGGCGAAATTCGTGCCCAGCAAATGCGTCGAGGGCAGTTGGAGCACTCTTCCATCCGGCATGAGCGTGTCGGCCGCGTAGGTGTGCACCGCGCCGGGGAATTTGTCCCACTCCGGGCGCTGGAAGAAGAGGAACGGGATGCCGAACTTGAGATGCAGCACGGCCTCGGTCATCTCCATGTCTTCGCGCACCTGCGCGCGCGCCTCCTTCTAGGTTGCGAAGCAGTCATGCGCCTCGATCCAGTGGAATTCGCGCGAGCGGAAGAAGGGCTTGGTGGCTTTCGTCTCGTATCTCCACACCTGGCAGCTCTGGTAGATCTTGAGCGGCAAATCGGCCAGCCCCTGGATCCAGAGCGCATACATCTGGTACATCGCCGTTTCCGAAGTGGGGCGCATGGCCAGGCGCTCCTCCAGCTTGTTGCCGCCCGCCTGCTCCACCCAGAACACCTGGGGCGTGAATCCCTCGACGTGCTCGCCCTCGATCTTGAAATTCCCTTCCGGGATGAGCGCAGGGAAGAGGGCTGGCGAATGCCCTCTCCTTTCCAATTCCTCCTCGTAAGCGGCGTACATGAGCTTGATGCTCTTGACTGACCATGGCCTGAACACTACGAAGCCCTTGACATTGTAGCGCAAATCGGCCAGGGCGGCCTCGGAGATGATGGTGTTGAACCATTCGGAGAAGTTCTTGTGCTTGTCGATGTCCATGCAAGGATTAGAGGGGGGAAGAATAATAAACCTCGTCGGTATTTGCCTCCGGCCCGCGGATTTTATCTTATCGCGCAGCGGAAAAGAAAGCCGACCGGAACGCCCCGCCCGCAGCTCGGCTCAAAAATGCGCTGCCCGGAACCAACGTCGAGCCCGCTTTTGCGCGAGGCCAAGGCGGGCCTCGAGCCCGCCCGGCATTCAATCGTTTATTTTTCGTGTTTGCCATAAGCGTTTGAAAAAAGGTCAAATAAGCAAGAAACGCGGACCTGTTCGAGAAAAGAAACAGGCGGCTCGGGCCGCCACGGCCAAATCAGGGTTTTCGGGGAGTTTTCCCGCCTTTCGGCCTCGCGAGAAATGCCGCCGCCACGACGATCACGACGAGTGCGAAACCGATCGCGCGCAACGGCATGTCTCCTGCCAGGCCGGCCCGCCCGGCATCCGGATCCGCAGAAGCCGGGATCCGCGCGGCTTGCGCGGTTTCGGGCAGGCTGGCCGGTTCCTCTCGCGAGCCGGATCCATTCGGGGTCCATTCCGTTCGTTTTTCCCACTCCATCACCCGCGTCCGGTTCGCCCGGGCCGGTACGGCATCCGAAGCCGCGCCCGAATTGCCCGCATTCGCATCCGCCCGCGCGGCATCTGCGTTCGCGCCGGCTCCTGTTCCCGTTTCGTTGGATTGCGCATTTTTTCCATCCTTTTCGCCGGATCCAAGCAAGGTGATTCCGGTGCCGTTGAATCCGTCCACCTTGCTGAAACCGATCCAGCGAGGCACGGTGTATGTCATCGTGATGGTCTCGTCCTTTTCCAGCCCCGCGAAATCCCAGACAACCGTGCCGACGCCGATCGAAGAGGGATTGATGCTCCATTTTATCTCCATCATGTCCGGGCTGAATATCGGCGGGATCGTGTCGGAGAATTCGAACGCCCCGAGCGTGCAGTTGTTCGTGGAGATGGTGACCTTCGCACTGGACGCGTCGGCCCCCGACAATATCTGGTGCATGATCGTGGCCGAGCACGGCCCGCCCGCGTCCGAGGCTTGTTCGGCGCCTGAAGCGCTGTCGTTCGCGCCCGGGGCCGCCGACAGCATGGCGCCCGCCACGAGGGAGGGCAGGTTCGCGCCGGGCGCTCCGTCCGTTCCCTCCACGGGACGCAATGCCATCCGTTCGGCCAGGCGCTCGGTCCTGGCATACGGCGCCAGCGCGTATTCGGCATCTGTCATGTCGCGCTCCGCTTCCGTCAGCGAGGCCATGTCGAAATCGGGCTGCGGGCAAATCCAGTTGATAAGTGCGCTGTCGAGCATCCGGCTCGCGGCCTTGTTCACTTCCCGCTCCAAGACCCGGTATCTTGCGAAAGCTTCGGAACTGAACGAAGCCTCCAGCCTTCCGTATTCTATGGTTTCGTTCCCGACGGCTGCGTCCAGGCGCCGGCTGGCGTTGGCGTATTTCCAAAGCTCATCGACAAATTCCCGGCCGGCCCCCAAGGCGATGGGATAGCAATAGGATGTCACCGAATAGCAGGCGTACTGGCACGAGGCGAACGAATCGCAAGGGTGCAGGTCCATGCCGGTGAGCCGGCGGCATTCGGATTCCTGCCCGTTTTCGCGCACCTCGGCCAGCGCCACCACCTCGCCGTGCATCCTCCCGGCGGCCTCCTTGGCTTTCCGGGCGAGTTCCTGCTGCCCGTAATAGCGCACTAGGTTCTCCCGCAAGTCCGTCTCGGACGTCATCACGGAGCAATTGGGATAAAACATGGCGAACGGCTGCCCGTCCCTTAGCATCAGATAGGCGGCGTCCGATGCCCCGGTGCCGTTCCCGTCCTCCACTCCCATGACTGTTACGTATCCCGCGCTTTCATTCGCGCCTGCAAACGAACGGAGGGCTGGGGCGCACGCGTCCGGGGCGGCTTGGGCATACGCCCCGCCCGCGCAGAGCGAGAGGGCAAGGACAAGGAAAATCAGGCGGGCGTTCATGAGTGCGACCCGTCCGATCCATTGGGTTCCATAGCTAATGAAAAGAGAAAATGAAAATAAAAAAGGATAGGGCAATCAGTTCTTGCCCTTCTTGCCCTTGAAGGCATACCAAGCCGCTCCCGCGATGATCACGAGGATGACCAAACTCGCTCCGACACCCGCCACTCCGGCGGCGGCGACAAGGCTCCATATCCCATTATCTGGGCTCGGGGTCGGCTGCTCAATCTGTGCCGGTGCCTCTTCTACTGCCGTCTTCTCGGTCGGAGTGACTTCCGGCGTCGTCGGCTCTGTTGGTGTTTTGGCCGGGGTTATTGTTTCCTCCGGCTTGGTCGGCTCGACTGGCGCGGGCGTCGGCGTGACCTGTTCCACCTTGCTGGCTGGCGGGAGGGTCTTTCCGGCGAACGAGCCGCCGCCGCTTCCGGAGCCCGTGTTGCCTCCCGTGCTTCCGGATGGCGTGCCGTCATACATGGCGAACGTGGAGAAGTGGTCCGTGCTGAACGTCAGCTTCTTGGTTTCCGTGTTGATCGTGAATGCGATGTTCTCGCAGTTGGCGCCTGCGGCGTCGCAACGCTTGAGCTGCAGATAGCCGCCCGCGGCCAACGCTTCGATCGTCGTCACCGAGCTGGTCATCAGCGAGTAATCGATCACCATGGTCAGGTTGGGTGAGAACGTCGTGCCCGAAGGTCCCATCAGGAACACCGGCCCTTGGGTCTTCGTCAAGACCTCTCCCAGCGGCGGGATGATGTCGAGCGACATGCCGAACGTGCCGCTCCCGGTTCCGTTCACCGTGATGCTGGCCGGGATA
>JAZDHB010000110.1:0-2749 GCA_043806415.1 Microcaldota archaeon | reverse complement strand
GGCAACCCGGGCGCGCCGTTGGGCGGCCCGCAGCCGAGAGTATGCATCTTGTACGGCTACCCCAGCTCGACGAGCGGGCACGGCTCGAAGATCCTCCAGAACATGATGGACACGCTGCAGGCGGCCGGGGCCGAATTCGACGTGCTCAACCTCTATTCCATGGGATTCGACCCGGTGATGAGCGCCCCCGAGGCGGACGATTACGGCAAGAACGTGCCCGAGGACGTGTTGCGCGCGCAAGGGATGCTCGCGCACGCCCCCGTCTGGATCATCGCCTATCCGGTGTGGTGGTCGTCCCCGCCGGCCATGCTCAAGGGATTCTTCGACAGGGTGCTCACGCCCGGCTTCGCGTTCTCGTACCAGAACAACAAGAGCCACCCGATGCTCAACGACAAGCGCGCGCTGGTGGTGCGCACCTACGGCGGGCCCGCCATGCAGGAGCAGGAGAACGGGCACGCGGCCCACAAGCTCATGGAGAACGCCATCCTGGGATTCTGCGGCGTGAAATCCGTGGCCGTGGACATCTATTCGGTGAGCAGCCTGGCCCCGACCGCGTTCAACCACGCGCTCTTCCAGCTCAACGGGGCGGTGCGCCGCGTGCTCTCCACGCCGACCGGCGTCCCGCACAACCTGCGCTCGGTGCCGGCGCCCTATCTGCCCCCCATCGAGAGGATGGGAAAGGGCGCGCCAAGGTCGGGAACCGGGGCGCACGATGAGGAGGAGAAGCCGCCCCTGAGCCAGTCGGCGCAGGAAGATTTGGAATTCTTCAAGGCCGCCAAGAAGCAGGCGGTCGAGAACGTGCACAATCGGGCCGGAAGAAGCGGCGGGGCGCAATCTCAGAGAAGAGATGACCGGGGCCGGTTTAACGACCGCAACCGCCGGCCCCGATCGCCCCAAGGACAGGGACGCTCGCGGGGCGGAGTGTATTCGGGCCGGGAAGGAGGCCCGGTCCGGCCCTTCTCGAACACACCCCGCCAGGGGGGAAGCGGACAATGGAATCCGGGCGGGGCGGGGCCGGGAAACAGAGGAGAGCCCAGCCGGGAGGGAAGGCGCCGGGACGGCCGGAACCGACGGCCAGGCAACAAAGGAAGGAGATTCTAGATCGGCGGCGTGAATTCTCTTCTCGTCGCCATTTTTTCCATCATTCTTCTTTGCGATTTTTGATTCGTTTCCATTCTTTTTTCATCATCCGTTTCTTTTCCGAGCGGACTTTCGCTCCCGATAGCGTTTAATTCTCCGTCTTCCATTTTCTCTCGTGGAATCGACAACAGACCCGACCGTATCGGCTTCTCTCGCCCCCCTCCCCGGCACCGTGATTCGGGCCGCGCCATCCTTGTCGCTCCTTTCCCCAGCCGCGCCGCCTCCCCGCGTCTATCAATCCGCCATCTGTGAAGCGGTGCTCAAGAACGGCTCCACCCTGGTGGTGCTGCCCACGGGATTGGGCAAAACGCTGGTGGCCATACTCGTCGCGGCCGCCAAACTGAATGAAGGCGGACGCGTGCTTTTCCTCGCGCCTACCCGCCCGCTCGCGGCGCAGCACGAGAAGGTGTGCCGCGAATGGCTCACGCTCAAGCCAGAGGAAATCGTGCTGGTGTCCGGCCTCATCGAGGCCAAAAAACGGGCTCCGCTTTATCTTCCGCCCAACCGACTGGTCATCTCCACCCCCCAGACGATCGCGAATGACCTCGAATCCGGGCGCTTGAAATTCGATTTCTCGCTGGCCATCTTCGACGAGTGCCACCGCGCGGTGGGCAAATATGCGTATACGTACGTGGCCAACGCGGCGAACGGCAAGCTCGCCAGCGCGGACGGCTCGCCCCATTCGCCCACTGCCCTGGTTCTGGGCCTCACCGCATCGCCGGGCGGGGACCGCAAGAAGATCACCGATATCCTCAACGCCTTGGGCATCCGGCACGTGCAGATCCGCACGCCCGAGGACGCGGACGTCAAGCCTTATGTCAAGCCGCTCGAGATTGAGTGGATAAAAGTCGAATTGACGCCGGCCCTGCTGGACGCGAAAGCCGTTCTTCAGGACCTCATTGCGGCCCAGACCGAGACTTTGCGAAAAATGGGCTTCGTGGGCCAATTTGCCTCCAAGAAATCCCTGGCCCAGATGCGGGCCCGCATCCTCGCGTCCAATTCTTCCTTGCGCTTCTCCGCCCTTTCGCACCATGCCACCCTCTTCTCACTCGTACACGTGCAGGAGCTCTTGGAAACGCAGGGCGTCGAGTCGGTGCAGCGCTTCGTGCAGCGGGTGCGCGAGCGCGAGCCCTCCAAGGCGCAGGTGCGCCTCTTGCACAACCCCCATTTCATGGCCATGGTGGAGAAATTGAAAAGCGCGGCCGAGCATCCCAAGCTGGCCAAATTGGTGGAGCTGGCCAAGAGCCGCCCCCCTCCCGAGAAGACCATCGTGTTCTGCCAGTATCGGGACCAGGTGGGCGTGCTGGTGCATGCGCTCACCACCGCCGGATTGCGCGCCCAGTCGTTCATGGGCAAGAAGGATGGCGTGACGGCCAAGGACCAGCAGAAGACGCTCGCTGATTTCCGCGAAGGGCTCTTTGACATTCTGGTGGCCACCTCCATCGGCGAGGAGGGGCTGGACATCCCTTCGGTGGACAATGTCATCTTCTACGAGCCCGTGGCTTCCGAGATCCGGCACATCCAGCGGCGCGGGCGGGCGGGGCGCGCGAAACTGGGCCGCATGTTCGGCCTGATGACGACGAATACGCGCGACCAGGCCTTCTTCTGG
>JAZDHB010000109.1:0-5700 GCA_043806415.1 Microcaldota archaeon | reverse complement strand
CCGTCCCGGCCAAGGCGCTAATTTTTGTTTTTCAATCGCTCAGCCGTGGCCTTCTTCAGATTATTAAAATCAGTTCTGTTCCTTCCGGTCCCCGCGCTGGTCGTAGCGGACCCGAAGTTCGGGATCGCCCAGGATGGCGTAGGCCGCGTTGACGTGCTTCATCTGGTCGGCGGCGGACGGGTTGTCCAGGTTCACGTCCGGGTGCAGGCGCTTGGCGAGCGCGCGGTACGCGCTCCGGATCTCGTCGGCAGACGCGGTCCGCTCGACGCCCAGGAGGTCGTAGAGTTTGCGCTGGCGGGCCTCTTCCATGTGCTGCTCCCACGCTTCCATGGCCTCGTTCTTGCGGTGCGGAGCGTATTTGAGGAAATCGTCCAATGCCATCTTGGCATAGTCCTTGTCGTAATCCGAGAGGGCCTGCCTCATCTCGTCCATCGCGCGGGAGGCGAAGAGATGGTAGGCCTCGTCGCGGCGCTCCGGGCCGTAGCGCAGGAGCTCGCGGAGCACGTTCTTCTCCTGGGCCTCGCCCCGGCCTTCGGAGAGGATTTTCCTGAGCTTGCCCATGTAATACTGCGCGACCAGCCGGTAGGCTTCGGCCTTGCGCTGAGGGGCGTATTCGAGGATTCTCTCCAGGTCGTGGCCGTACGAGGCCAGGCGGCCGGTCGAGAGGCGCTTTTGCAATTCGCCCATGTGATAGTCCGCGAACCACATGCAGGCTTCCTCTTTTCGCTCTGGGGCGCATTTGAGAAGCAATCCGAGGCATTTCTTGGCTTTGGAGGAATCCGCGTTTTCCAGGCGCGTCTCGATCTCGATGACCAGGATGGCGGCCAGGCGGGCGTGGATCGCGCTCTTTCCGGCGTGCTCCAAGATGCACTCGGCCGCGCCGGCGAAATCGTCGTTGGCCAGCAATTGCCCGAACGTCTGGACGGCCTCGGCCTGCTCGAGGTCGTGCTCGGATGGGTGGGTTTTGGCGGGTTTGTCCGTTGGTTTGGAGTTCGTCATCTAATCCCTTGTCGATTAGGTTGTGGCGATGGGGCGTTTTAATACTGCGCAGTGGATTTCACTGTGTGTTTTCCCGAAATGACTTCCTCTCAATAGAGTAAAAGTTCTTGGATTTTAACGCTATAATCGCAAAGTAATACTTTTTGTTGGTAGCCCGGCCAAGGCGAGTCTTATTTTTCATTCGTTAGCCTTGTTGGCCTATTTGAGCCTTCGGCTCAAAAGCCGCGTCGGTCTCTGGAGCGCCTCCCGCGCTTATCGGGGCTTGACGCGCTTTTTTACGGACTTGGGACTGGGCTCCTTTTGCCGCACCCGTTCGACCGAGGACTCCTCAACCGCTTTTGTTTCCAGCGAGCCAGGCTGCTTGGGCCGCAAGGCGAGGAAGACGATTACGGCGATGGCCACCAGTGCCAGAATGAGCCCTCCAACCCCAAAGAGACAAAGCCACGAAAAGTCACCTTTCTTTGGTTTAGACACGCAATCCTGATCGGCCCCGATCAGACATGACCGGTCGCAGACATCGTCACGGAATGGCTGGCATATGCCATCCTCGCCGACTCCGCAATCTTTTTGGCAACTGAATGCATCCTCTCCATAATCGCAGCGCCCGTTCTGATTGCAGGTCGCGTTCGAAGGCAGCTCGTAGCGGAAAATCTCGCGGCCCAGATGCCGGACGACAAAAAAACGGCCGGACGAATAATACGCCAGATGATTGAAAACAACGATAGTATCAGTCGGCTTCGGCGGGTCCGAAAGGATGTAAAACAAAGGGTCCAAGCCCATTTGCGAGAGCGTTTGGCCGCGCTCGTCGATAAGCGCGAAGGTATAGTTCCCGTCCTTGGGAGTGAAGCGCGAAGGCTCGCCGGGGCTGACCGAAAGATGCGCCAGCGTTACCGTGTCGTTCTTGTGCAGGTAAAGACCCATATCAAGCACTCTTGAAGCCATGACAGAGGATCCAAAGAGGATAAGCAGCAGGATGGTTAATGCGGTTCTTTTCATCAATCACACCTCAAGCGCGAATTGTTTGCAAGGTGGGCAAGGCTGGGCACGTCGTGGTACCTTGGGCCGTCTGCGTCGGACCAGCTCATGATGGAGCGCCCGCCTCTTTCGTTCAGATTGCCTTCACAGCAGTCTTGCTCGTATGGATAGGAACAACTGGCAAACAGCCGGGGCGGCCACAGGCGAGGCCGGAAGTCGCCGTCCTTCCAGCAACAGCCTCCATCCGGGTCGCAGCCATATTCTGAGGATAGCGGATTGGGTGCTTGGTTGCAAGGCGCTCCTTTACAGTACTCGTCATTGAGCCCGAACTGGTGGCCGATCTCGTGGGCCGTTACAACCTCCCACCCCTTCCGGACGATGGCTCCGCCAAGCCCGCCAAAAGTATATCCAGATGTCGCATCATCGAAAAGGCCGGTGGAAGGAACGATGCCGATAAAGAAATCATAGCCGTGATTTTCGGTCTGGTTGTCTACGCACTCTCCGACCTGTAGTGCCAAGGACAGTTGGTCGGAGCCGGCGCGGATGTCGCATTTGCTGTCTAAAGCCGTCATTTTGACAAGAGAGGTGCAGTTGCCCAGCGACGGCAAGCTGCTCACGAGGAACTGGTGCTGGCGTTCGGCTTCCTGGCGGAACGGCTCGTCCGCTTCCATGTTCACGGGCACATAGACAAGATGAACCTTGCCGGGCCGGCACACGCCCTGCTGGCAGACGTAGTTGCCTTGGCAGTCGTCATCCGCGGAGCACGGCCTGTTAAGCTGCTCGGTCAAATCTCGGAACGTTTCCTGCACGGTTTCTTCCGTAGGCGCGTTGAAATACGCGCCGCCGCTCTTCTCGGCCACGCAGCGCAGTTGGTTTTCCCCCTCGGCGCCGATCATATAGCCGATGGCATAGACCGGCACGTCCATCTGGTCGCGGTATTGCTCAACAACGGCGCACGGATCGCCTCGGCACGTCTCCGCCCCGTCCGTGAAAAGGATGATGAAAGCGCGCTGGCGGCTCGCGGGTGACTGATTGATCATCTCGTAGGCAGTTCGGAGGGATTCCGCGATGGGGGTGCTGTCGCGGCCGCCCATGGCAGCTATCGCCGCGCGCAGCGGCCTGCGCGAGTCCGTGAAGTTGACCAGCTGGCGCGGCTCGCATCCGTTGAAATCAATCAAACCGAATTGCGTCTGGCGGTTGTTGATGCTGGTAAGGGCCACCTGTGCGGCGGCCTTGGCCTGCCCCATCTTCTGCCCGCTCATGCTGCCGGAATCGTCGAGTATGAAGACCACTTGTATCGGTTCGCCATCCGTCAGGTTCATCCCTTCGCAAGCATAGCCGGAACAAATCCCGCTTTCGCAGTCCGAGACATCCGCACAATAGCCGGGCGCCAAGACACAGACGTGCCTTTCCGTGTCGCAATCCTGGTAAAATTCGCAATCGTAATCTTGCCCGCAGAATCCTTGTTTCACGGTGCATTGGTTATCCCGGCATTCCTGCCACGTGCTGTTGCAGTCCTTGTTTGAATTGCAATAGCCAGCGCGCGGAGAGCACAGGTGCGCGGAGAAGTTGCAGCTTTCATACCATTTACTGCATTGATAATCTTCTTCGCAAAAACCGGCTCTAAGCCTGCAGAAGTCGGACAGGCATTGCTGGTAGGACGGACAATCCGAATTGTACTGGCATGAATTGGCTCCCGCACAGCCGCCGCGCAAGCATTTCGGCAGATCGGATGGGCAGTCAGGATCACTCTGACATTTTACAATAGGTCTGCACACATCGTCCAAGCATATGTCCCACATGGGGCAATCACTCTGCAATGTGCACCCATAAGATGCGCCCGAAGAAAACGGAAGGAGAATGAGAAGAAGGATTGCGAACTCGAAGCGCCTACAACTGCTCTTTCCGGATCCGAACATAGGAGTTGCCTCTCATCTGAAGTTAAAAGAACGTGTCGTTAATGTCTGGCCTCACTGCGCCATCGCGGCCGCCGAGCGCCTCTTGAGGAGAAGCACGCGCCCGGACTGCGTGAGGCGGTAATAGACGAATTTCTTGCCCGGCTCCTGGACTTTGAGCACGAGGCCCTGCCGGCACAGGCCGTCGAGGTGCTCGACCACCGTGGATTTGCTCTTGCTGATGCGCAGCGCGATGTCGGTGGGGATGCGATCGGCCATCTCCAAGTCCTGCAGGATGGCCAGGCGCGATTCGGAGAGCTCGATCATCTCCGGAGCCGGGCCGCTCGGGCGGGGCTTGTAATAGAACATCATCACCGCCGCGAAGAAGGCGCCCAGGAGGGCGACGACGAGGGGCACGATCCACCAGGGCATGGATGGAGCGGCCGCGGCCGGCTCGTAGGCGCGGGCCGGGACTTCGTTGGTTACGGCTTGCGCGCCGGTTGGTCCGGGAGGCTGGGGCGGGACGGGAACATTGGTGATGCTGGAAGCATCCGACGCGTTGGAAGGCGGCGCTCCGGCGGATGAAGAGGCATTGCCGGCGGTTGGGGTCGGGGGCGCAGGGGGCTGGGGCACGGTAACTGCGGGAACGGGTACCGGAGCGAGGGGGGGCAGCACGAGCGGCTGGAGACCCCAGAGCGCGACATAGCGGCCCGGCTGGCGCTGCCAGGAGGATTCGTTGCCTGGGCCCGGGGGCAGGTAGTGGAGGACGAGCGAACCAGCCTTGGAACTGAAGGCTTCCGGCGTTCGCTCGCCGTAGATGGAGAAGGCCGTCGCGGCCGATATCGCGTCCTGCGAGGACACGCCCCCGATGAGGCCCATGGAGGAGAGGCGCAAGAGCTCGGCCATGATCAAGTGCGGCTCGGCGAAGTCGAACTCCACCACCGCAGGCTGGGTGCGCGAGAGGGCGACGGTGCCGTTCGGGACCAGGGGGGTGCGGATGTAGCAGTAGAACGTGTCGCACACGGCGTCGATGCCGTTGTGCGAGGGGCCGTCCAGCCCGTCCGTGTTCACGCGGCCGGCGGGCAGGTAGATTTGCACGCGGGGGGCCGGTGAGCAGCTGACGTTGGCCGGCGCCTCGAAATACTCGACATCCGCTGGGATGGAACGGGGCGCGAGGCGGAAGGTGGAGGGCGAGCAGTTGGATTCAGGCGCGAACGAGGTGTAGATGTTCAGCTGCATGGGATTGGAATCATAGACGAGAAGGTGGTTGTTGATGAGGAGCGGGGGCAATTCGATCGGGCCGAACATCGTGCGGTTGGCGTTCACCAGCGCCTGCGGCACGAACCGCTCGACGGCCTCGCGGCTCAGGCCAGGCGAGGTGGAGAAGGTGTAATTGGAATCGGACTGGAAGGCGAGCACGTACTGGTTTTGCGGGCCGGCCGGGATGAGATAGACGGGGCCGGACGCGGCGCAGACGGCTGCAACGAGCAGCAGGCATGCGAGGGCGAAGGAAAGAGGGGTTTTCATGAGAGGAAATGGTTTTTGTCGTTTTAAAATGTTTGCCTATGGTTCGGGCCGGGAAAATGACTATTCCGAACAAAATAGACGGGAGTGACAGCATGGCTGATTGGCAATGCCGGAAAATCCAGACGAAAAGACGGGCGTCTCTCCCGAGGCGCCCTAATCCCCGTCGGCGAACAGAATTTTTGAGAATAGCTCGATGAAAGCCGCGTTTTGTTTCGCATCGCGACTGAGGATGCCGAGGGCTGCGGTGAAATCGCCATGCTCGCTAGATGGGAGCGGAGCGTCCAGCGAGCGCTCGTAGCCATAG
>JAZDHB010000108.1:0-35072 GCA_043806415.1 Microcaldota archaeon | reverse complement strand
CAGCGGCCCCGGACTGAACTTCTCCTCGTTGCGCTGGATCCGCCCGATCCGGCGGAGCATGCCGGTCAGATTGATGAGCTGATCCGTGGTTTTTCGGAACATGGAGATATACGAATGCATCTCGCCCGGGTCGAAGGCATTAAAATCGTCGTCAAGCAGGGTGAGCAGCATTTTCAGGGCCGAAAGCGGGGAGTTTATGTTGTGGATCGTCCGGGCCACGAATAGCCTTGCCTGAGTCAAGTCCTGTTCTTTTGAAGCGAGCGATCGCCGGCTCTCGGCCAGCTCTTCCTTTATCCCGTCCAGCCGCGCATCAAGCGGCTCGATCAAATCCGGACTTTGAGGGTTTTGTCGTTCGCTGGCGTCCATCTGCTGATCAAGCTGCTTGAGCCCCGTCTGGAGGCGCTGCAAATCTTGGACAGCGGTTTTTTGGCCCAACCGCGCCTCTTGGAGGCTTTTGAAAGAGCGGATAGGGTGGATGAAAAAAGAGGCAGCCTCTTTGGCATTTTTGAATAGGCGCCCGTTCGGACGATTGACGCGCATATGACCACCAGATAGACCGCAACTCGGAACAGAATGATGATGGAATCCGAATAACGTGATAGAGGTTACTTAGATAACATTATATTACCATATTATTATTTATAAAACAACAGGTCAGGCGTCCGCCCGGCAACGACGCCCGGAGCAGGCTGAATGAAGAAGCGGCTGATTCTTACCCCGAAAGCGGGCGCGCGCTAATGAAAAATAATGAAAAAAAGCGGAAAGCGGGCGCATGAAGGCCCTTGCGCCATAAGGCGCCCTTGGACCATAAAAGGCCCTTCAGCAGATGCCCTTGCGCGAGCAAGGCCCTTACGCTTTCTTGGGCGCTTTCACGGCGGCTTCCTTTTGCGGGTTGCCCATGTGGTCGGTCTTGACGCCGCCGGATTCTTTCTTCTGCGTGGGGGCCACGGATTCGAATTTGCCGCCCGCCGCGCCGATGCGCTCGATGGCTTTTTCGGACGCGCTCAGGGCGATCACCGTGACCGGCTGCGAGAGCGAGCCGGAGCCGAGGATCTTGCCGTCGAATTCGAAGAGGAGTTTGCCGTCCTTGGATTGCAGCTTGTTGGCTTTCGCGAGGTTGTCGATGTCGTAGAGGTTGATGGCGGACATCCGTTTCTGGGTGGGCGGGACGAATCCCTTGCGCCCGCCGAAGGTCATCCAGTCGCGCTCGTAGGTGGTGATGTAGGAGAAGCGGTGCTTGTGCATGCCGGCGCGGCCCCAGCCGCCCTTGCCGCCCTTGCCTCGGCAGTTCTTGGCATTGCCCTTGCCGTGGTTGCGGGTGCCGAGGAATTTGCGGTTGCGTTTGCCTTTGCGTTTTTCGACCATAATCTATCCCCTGATGGTTTCCGTCATGTTTTCTTCGGAATTGAATCTGGTTTTTGAGTTGGACTTGGATCTGCTCTTGGATTTTGTCGGCGTCATAAGTTCGCGAACCATCTGCTCGAATGTGATGTCGAGATGGAGGCCGTTGATCTTGTTCGGAGATGCTTGAGCCTTGCCGGCCGGATTGTTCTTTAACATGGATTTGATCAGATCGACCGGGCGGACCTCCCCGGATGTCTGAATATACCCTCGCTTGATGCGCTCGCACGCGGCCTCAACTCGCGTGTCCGTCCTCACGAAAATGGACTTACTTGCCACGACATTGCCCTCGCGGTCGATGATTTTCATGATGGCCCTGACCATAGACATGGACGGCGAACTGCACGGACGTCGGATGGAACGTGTTTGCATCATAAAATCACGGCTCTATGCCAAATGCGCGCATGCTTCAAATCATTCGCTTGAGCAACTCGTCCATCGAGGGCCGCGAGCCCAGGTCCCCGCGCGGGTAGATGGCTTTGCGGTTTTTCCAGCCGCCGGATGGCGGAGTGAGATGGAAGGTGCGGTCCAGGCCCAGATCCACAGGCTTCGTTCCGGCCTCGAGCGCCAAAACGATCTCCTCGATCTTGCCGGACATCTCCTTGACTTCGGAGAGCTTTCGGCCGGTGGCCGTGGCCCGCTTGGAGACGAGGGAAAGCAGGATCTTTGGGGACACCGGGCCCCAGGCGAGATAGTCCTTGGCCTCCCGGAGCATCCCCAGATACGAGGCGTCGGGTTTGACGAGGGTGGCGTTGTAGGTGCGGGGGAGGTTGAGCATCCGCATGGTCTGCTCCCGCTTGGGGTGCATGCCGCCCAGGCCGCGCACGCGCACGACCACCAGGAGATTCGGGATCATTCCGGCGGGCGGGGCGGGCGCTATCTTGGGCGCGCGGGCTTTGGCCGGCACGGCTTTCTGCGAGGGCGAGCGGGTTTTGTTTTCGACCATAATATCACGTTTTGAGGGTTCATGCGTAAATCAGGAGCCGGCCGGCGCGGGCGGGGCGGGCGCGGGCTTGGCTTCGGACTTGGCCTTGGCTTCGGCGAGCAGCTTGGCTTCCTCGTCCGCCGAGGCCATCTCCTTCCAGTCGCCGCGGTAGCGCATGGTGTTCAACGACTCCAGCGCGCTCTCGACGGATTTGGCCATGTTGAAGATGTTCTCGGTGTGTCCGCGCGAGAAGGACCACGCGTCCTTGACGCCGGCGGCGGTGAGCACCTTGCGCACAATCGGGTTGGCGGCGATGCCCAGCCCCCGGGGCGCGGGTTTGAGCGTGACCTCGACCGAGCCGGCCTTGCCGACGGTCCGGATGGGAAGGGAGTGGCGCGTCTTGCAGCCGCATTCCCAGGAGCCGCAGCCCAGCGGCACGCAGATCATGTGGCGGCGCGCGTTGCGCGAGGCCGCCTCGATGGCCGGGCGGACCTCCTCGGATTTGCCGGCGCCGATGCCGAAGTGGCCTTTGCGGTCGCCCACCAGCACGATGGCGCGGAACTGGGCCTTGCGGCCGCAGTCGGTCATGCGCTGGGTGCTGTTGATCTCCAACGTCTCTTCGTGGAGTTCCGGGAAGAGGTGGTTGATGATCCCCGTCTCGAGGATGGGCTTGCCCAGGGCGTAGATGTCCTCGAGCGAGGTGACCTCGTTGTTCTTGACTTTGCGGCCGATGTCGGTTTTTGGGATCCACTCCGGGCGGGGTTCCCGATTCTCCGGTCTTCGGCGGCGGTTATTATCACGTCTCATCCATTCACCCACTCAATATCTTGGCTTTGGCGGCCGCGAAAACTTTCGGCAGGGCCGTCACGTCGATGTTCTTGGCGATGTATCGCGAGAAATGCTTCCTGAACTTGGCGTCGTCCTTGCTTTTGAGCGCCTGCGCGTAGGCGGCGATGTGGCTGCCCTCGAGGCGCGGGGCGTCCACCAGCTCGTCGGGCACGCCCACTTGCAGGCCCGCGGCCTTGGCGCCCAAGCCCGCCGCGAAGAGGAGGTTCCCCTTGCTGGGCGTCTTCATGCCCAAGTCGAGGTGGGTGGTCTTCACGCCGGCCTTCTTGGCGCGCTGGCCGGCGAGCAGCCCGCAGAGGTAGGCTGTGGGCGTGTTGGCCTGCGAAAGCCATCCGTAAGCGTCCAGCTCGGCCGAATGCGCCGAAGCGACCACGCGGTCTCCCCGGGCGTCGAAGCCCACCAATTGGGCGACGATGCCCTTGCAGGAGGCGCGCACCACCAGGCGCGGGTTGGGGGATTTGATCAATCCCAGGCGCTTGGAGAAATCCGTGAGGTTGGCGCGACGGCGGCGGAAGGCCACTTTATACAAAGGTCCGGTTGCTGTTCCCATAATCATCCACTTTTAGGTTTTGAATCGGCTTTGGCCGTCTGGGCGCTCCGGACTTTCTGGGCGGGGCGCGCCTGGACGGCCTTCGGGGCGGGTGCCGACTTGGGCTTGTCCGCGCCCGTCACGAGGTTGTTCTCCTTGAGGTAGCCCGTGAGGGCCGCCTTGCCCCGGAAGGTGTTGCCCTTCACCAGCAGGTAGGCCTTCCTGAAGGACGCGGGATCGAGGCGTCCGTCCGCGCGCAGGTTGCGCAAGAGCTTGCGTTGCGAGCGGGCCTTGGCCATCCACGCGTCCTTGGGATTGGAGCGGGCATGGGCGGTGCCCTTGCGGCTTCCGTGCCCTTTGCGCCGGCCGACGCGCTTGCCTTCCGCCCGGTCGCGGCCCCGGAAGCGGCTCACGCCGCGGGCGGGCTCGGCGCGGATGAGCCCCTCGTCGATTAGGCGGCGCACGTCGTCGCGCGTGAGCGCTTCCGAGATGCGGGAAGCCGAAGCGGGGTCGAACCAGATGCGGTTCTCCCCGGCGCCCATGATGGACGCGGCGAGCCGTCGGATGGTGTGTGTTGCCATAAATATCACGTCATGATTCTTGCTCATTCGGACCTTTCAGGGATTGAGCACGCGCAGGTGCTTGGATTTGGCGAGCGCGAGCATCTTGGTTTTCAGTTTCTTCCCCACGCCGGCGGCGATGCGCACGAAGCGGTCCGACACGGCCTCCAGCTGCGCGAGGTTCTCGACGCGCGCCTCCTTCTTGCCGGCCGGGTGGACGTCCTTGATGCGCTTGTCCTGGCCGTAGCCGATGGAGGGCGAGGAGCCCATGTAGGCCCACTTGAAGCGCTTCTTGTTGTCGATGCCGCGCGGGCGGCGCCAGTTGGCCTTGATGCGCGAGCGGCTCGTGCGCCCGTAGTTGGGGCGGGCGAATGTCGGTTTGGTCCGTTTCTTGATTTCCATAAATACCACGTGGGGTTCATTCGTTACGATGCAGACATTATTCGTCGACGGGATATATCCCGTCCTGGAAGATGCGCGAGTCGCGTTTCTTGATGCGGGTGGACTGCCGGATGTTCGCCACGGTCTGAAAAACGTCCTCCTTGCAGGGGCCCGATACGGTGACGGCCGGCACCTTGGCCTCGACCTTGGTGTCCCCGACGATATGGATCCGGCGCGGCTGCTTCTCGCCGACGAAATTCTTGACCACGATCTCCTTGCCCTTGATCTCGATGGCGATGGGGAAGTGGGCGTAGATGACCTTCATCTTCTGCGTGTAGCCGTCCTTGGAGCCGTTGACCATGTTGAAGAGGTGCGAGCGCACGGTGCCGGCCTCGCGCAGGGGTCCGGTCACCTCGACGTTCTGGCCTTTGAGGGTGATGACCACGCCGCGCAACGAAAGCGAGCGGGAATTCTTGCCCTTGGGCCCGGAAACGGACACCTGGGCGCCGCCCATCTGGACGGTGACGCCGGCCGGAATGGCCACGGTTTCGGTGATGATCTTCTTGGACACCATGGGAATCACGTCAGTATATGAAGGCGATGAGCCGGCCGCCGGTCTTGGCGGTGCGCGCGTCCTCGTTGGTCATCAGGCCCTTGGGGGTCGAGAGGATGATGAGCCCGAAGCCGACACCGGGGATGAACTTCTGTTCCCACTCCGCCAGCTCGACGTTCTTCACAGGGTAGCGGGGCTTGATGGCGCCGCACTGGTTGACGCGCCCCAGCAGCTTGATGCGGAAGTACCCGCCCCGGCCTTCGTCCGCGAACTCGAAGTCGCCGATGAATCCCTTGGCCTGCAGGATCTTGAGGGTTTCGCGCACCATCTTGGAGGGCTTCACCTCGCAGTCGGGCTTACCCGCGACCTCGTGGGTCTTGATGGTGTTCAGGGCGTCTGCGAGCAGATCGTTTGACATAATATCAACTCTAGTATTTTCTGAACCCGATGCGCTCTCCCACTTCGCGGAAGCAGCGCCGGCACATGCCGAGGCCGTAGGAGCGGATCATGCCGCGGGCGTTTCCGCACAGGCGGCATTTGCGCTTGCCTTTCGCTCTGAGCGCGTATTCCAGCGGCCGGGGTTTTTTCTCCTTCTTTGCCAAATCATCACCATATCATGAACATGTTTCTGCCAGGCTCATCATGCGATTTGTACGCCGAACGTCTTCTTCGCGAACTCGATGCCGTCTTCCTTGCCAAGCAGGTGCGAGCCGCCGATCTTCGCCGACGCGCGGCGCCTTTCCTTGATGCGCCAGCCGCCGCGGCGCTTGAGCGTGATGCACACGTCGAAGCCGATGATGCCGATCTGCGGGTCGTACTTCGCGCCGGGGAACTCGATGTATTCGGCCACGCCGAACGAGAAGTTGCCCCGTTTGTCAAAGCATCGGCCGGAGAGGCGGTTCTCCTTGGTGTGCAGGGCCTTCTTGACAAACTCGATGGCGGTCGGGCCGCGCAGAGTGGTCTTGGCGCCGATCGGATCCCCTTTCTTGATGTGGAAGACCGGGTTGCGCACCTTCGCTTTCGTCTCGATGGCCTTGCCGCCCGATAGGCGCTCGAGCAGGGTCTTGGCGTTCTCGAGCTCGGCGCCGGCCTTGCCCACGCCGATGTTGAGCGTGACCTTGTCCACGACCACGTCCCGCATCGGGTTGTTCTTCGTCTGGTTTCCTTCGCTTGCCATACACATCAGCTGCTTTGGGATCATATCCTCATGATGGGGGTCAGTTGAATTCCGCGTCCACCACGAACAGGTATTTAATGACCGTGATGAAGCTCTCGGAGCCCGAGCGCAGGCGCGCTTCGGGGTCCATGGAACCCACGCGGTCGATGACCTGCTCCAGGACGGCGAACTCGCCGGCGTGCTTGCCGTGCGTGATGAGGCACCGGGCGCCCGCTTCCATCGGGAGCTGGCCCACAAGCTTCATGCCAGGCATGCCGAGCTTGAGGGTGGAGCCCACCTTCACCTTGTTGTCCAGGAGCATGGTGCGTCCGTCGTGCGTGGTGATCGACACCTTGCCTGAGGGCACGATCGTCTTCTTGACGACCTTGGCCAGCTTGAACTGGACCGAGCCGGGCGTCATGGAGTTGGCGACGAACTTACCGTCCTTGCCGATCTGCATGCGCCACGCCTTGTTGTCCTTGGGCGCCTCGATCAGGTCCATGAGGCCTACGGGTCGGCGCACGTCGCGCACCGCCTTGCCGTCCACGAGGACGGAACCGGACGCGAGGATGCGCTTGACTTCGCGCAGATCGTCGCCCAGATGGAGCATGTCACGGCAGAGCACGCCCAGCGAGACGGAGTTGAGCTTGGGGTGCGGACCCGCGATCGGCGCGAGGACCCACTTCGGACTCTTGCGTGCCCGGATCGGCAGGATGCGCGGGATTCCGATGCGCTTGAAATGCTTGGAGCCACCTTTCTTTGCCATAGATAATCATCCTAGTTGGCCGGCGGGGCCGGCTTTGCTTTTGCCTGGACCTTCTTGGAGCGGTCCAGGATCGCTTTGCGGTTCTTGTTGGTGAAATCACCGTCGATGATCTCGATGCTGGGGAGGCGCACGGCGCGCAGCTTCTCCATTCCCTTGGCCGTCTTGGAGACGACGCCCTCGACATAGACCACGCGGTCGGAGAGGTCGACTTCCATCACCACGCCCTCCTTGCCGGCATCGTCGCCCCGGCGCAGGCGGACGCGGTCGCCCTTGTGGATGAGCATGGAGCGGCGGCTGATCCCCAAGCGCTCGCGCAGCTTCTTTGCGAGGTGCGCGTGCATCTCTTTCGAGCGTTTGTGCATGGGCGCATTCACCAGCGCGCGCCTCTGCTTTCGTCCTTGGATCGAAGTCATCATGAACACCTATGGAGCTTGAGCATCAGTCATTCATACGAATCATGCCATTTACACGACGGCCGGGGCGATGGCCGACACTTTCGGGAACCGTTCGGCCACTTCCCGGGCGATGGCGCCCTTGATCTCGGTCCCGACCGGCAGGCCCTGGTCGTCGATGATGACCACGGCGTTGTCCTCGAACATGATGCGCATCCCGTTCGGGCGCCGGTACGGGCGGCGCTGGCGCACGACGACCGCCCGGAGCACCTTCTTCTTCATCGCCGTGGTGCCTTTCTTGACCGCCACGATGACGATGTCGGAGACACCGACGGCCGGGTACTTGGCGTGCTTGGCCTTGGCTCCCTTCACGCCGATGATCTGCACGACCTTGGCGCCCGAGTTGTCCGCGCACGTAAAGCGCGAGCCGACCTGAAGGCCCTTGGTTACGTTGGCTCCCAAACCTTTCATAGTATCACGTCGATGAGTTCACGGGCGGCTCATTCGGCCGGCTTGTCCTCCGGGCCCGAATTGGCCGCGGCGTCCTCGGCGAGGCTCTCCTCGCGCGTCTTCTTGGCGCGTTGCGCCTCGTCATGGGCCTTCACCTGCCCCGGATCGAGGCGGCCGTGCCCCTTGACCACGATCTTGGTGACGATCCACGCCTTGGTCTTGGAGATGCGCCGGCACTCGGCGATCTCGACCACGTCGCCCATCTGCGCGCCGATCTCGTCGGGGTTGTGCGCCGCGATCTTGGATATCTTGCGGGCGTAGCGGCGGTACTTGGCGATGTAGGATACCATGTCGCGCTGCACGATGACCGTGCGCTTGGCGCGGGCGGATACCACGACGCCGCGGGTGATGAAGCCGCGCTTGGAGAGCGGGCGGTTGATGTTTTTGCTTCCCATAAGGATTCACACTCGAATGTCATGTTGGATTGCATCGCGTTCTGCATCAATGCATTCATCGGATTTCTTCGTTCAGCGGATTTTCTTGTACAATTTCTTGGACCGCTCATGCGGCCGGACGAGCGCGTCCGAACCCTCGATGAGGACGGGATGGCCGCCCTCGGAGGCGATTTCGAAGGTCGTCCCGTCCTTGGGGACGAGCTTCGGGCCCGATGGAGTGTCGATCGACACGGTTCGGAGCGTCTCGTCGATGACGCGCCCCGAGAGGCCGATGAGGGCCGGATTCGAGGCGCCCACGACCTTGGCATTCTTGCCGATCCATTCTTCGAGCATGAGTTTGTCCATGATTTTTAGCATCACCTGTTCGTTCTTCGCCGTTTGGCGTTCATCCCTCGATCATCATTCCAATCCCATGCTGATGAACACGCTCTCGGCAGGGTATCCCATCGACACCAGCAGGGCTTTCATCTTCGTCAGATGGTTGCCCTGCAGGATGATGAGACCGTCCTTGACGGTCCCGCCGCAGGCGAGTTTGTGCTTGAGTTCCTTGGCGCATTCGTCGAGTCGTTCGGCGTCCAGTCCTTCGAGGACGGTCACCAGTTTCTTGAATCGTTTCTTCGTGGCATACACGCGGATCTTGCGCACGTCCTCTTTCTCGAGGATATCGCACGCGCAGATCTCCTTCATCAGACCGCATTTTGGACAAATCTCCGGCACTTGATTTCACCTCGATTGGGTTGGCTGGCCCGACGGCTTCGCGCCGGCAGGGTTCATCGCCTTATTCTCTTTTGTTCTATCTTTGGGGGCGGTCGGTTGGGTGGCTGTCGGCGCGGCGGCCTTCGCGGCCCCGCCCGTCTTCTTTCCCGCCATGGCGCGGGTTTTCTGGTGGAGATAGGTGAGCATGCGAGCGACCGTGTGGCGCAGCTCCTTGATCCGCCCCGGATTGGAGGAGCGGCCGCCGCGCATCACGAGGCCGTGCTCGGTGTTGAGCTCCTTGCGGACCTCGAACAACCTCGCCTCGAGGGCTTCCTTGCCCATGCCTTTGAGTTCTTTCTTGCGGATAATGGCCATACATACAACCTATTCATGTGCTTGTTTAGCGCCGGTGCGGGCGCGGGGCCGCGCGTCGGCGCGGCGGGGAGGTGGCCCCTTTGAGGGGGTCGGGCGCATCGTCGCCCTCCGAGCGCGGGACGGAGTTCTCCGAGACGTCCTCGGCCTGGGCGATGATGTTGGGGATTTCCACCTTTTTGACTTCTCCCTTGTCCGGGAACACGGTCCCGGGCGTGACCAATCGGACGAAAACCCCGATGGCACCGGCCTTGGGGTAGGCGGTGACGTGGGCCTCGTGCACGAGGCGGGCCGGCTCGCCGGCTTTGGGCACGTAGCCCGCTGCCACGCGCAGGGCTTTCGAACGGCCGCCCTTGCCGGCGATCTTGCCGGCCGCGATGATCTCGCCGCCGAGCGCGCCATGGCTCATGATGTCGCGCAGGGCCGCGTGCAGGATGGCGCGGGGCTTCTTTCCCATCTCGATGAATCGGGAAACTTTCTTGGCGATGAGCCTCGGTTCGAGGTCCGGGTTCTTGCACTCCACCACAGATATCTGCGGGTTCTCCATGTGGAATTCCCGGCTGATGGCGTCGGTGAGATCGTGGATGGTCTTGCCCTTCTTGCCGATGACCCGGCCGGGCGTGGTGACCTCGACGGCGATGCGCGTCACCATGGGGGTGCGCTGGATGTCCACGCGCGTGAAGCCCGCGCGGTCCAGTTCCCTCTCGAGGAAATTGGCGACCTGGTAGCGCACGATGGCTTCTTCGACGAATTTCTTCTCAATACCCACATTCACACCTTGTCAATGTTAATTCCGGACGGGCGCCGCCGTTGCGGGCGCGGGAACCTTCTTCTCCTCGGCTTTCTTGGCTTCGGCGGGTTTCGCCTCGCTCTTCGGGGCTTCGATTGGTTTAGGCTCCTTCTTCTCCTCGGCTTTCTTGGCCTCGACGGGTTTCGCCTCGGCTTTCTTGGCTTCGAGCGTTGTCTCGGCGGTTTTCTTGGTTTCGCCCTTCTTGGCTTCTGGCGTTTTAGCGTCTTTCTTGGCACCTGCTTTTGGCGCCGGAGGAGCTTTCAATTCCTCGAGCACGATCTCGACGAACGCGGTCTCCAGGTCCTGGCGGATGCGCCGGCCCTTGGGAGACATGCGCCCGAAGATGTCCTGCTTGTTGGCCTGGATGTGCGAGATCTTGCAATCGCCCATGTTCTTGGCGACGGCGTTGGCCATCGCGTTGGCGAGCAGGTCGCGCACGATTTTGCACGACTTCACGGGCCAGCCGCCCTTCTTGCCGCCCAGCTCGCGCAGATGCCCGCGCCGCTTGTTGTAATTGAAATAACGCACCGGCCGCTCTCCGTCCGCCGCCTCCGTGAGAAATTGGAGCGCCTTGTCGGCGCGCCGGCCGCGCACGTTGGAGCAGACGTTGCACAGATCCTTGTAGCTGGCATTGACGCCCTCCACTCGGGCACGCGCAACGCGTTCGTTCTTGGCGGGTTGGTATGCGTAATTGGCCATGGGGATCACTTGAGCGGGATGAACTTCGAGCCGCGGGTGGCGCCGATGCCCGGGCCGGAATGCAGCACGCGCCCGGTGGTGTGCGCGAAATCGCCGAGGCGCCCGCCGAGCTTGTCCACCGTGATGAGGACGGGCTTGAACGTCTTGCCGTCGTGCACCCCGAAGGTGAGGTCAAGCCACGAGGGCAGGATGGGCGCGTCGCGAAGGTGCGTGCGAATCGTCTTCTTGGGATTGGTCTTCTTGATCTGGGCCACGCGGCGGATGAAGCGCTTGAGGACCGGGTTTTTTCCGGCCTCGGCGCGGACGATGGCGCGCCGGCAGCGGGAGGTCATGAGGGGCAGGGCCTCTTCCAGGCCCATGCCTTCGAGGTCTTTCTTGCCAAGACCGCGGTATTTGTCGATTCGAACCATACATTCACCAGATCGGAACCGTGGAGGGGGGTTCGACCCCCCCTCCCCAGTTTTACGCTATTCCTGACCCTCCCCCCTTCGCGGTTCTTGGGCCTTACAATCATTTGTTCCTCATAATTTATTTGCGATTAATCCTGCGTCGTGCTCTTGCGCCGGCCCATGGATTTGGCGGCGATGTTGCCGACTTTGCGGCCGGGCGGTGCGCCGCGGCTGGTGGCCGAACTGCGGCCCTTGTGGTGCTGCTTGCCGCCGAACGGATGGGTGTAGGCGGACATGTGCACGCCCCGGTTGACCGGCCACTTGCGGTTCTGCGCGTGCTTCTTGAAGAAATTCACGCCGGCCTTGAGCATGGGGCGCTCCAGGCGCCCGCCGCCGCAGGTGATCCCGATCTGCGCGCGGCAGGTCGGCTGCAGCTCCAGCGTGTGGCGGCTGGGCATGTTGACGTAGATGGTGCGGGCCTCCTTGGAGGAAACCACGGCGTACGAACCGGGGGCGCGCACGAGCTTCCCGCCGTCCCCGGGGGAGCGCTCGAGGTTGAAGATGTAGGCGCCTTCGGGGATCTGCGAGAGCGGAAGGACCGAGCCCAGGCGGATGGGCGAGCCGACGCCGGAGAACACCTCGTCTCCGATGGCGATGCCTTCGGGCGCGGGGAGGACGACGTCCTCGCCGTTGGTGAAATACACGCGCATGAGCACGGCCTGGTGGGCGGGGTTGTCGATGAATTCGCTCACCGCGCCGCGCAGGCTTCCGCCCTTCTCGATGTCGTCGAGCAGGCGGTATGCGATCTCGGCCTTGTAGCGGTGGGACGGCGCGCGGTACGCGCCCGATCCCTTGCCCCGTCGTTGCTGTTTGAGCAGTTTACCCATAAATATCACATGGCTGATGATTCATGACGTTCATGCGAGATGGTTCATCCGGTTCATACGATCTTGAGCGACGCGGCGATGTCGTCCGCCTTGCCTTCCTTGAGGCGCACGTAGGCCTGCTTGAGCCCCTTGACCGTGATCTTGGTGTTGACCGAACCGACCTTGACCTTGAAGAGGCGCTCGACCTCCTTCTTGATCTGCGGCTTGGTGGCGTTGAGGGCCACGACGAACACGAGCTTGTTCTCCAGCTCGATCATCGCGATGGCGCGCTCGGTGGTGATCGGATAGTGCAGGATGTTGCCCTCGGACACGTGCGGCAGGGGGCGGGTGAACGTCTTGGCGACGACTTTCTTGGCGACCGGTTTATTGACCATAAATATCACATGGGAGATTCGTCATCTTCACTGGTGCGCGAGGCGCTTCTGCACGGCTTCAAGCGCGGACTGGGTGTAGGCGGCGAGGCGGCCGGCCTTCGCGCCGGGCGCGAGGTCGAGCACCTTCAGGTCGGACACGCCAACCACGTCGACGCCGGCGATGTTGCGGGCGGATCGGTAGAGCGGGCAGCCCGTGTTCTCGACGACCACCAGCAGGCTCTTGGCGCGGCGCACGCCCCCTTTTCGCGATCCCACGCCGGAGCGGGGGCGCGAAATCTTGGAGCGCGCGAGGTCGGATGAGAGTCCGATGAGCATGAAGAGCTTCTGGGCCTCCTGGGTTTTTGAAATGGATTCTGTAGAGGCGTCAAGCACGATGGGAAGCGCGATCTTGGAGTCCACCTTGTGCCCGCGCGCGAGCACGTGCTTGTGGCTGGCCGACGCGGCGAGCGCGCAGCGCAGCGCCTTGGCGTATTCCTTCTTGTTGACCTTCTCGGTGAGCTTCTTGTCCACCTGCGGCGGGAAGGCCCGGCGCCCCTTCACGGACGAGGGGATGCGGCGCACCTTGCCGAACTTGCCCTTGGCGAGCACTTCGCGGGGTAGCATGGAGATGCCGTGGTTCTTGATGGAGCCGAAGTCCTCCTTGCGTCCCCGGTAGCGGGCCGAGGTCTTGAGGCCGGCGAGCGGATCGGCACCCTTGGGCTGGTATTGCTCGGACTGGTCCGAGATGGCCGCGCGGGCGACGAGGTCGGCGCGGACCTCCTCCGAGAACGCCTCGGGCAGGGCCGTCTCGCCGGCGCTCTTTCCATTGCTTGAATACACGGGGACTTTGACCATGAGGATCACAGGTTGTTCATCGTTTCCGTATTTGCTCATCGTTTCATCATTGCTTGGATTCGAGCGAGATGCTGCGCAGCTCGGGAGGCTTGATCACGTCTTTGCGCGCCGCTTTGCGCAGGCGGATGAGGCGCTTGACCGGGCCGCCGACCGAGCCGAGGACGAGGAGGCATTCGTTCTTGAGGATGCCGTAGTGCTTGAAACCGCCCTTGCAGTTGACTTCCTCGGGGGCGGTTATTTTCATGACGCGCTTGTTGATCTCGGTGCGCTTGTGGTAGCCCATCTGTCCGGGCATGGGGACCGTGTACTGCACGTAACCCGGATGCCAGGCGCCCAGCGTGCCGATGTGGCGCACTTTGCCCGTGGCTTTCCTGCGCTGGGTGGCGGTGCCGAAGCGCTTGACGGACCCCTGCCAGCCCTTGCCGACGGTGACCGAGATGATGTCGGTGAATTCGCCGCTCTTGAACACCTCAGAGGCTTTGACGGTCTTGCCCAGGAGGCTCTTGGCATAGTCGAGCTTCTCGGCCACGTCCTTGCCGCCGACGCCGATCATCATCTTCTCAGGCGATTTTTTCCCGAATCCGCACTGGTCGGGGGAAGTGAATGCGAGCACGAAAACTTCGGAGATCTTGTCGGCAGAAAGAGAATTCTTTTTCTTGGATTTCGTCCCAAGCGTTTTGAGGATTTTCTCGTCGGAGGTGATTTCGTCGGCGACCACCTGTCCGGCCTTCAAGCCCCGGATGCCATAGACGGTCATCGGGGGCGCCTCGATGACGGTCGCCGCGCCGTAGATCTCGTTGCCGGCGTTGGGCGAGGTCGAGTCGTCGACATAGGAGATGGTGGTCATGCCGGCCTTGTAGCCCGCGAAACCCAGGAGGCGCTTGTCGGCGGCCTTGGGCCAGAAGCCCACGCGCGGCATCTGATTGACGGCGCGCTTTCTCGGCCTGAAGCCGACCGAACCTTTTTTGTGAGAATGACGTTTGCCCATTGATATCACTAAACGCAAAATCCTACAGCCGGAAGGCCTTCGGATGATTCTCGGCATGTGCCGGGAGTGTCATCTTTTACTTGACGTAAAGAGACGTGAAGATGGATATGGTGACGAGGATTTAAAAAGGTGCCGTCACCGAACCGCTCGACGTGGGGCGCTCATCCGAAAATCGCGCCCATCCCGACTTCGGCGTTGCCTTCCTCCTCGTCGAATTTGGCGGCGATGCGCGTTTCATCTTCCGGTTTGCAGCGCGCGGCGAGGTCCTTGAGCTTGAGAAGCACGAACTTCTCGAACTCGTCCGGCCCGCGCAGGTAAAGATAGATCTTCGCCTTGTCCTCGCCGAGCATCACGCCGTCTTTTATTTTATAGCCATTGCGTCCGAAGCTGACGTGGTGGAACGGCTCGGGCTCGTTCTCGCCGTACGGGTCGGCCTCGAGGATGGCCGTGAGCGGGGATTTCTTCTCGATGGGAATTTCGTACACTTGTCGCATGATATCACCATGAACATGGATGGATTTGGAATTTCGGCTTGGCTTGTAAGCCGATAGGGCTTGGAACCCCGATGGGTTGGGATGGGCGGCCGGTCCGCCGCTTGGCGTTCATTGCTTCCGGCTGGAAGCGAGCACCAGCGTCAGGGCGGCGGACATGAGGGCCAGCTGCGTGAGGGGCAGGCTGGACTGGAATAATCCGAACGCCTGCGCCAGCGCGATGAGCGAAACGAGCGTGACGAACAGCGATGCCCAGAGCAGGGCGTTGTCCGGTTTTTGCCTTGCCGATGCCATGGTCTTCTTTCGCTTTACGGGCTTATAAAACCCGGCGGCGAAAAAGAGGACATGGAAGACGCCCAACTTGCGCACGCAAAAGGCCGGCAGGCCGCCCCGGGCGCTCGCGCCGATCCGGCCCGGATGGAGGTGCGCATGACGATCACCAAAGAGGCGGGCCATATCATCAGCGAAGAGGAGGCGAAGCTGCTGATCCAGTGGGCCTGGCGCGAGATGGAAGAGAAAAAAGGGTTCAACCTCTTCAAGTTGCCCAACCTCGGCCTGTGCATCGTGCGCGACGAGGAAGGGGTCATCATCCTCACCGAGAAGGAGAGGGAAAAAGCGCTGGAGAAACAGTAGAAAACTTTTGTGCTAGTCGTATTCGAACGGCTTTTTCGGCGGCAATGGTTTTATCTTCCCGGCTTTGGCCAGCCGGAGCATGGAAGAATGGATGCGGCTCGAGTACTGCATCGCCTTCTTGGGCCTTAAGCGCGCGCATTCAGGCACGCCCAGCTCCTTGACCAGGGCGCGCAGGAGGGGCTTCCTGTCTTCGAGGCGGCCCAGGCGGACGGAAAGCGGGACCTGTCGGACGGCTTTTACGAGTTCCGTGTCCATGAACGGGAATTTCGCCTCAAGGCCGAAATGGCCGGCGACTTTTTGCGTGCGGGCCAGATCCCGCGAGGGAAGCGTTTCGATTTCCCTGGAGAGCAGCGCGTCCAGGTCGTCGCCGCTCGAGTGCGCCTCGAAATATTTGTGATATCCGATGAACAGCTCTTCCGCGCCCGATCCGAAAAGGATGGACTGGGTGCCCAGCGCTTGGGCGGCCTCGCACACGGCGAACGTGCCGGCCATCAGTTCCATTTCGGTGAGGGTGCCCGGCAGGATGTTCCAGCACATGGAATAATCAGAGAGCAGTTTCGCCTCGTCCAATCGGACGAGATGGAGCGGCAGGGAGAGCGCGTCGGCCGCCTCTTTTGCGGCCTGAACATCCAGGCTTCCGGCCATGCACACGGTGATGGGAAGGGTCTCGACCTGCTGGCTGGCCACCGTGGCGAGCGTGGTGGGATCCAGGCCGCCGGAAAAGGCGACGGCCACGCGGAAGTCCAGGTGGCGCAGGATGGCCTCGCGCAAGGTGGAAGCGAGCGGGGAAAGCGGCGGGGCCCGAGTCGGCCCGATGGCCGACTGGGCCCAATGGCACGTGAGCGCTATTCGGGCGGGCGGGTTGCGCATGAAACGATTTGCTGCGCGCATTTCTTATACCTTTATTCCTTGTCGCCGGGAAAAACAGGGAGATGGACGCGATAAACGGCTCGGTGCGAATGATGGCTCATGCTTTCTGTGCGGATTTCGCGCCCTTGTCGGGGGCGTTCTTGTCCATGAACGAGAATACGTCGTTGAGCAGGGGGATGATGTAGAACGGCAGCACGATGCCCATGATGGCACCGGTGATCAGGCGCAGGAGGTTGGTGCTCTCGCGCCAGCCGAAGAGCTGGGTGAAGCCGTCGATGGCGGTAGGGATGAGGGCGATGACCAGGATCCACATGTACGGCCATCTGGTGGAGGCGGGTTTGGAGAAGAGGGGCCAGAGCAGGCCGCCGATGAGCATGAACAGGTAGATGCCCACGTCCCGCGCGCAGACCGGGATCTTGTAGCCGACCACGCCGTTGTTGACTGGCATCGGGTTGCGGTCGTAATGCAGGGTGCCGTCCCAGGGCTTGCAGTCCGAGATGGGGGAGGTGATCTGAGAGGGGAAATAGCACAGGGAGCGGTAGTCGAGCTGGTGGCAGGTGTAATGGAAGGCCTCGTAGAGTGGAAGGCCGATGTCCGGCGCGGAATGAAGGAGGAGCGGCGTGGCGAAGATGAGGACGTTGAAGAGGAAGATGGCGAGGAGGTAGATCCACCAGCCGTAGGGCGGATGCCAGGTGCGCTGAGGGGGGCCGAGGTCTTGCATGAGATGTACCGATGCGGCTTTACAGTCGAGGTTTAATAAAGCTCGCGGGGGAAATAAGGGAAGGGGGAGCCGCCTAAAATCTGGTGATTTCTTCCTCGTAAAAAAAATGAAAAAACAAAAAATGGAAAATGGGCTCGTAGCTCAACTCGCAGTGAGCCGCCTTCGGCGTCTCACGCGTTGACAGTCGCTTCGCGCCTGTCAATGGAACATGCCGGCAGCAATCTGCCGGCAATTCGCCAACCCTTCGGGCTGGCGATAGAGCAGCGCCCGGATAGAAAAAACAAAAAATGGAAAATGGGCTCGTAGCTCAACTCGCAGTGAGCCGCCTTCGGCGTCTCACGCGTCGGCAACCGCTTCGCGCTGGCCGATGGATAGAGCAGCGCCCGGATAGAAAAAACAAAAAATGGAAAATGGGCTCGTAGCTCAACTTGGATAGAGCAGCGCCCTCCTAAGAGCCCCTTTTCTTTCTTTACGGAAAAAGAAAGAAAAGGCCCTCGGGTTCAAAAGAAAGAAATTGAATCGAGGATTCGTGTTCATCGAATGGGCAGGGAGAGAGGCGAAGGTTGGGAGTTCAAATCTCCCCGGGCCCGATCAGATTTTTGGCAAGCCGATTTTTCCGAAATGGCCGTCGTAGCCGGGCGTCAGGACAAGCGCGTGCCGTTGCATCTTGTCGATCGCCTCGGCGATGGCTTGGAGATGGTGCGAGGAGAGCGGGCCGAAGGCGCGCAGGTTGGCGTCGTATTTCTCCATCACTTCGCCGCTCTTCGCGAACAGCACGTTGAATTCGCTGCCGAAAACGCGCACCAGCGCATCGTAGGCGGCGAGGGGTTTTTTGGTCGTTTTCCCGCAGTCCAGGGCCATCGCGATCAAATCCGCGAGCGGCACGATGCTCGTGTAGGGGGGCGCGTCCTTGGGCGCCTCCCCTTCCGGGCGGTCGGCGAGCGCGTCGATGCGCCCGAGCACGCCGCCGGTGATCTTTTTCCCGCATTTGGGGCAGCGCCCGCCGTATTCCCTCGTTTGCTGCGGCGTGGTGCATACCTGGCAGTCCGCGTGCCCGTCGGCGAAATACTTGCCCTCCTGCGGGAAGAACTCGTAGGTGCGCTCGAGGCGGCGCAGCGATTTGTCGCGGACGGCGCGATAAAGCTCGCCGTAGGAGAGGGACGGCAGGTCGAATAGGCTGGCCTCGCGCCCCAGGTTCTGGGGTGAGTGGGCATCGGAGAAGGAGAGGAGCTGGACGGAATCGAGCCATTTGCACCGCCAGTTCATGGGAGGATCCGACGAGAGCCCGGTCTCGATGGCATGGACGTTCTTCGTCTGGTCCTCGAAGGCGTCGCTTAGCGAGCCGAATCCGCCCTTGGAGCCGAACACGCCGTACCAGGGCGCCCAGATGTGCGCCGGGATGACGAGTGATTCGGGATGGACGGAGAGCGCACGCTCGGTCATCTCCGCAAGGGAGAGGCGCACCCACGGCCTCCCGTCCGTGCCGAGTTTGGATGAGGAGGATACCTGCTCGGAAAAACTGGCCGCGGACTCGAGGTCGGGCATCACGACCAGCACGTGCACGCGCCGGTTCTTGCCGTCGCTGGATTGGAACAGGTTGTTGGTCTCCACGGTCGGCACGAAGAAGACGCCGCCGTGCGAGAGGAAACCGCTCGCCTCGTCGATGGCGCAGGCCGATTTGATCTCCTCGAAATACTTGGGGTGGGTGAAATCCCCGGTGCCCACAAGGTGTATCCCTTTGAGCTTGGCCGCCTGAGCCAGCGAGGGGATGTCCATGCGGGGCGAGCAGCCGCGCGCGTATTTGGAATGGATGTGGAGGTCGGCGATGAGTTTCATAAGACCACAGCGACGAGGCGATGGGGGCTGGATTTTTCGGCTTAACGGTTGAGCGGCGGCTTCTTGCCTTGTTCTTTCCGTTTGTTCACCGTATTCTTTTTTCCGTCCTATTCTTTTCGTTTTCGTCTTTTCTTTTTTCGTCCTACCCCGTCTGCCTTCCGCTCAGGCGCACGAGCAACGGCCAGACGAACGGCAGGCGGCGCAGCAAGGGCTCCAGTCCGTTGCGGTGCGCCAGCTTGAGCCCCAGCTCCCAGTCGTTTTTGCGGATGCCGCCCAGCGCCAGGACCGAGAGGCCGTACACGACGGCGGAGATGATCGCGGCGATGGCCATGGGGATGAGCCCGCTCTCGGCCCAGAGGCTCAGCGAGGCGTTGAGGACGGGCAGGGGAGCGAAGCCGACGGCCAGCATGACGAAGCCGGCGCCCAGAGCGCGCCAGATGTCCGGATGCAATTTGGCGCCGAAGGTGAAGCGGGCGGCCAGCACGATGGCGGATTCGCCCAGGAAGACCGAGATGGAGGTGGCCATGGCCGCGCCGACGGCCCCCCATTGCTGGATGAAATACCAGCTTAAGACCAGATTGAGGGCCAGCATGGAAAGGCTGGCTCCCAGAAGCACCTTGAGGTTCCCGCGCGCGAAGAGGGCGTTGCGGCTCGGGCTGGAGAGGAGGGAGGCAATGGACATGGGGGCGAAGAGCCAGATGAGGATATAGCTCGACTTGTACGCCGGCGTGAGCACGCCCAGGAACGCAGAGGCGTAGAGCACGAACACGAAAAGCAGCGGGATGCCCAGGTACGCGGTCCAGCGCGAGCTCTCGCGCACGAGGGAGCCGAACATGTCGGATTTTCGCTCGTGGCGCTCCACCATCAGGGGTTGCGCGACCGAGCCGATGGGGGAGAAGACGACCGGCGCGATGTTCTGCACGATCATCACCGCGGCCGCGTAGCCGGCGACCTGCAGGGGGTAGAAATAGAGCAGGATGGGCGCGCTCATGGCCGTGGTGAGCACGTCGGCCGTCGAGCTGAGGTAGATGGGCAGGCCGAAGGCGATGTTCTTTAAGATGAGCGAGGGGTTGAAACGGAGCTTGCCCGGGATCGAGCACAGGTACTGCCAGATGGGGATGGTAAGGATCAGAGTGGCCACAACGAAGGCCGCCACCGTGGCCTGGAGGAACACGCCGGCGCTGGCGACGCCCAAGAGCACGGCGGCCACCACGAGGGCGACTTTCACCGCCTGCACGACCACCTGGATGAGCGCGTTGAGCTCGAACTTCTTGAGCGAATCGAGGATGGCCGACCAGAGGTTGAAGTTGAGCATGGCGAACGCGAGCACGGCCGCCAGCAGGAACAGCGGGCGGATCTGGTCGTGGTATTCGGGCGCGTAGAACGAGATCACGGTCTCGGAGAGCAGGAGCATGGCGGCCAGCACCAGCAGGCTGAAGGCGAAGAGGATGACCGCGGAGGTCCATATCTCCTCCTTGGCCTTGGGCGGCTCTCCCCTCGCGATGTGCATGGGCACATAGCGCATGAGCGCGCTCTGGATGCCGAGGCTCGCGAAGGCGGAGATGCCCAGCGCGATGTTGTAGGCGGCCGAATACAGGCCGGCCGCGAGGCTCGGCAGGACGTTGAGCACGAGGATCTGGAAAACGAGGCCGAATACCTTGGAGGCGAAGAGGGAGCCGAACTTGAACACCATCCCCCGGCTCGCCACGTGGGCCAACTCGTGCCGATCCTGCTCGCGCGCCAGCCGGTCCTTCTCGTCGGACGGCGTAGGATCCGCTCGTTGGATGCTCATGGGGAGAATAGGCCGCACCGGATTTTAAAACAGCGGCCCTCCCGCCTTTTTATTTGTTAGCGCCAATCCTTCAGGTATGGCACTGGCATTGGGCACCAATGGCGTTCGGGGGCTTTTTGACGAGCTTCACCCGGCAGCGGCGATGGACTTCGGATATGCGTTCGCGCAATTCGTGAAAAAACATCCCCGCGAAAACGCAGGGGCGAAAGCGCGCGAAAACAGGGAGCGGCCGCTGGCCGCGCTCGCGCGCGACATGCGCGCGACCTCGCCATGCATCTCGCAGGCGGTGGCGGCCGGCCTCATGGAGGGCGGTTGCGACGTACTGGACATCGGCATCGCCACCTCGCCGATGGCCGAATGGGCGAACGGGAATTACGGCTGCGACGGGCTGGTCATCGTCACCGCCAGCCACAACCCGCCGCAGTGGAACGCGCTCAAGTTCGTGGACGGAGACGGCGTGGCCGTCTCCAGGCAGCGGGGGGCGGACATGGCCCGTTGGGTGGGAAAACCGCACGCGCCGGCGTTGGAGTGGCAGCAGATCGGAAGAACAATCGACGCACCGGATGCCATCGGAGAATACAAGAAAGCGGTGCTCGCCTTCGTGGACCGGAAAGCCATCGCGAAAAAGAAAAGATGGAAAATCGTCGCCGACGTCGGGAACGGCACCTCGACGCTGGTCGCGCCCGCCCTCTTCCGGGCGTTGGGCGCCGACGTGGTGGTGCTCAACGAAAAACTGGACGGCTCGTTCCCCGGCCGGCCTTCCGAGCCGACGGAAGGCAACGTGAAGGCGCTCATCGAGGCGGTGCCGCGCGAGGGAGCCGATTTCGGCGTGGCGTATGACGGGGACGCGGACCGCGTGGTGTTCGTGGACGGGCGGGGGCGCTGGCTCGTCGGGGACAAATGCGTCGCGCTCGCGGCCCAGTGGGCGCTTCAGACGATGGAAAAAGGCGGGAAAGCGCCCAAGGGCCGGAAGCCGGAAACGCAAACGGATGAAAAATTCGTTGTCACCACCGTCGCCACCAGCCGGGTGGTCGAGGATGTAGCCGCCAAGCACGGGGCGAAGATAGAATATACGGACGTGGGCGCGCCCTACCTCGCGGAGCGGATGCGCGCGCTCGGCAGGAAGGTGGTCAGCGGGGGCGAGGAGGTGGGCGGCATCGTCTGGCCGCGCTTCTCGCTGGCCAAGGACGGGGTGCTGGCCGCCTGCAAGCTCATGGAGATGGTGGCCATAAAACCGCTGGCCGAATGGCATGACGAATTGCCCAGGTATTACAATTCCAAGACGAAAATCGCGTGCAAGAAAGGGGAGAACGCCCGGCTCGTCGCGCGCCTCTTGGCGGACGTGAAGACGGAGAAAACGGGCAAAAACAGATTGCGCGAGGTGCAAGGCGGATTCCGCCTGGACATGGGCGACTCGTGGGTGCTGGCACGGGCCTCGGGCACGGAAGACTTTATCCGCGTGTTCGCGGAAAGCCCGGACGAGGAGAAGGCCGTCTCTCTGATGAACGAATATAAAGTCCGGGTGGAAAAAACAAGAATATGACAAAAAAAACAGGGCCATAGATATAACAAAAACAGGAGCATAACGCAATCCAAGACATCGGGGTGTTTTTGCATGAAAGCCATCATCTGCTGCGGGGGACAAGGAACGCGCCTTCGCCCGCTCACATATACCACGCCCAAACCCATGCTTCCGCTGGGCGAGCGGCCCATTCTGGAATACGTGGTGAGGCATCTGAAAAGGAACGGCTTTAACGACATCTACATGACGGTGGGCTACCTCAAGGAGCAGATCATGAACTATTTCGGCGACGGCTCAAAGTGGGGCGTGAAAATACAGTATGCCGTGGAAGAGGGCGAAGCGGGCACGGCCGGCTCCCTCGTTCCCTTGAGGAAATGGGCGGATGAGCCGTTCCTGGTGCAGATGGGAGACCATCTCTCGCGCCTGAACCTCAAGAAGATGTACGCATACCACAAGAAGCAGGGCGGCATCGCCACGGTCTCGCTCAAGCGCACGGGCGTGCCTCTCGAATACGGGGTGGCGAAGCTGGATGCCAAAGAGAGGATCGTCGCGTTCGAGGAAAAGCCCATCGTGCGGAATTTGGTGAATGCGGGCGTGTATGTGCTCGAGCCCAGGATTTTCGATTACATAAAGCCGAAAGAGGATTTCGCCAAAAATGTTTTCCCGCGCCTGCTCGCGTCCAAGCAGCAAATCAACGGATTCGTGTTCGACGAATACTGGCTGGACATCGGGAGGCCCGCCGATTACGAGAAGATCAGCGAGATGGTCACAGTGATGGAGATGGTCGGCGAGTTGGAGTGAGTTTTGTTTTCGCCTGAAGGCCTTTTCGCACTGCGGTTGCGGTCCGATTCATAAAAGGCCTTCATGGAGATGGTCGGCGAGCTGGAATAACCACGATCTTGCCCGTCTTCCTAGTGCTGCTTGCTCCAAGTCCGTAAAATCAGTTGGATTGTGCGCGTCGTAGGCCCGAGGGATCGACGTGCTGCCGGCCCGCGCTATGGCTCCAGCCGCGTCAGCTTGTAGAGGTTGTCCTGGATCACCCGGACCAGGAAAGCGTTTAATTTTCCATCATCCCGATGCCGGGCCATCTTGGTCAGGGAAAGATACTCCTCCCGCGCATTGGAGTAGATGTTGATGAGCGGAAAACCGCTTTTGAGCAGCACGTGATTCCACAGCAGCCGGGTCACCCGGCTGTTGCCGTCCTCAAAAGGATGAATGTGCTGGAACTCGTTGTGCACGAACGTCGCGAACTCGACAGCCTCCTTCACGCTGCGTTTTTTTGCCGTGAAATCGTTGATTTTGGCGCACAGCGCTTCCAGTTGCGGATAGATGTCCTGGAACCGGGACATCTTGTAGAACGGATTGCCCGCGATGGAGACATTGGGGGATCTCGCCCCTTCTTTCACCCCCAGATTGAAGATGGCGATGCGGTGCAAATCCATGATGAGGGCGGTGGAGATGGGCTCATCCCTGAGACGAAGCAGGTGGTCCACTGCGGCGTAATAGTTGCGGACTTCGTTGGCCTCCCGCAGCTTCTTATCATGCGGCACGGTGTCATGAAGAATCAGGTCTTTGGACTGCTCCAGCGTGAACGTGTTCCCTTCCAGCTGTGTCGAGGCGGAAGTGAATTCGATTTTGCGCTCCTGCTCGATTTTGGAGAAATCGATGTTCTTCTTCTCCTGCCTCAATTTCTTGAGCAACGCCAGGATCTCCCGGTAGCCAGACGTCGGGGCGGGGTGGGCGGGCGGTTTGGGAGCTTTTGGTTCCAGCCCCGCCAGCGCCAAAATCTCGTCAAAAACCGGTTCATGGACGAATTTCACCCTCAAGGGCTTTTTCGAGACCACCAGCAGGAGGTTTATGCGCGAGAGGTAAGTCAGATATTTCCGGACCGTATTATAATTGAGGGAACCAAAATCGGCAAGGGTGGCCGTGCCGTGGCCCAGTCCGATCTTGAGGACAGCCGAAAATTCTTTTGCCAGAAGCAGGTTGTGGTTGATCCCCCTGTCTCTCGCAAATTTCATGATTTCAAATATCTGCCAGGTGGCTTTGTTCCCCTTGTTGGGCGCGTATTTCCCGCCGCTTTGGAGTATGATCCTCTTTTTGAGCAATGCCAATAGCATCTGTCGGGTCGAAGACGGGCTCGCCCCCGCTTTCCTGGCGATGTCGCCAAGCCGCGCTTCCTTTAGCTCGAAGAGCGCGAAGAGGCAATCCCATTTGGTTGTCATATGCCCATTAGGAGGCTGAATATTTATAAATATTGCTATATTCTATCAATTCTATTGAAAAATGTAGATTTGATGATAAATAGCATTAAAACTAAATTCATCCAAACTAAAGCGGCATTGCTCACGTCGTTGGTTCGTGGGGGGCGCAACTTTATGACTTCCTTTATGCGAATAGAACTATCTGATTGCATCGCTCACGTCGTTGGCACTGGAGCTGCCTCTGGTTTGACGACGCGCTCAATTGTTCCAAAACCTTTTGACACACTCTTGCCCAATCCGATCCAGTCTGGAAGACTTATATCGATGCAGAAAACACCCCAGAATGCCATGAACTCATTCTGGTGAGCCCTGACCTTGGTGGTCCTCCACTCCAGAAGGATAGCCTCCAGCCTCCAATCAATGAACATGCCCAGACCCTTGAGGGCCGAGAGGACGTTTCCGACCAGGATGCGCTCCAGAAAGGCCTTCTGTTCCGTTTCGTCAAGCTTCTCGAACTTGTGGTAATTCTCCTCATTGAGGGCAATCCACGGGGTGATGAAACGATAGGCCATCTTTTTACTTTCTATTGTGTGGCTCCTCATCACAAGCTCGACTGAACCGATGGGGTGCTCGCCCTTATAGGTGATGATACAGTCCATCTGACCTATTTTTCCGGCCAGGATGCCCGCATATTCTCCAAGCCCAATGATGACAGATTGCCCTCGGATGGTCTTGTATTGGATGAGCGGGTAGTGATAGACCTTTTCGCCATGGTGGTGGAATTCCTTGTCATCTAGGAAGAGGTAGCCGGCATAGCCGCGTAATTGGGCGGAGCTGATGCGTGCCGCTTCGTTTTTCGGGTGCAGAATAGCGCGGCAGATTTTGATGGGTTTTGTTTCTGTCATCGGTTTCGCCTGCGTTCAGTCATTCGGGTCATTTTTTATCATAACTGGATTAGCTTGTCTAGGCCAAGAATGTTGTCATAGACTGCATCCAGCTTGTCTTTTTTAGGAAGCAAAATACCGTTTTCCATGAGTTCTGAAACGAAGAGGTTTTGGTAGGCCGGTATCTTGTAGACTGAGCAAGGGAGCGTCGCTGTGCATTCCAGCCATTTTTTGTAACGCTTCCCGCCCCTAGACAAATCGTCTTGACACGCATTCCATTCTTTCAGGGAAGGGACATAAACAGATTCCCGCTCGTCCTTTGGGAGCGCTTTGTCCCTTACGTATTTCCATACTTCGTCAAATTCTACTTTGTCAAGGTAATCCTCCAAATGGCCAACCATGTCTTTATTTTTCTCATTCTCGCCGTGGACCTTGTCATAATACGCTTCGAGTCTTGAATATAATTCGACTGAACTTGGTTCTGTGAGAGTGCATAGGACTTTTTCCGATTCTATCCACTCCAATTCCGGATACGGCTCAAAATCCATGTCCAGTCTAAATATGGTGATTTCCGACTCCCAGGCTCCAGCCAAAGCCTCCCGATTGAGTCTTCCCATCGCCTGGATAATATTATCAAGCGGGGCCATCTCCCTGAATATGCGGTCGAAACTGGCATCTACTCCTGCTTCCATCACTTGAGTGCAAACCACAATCGCGTCCTTGTTCTTCGAATCCGAAAGGCCGCCTTCGCGGTTTCCGGTAGGGACTTTATGTCCGAGGATAGTCTCTTTTCGCTGCTTCTTGGCAACTCCTGACGACAGGTAATAGACTGGCCGCTTGCCAGTCATTTTTCTAATTTCTTCATAGGCTTTTCTGGCCTTTTTTCTCTTGTTGAACATAACCATGACGCGCCCCGCCGGCGGAATCTGTTTGATGAGGTCTTCTTGTGAGACCGAGCCCAGATAGACCACTTTTTTGCGCGTTTTCTCGAGATATGCTTTTTTCGTCTCTTGAGCGAACTTCAATCTCGGAAGCACCCCCAATTCATTAGGGACCGTAGCGCTGACCAGCAGGATGCGCGTGCCCATGCGTTCGGATAACTCTTGCATCAGCTTGATGAAATTTGGAAGAAGCCATTTCGGCAAGGTTTGGACTTCATCAACGATGAGCAATGAATTCTTGAATGATAGAAATTTCATCCGGTCCCGCTGATGATTGGAATACAATGTCATCAGCAGGCGCTGGGTTGTCGTGATTACAAGCGGATAATTGAATGACTCTGCAAAATAATCCCACTTTTTGAAAAATTCTTGTTCGTGGTCCTCTTCCTCATCCAAAATCGGGCCTTCCGCGCTCTTTTCGCGTTCTTCCAGCGTTCCAGCGAAAACATGATTGTAAATCAGGACTTGACACTTGCTCTCACCATCCCCCACCCCAATTACTTTGGAGGTCAGCTTGTCCTCGAAATCATCCGTAAGCGCCAGCAGCGGGGAGAAATAGAACACCCTCTCGAGGCCTTCCGCCTTCATCCGGTTCATCAAATCCAGGAATGCCTTGGTCTTTCCGATGCCGGTTGGGGCTTCCAGCACTATTATTTTCCCACTAAAAGGGCCATTTTCCAAAATCTCTTTTTGGAAGTCGGTTCTGAGTTTTGCAAGCGCTGAAGCAGATTTATCACTTGCCAAACGCCCAGTATCAAGCTCAAGAGAGTATCTCCTCAACAGCCACTCGTCGCTTCCCTGAAAGCTTCCCCGGTCTGCTTGCAGCAGAGCAGAATAAATCAGGCTGTAATCGAGCCAATCCATCCCGGGATAATCCTTCAAATTTTTCTCCGCCAGAGCCTTGCCATCAAAATCCGCCCGCATTCCCTCCCAATCAAGCCCTGCGAATTCCGGCCTGCTCGAGACTTCCAATCTGAACCTATCTGCATTTTTCAAGAGACCAGCTTTGGAAGCATTGAGCGTGGTCTTATCTCGATTCCGGGTATGGTGTCGTGAAGCTTTGCTCGGTTGCAGGAGCTGAGAATGGTGAGCTGCCACAATGGTCGATACGCGGATGTTTTCCGGGTTTGGGAGAAGTCCATATGCGGCTATGGCCGAAAACCATGAGTGCCCGCGCAAGTATCGCCGCATTAGCCTTGTTTGGACTTCCGGCCGGCTTTTCTCATCCGTCGAGAAGAGTTCTTGGTAATATGGATTCAGCTTCCCAATGTCATGCAAAAGACCTGCCTGTCTGCCGACCGCTTGGAGTTTTTTAGAAAACGAAAGCAGTTTTTCTGAGAGCTGGCTAACCCTGATTGAATGCTCCGCCAGAAGTGGGCGTTCGCTCTCTTTGGGATGAGAATAAAACACCTCCATGGGCTCGCCAATCAAAACATGCAGATTGTCCGTTTATCGTCCAACTCATAGAATGAAGTGAGCTTGAGCGCAGTATTGGCGTGTTCTACCCGTATCTTGCCTTCTACAGGTATCCAGAATCGGAGAACCTTCTTCTTTAGGTCTCCATTCTGGATGAAATGATGGAGATGGCGTTCGATGATAATCCGGCTTCCGTCATCCCCGCTCAAATCGAGCGCTTGAGCCGGTATTTGAGTCTCTTGGCATTCGTCCATAACCACCGAGGAGGAAAAGAATTTCTTTGATGGTTCTATCAATTTGACCGAATGTAATACTGGGTTATCCAGCCGCCCGATGCAGTAGGCATGGCCCAGATGCGGGGTGAAATGGGCCCGGTTCTTCAGAAGTTCATCGTATAGCCGCGCCATGGTTTCCGAATCCGACTTGACAAAAATCTCATATCCGGGTTTCTCCAGCAGTTCGGTTTTGAATGGCTTGGTTTTTGCCTCTTTGAGCGAGCGGTGGTTCGTCGAGAAGGCGATTTTCTGGCCAAACGACAGCGGCTTTATCCCGATCATCGTTTTGGCTAGAAGCCTGCGATAGCCCGCCCCATAATCCTCATCCAGCGCTTGCCCCCGCTCAACTCCCAAGACCGCCCCCAACACGCCAATCACGGCACTTTTTGAGGGAATAAAATAAACGGTCTGGTTGGAAGTGACCGAAGGGTCCCTGAACGCGGCGAACTCGCCAGCCAGCTTGAAAGAGAGGATTTTGTCTAGCATTTGATTTCCTCTGCGTCAATCCCTTTCGCTTTCAACTGATTGGCCAGTTCGGACACTGTTTTTGCCAGTTCTTCACAGCCGGCTATTCTGACCTTCAAGACAGACGCCTTCCGCTCGCCAAGGACGCGCACCAGCTCGTCGAGCTTGAATGGATTCTTCGGAAGCTCTTTGAGGTCCTTGCCTTTGGCCGCCGCATCCTCTTGGATGCGCATAGGGAGATCGTTGTACATCTTCCGGTCTTTGTACGTGACTTCTACGTAGAAGACGCTCCTCTGCGGGAATTTCGAACGGCTCACCAAACCGTTGGTGCCGTTCCAAAGGCAGTCGAAGAGCATGGCTTCCTTCTCATGGAATTTATCCTTGACACCATTGTCGCTCCAATATCGGGCCAGATTGGCCGGATTGACCACGCCCTGGAATTTTATCAGGGCATATTCCACCGAGAAGAACTTGCCGATTGTAGTCTCGCCCTTGGTGGCGCCGGAGAACCTTGAGGTGATGCTGGGGTTGATGATTTGCACCCGGTTGGTGCTCCGCCCCAAGCTGAATTGCACCGGGCCCGTGAGCTTGGCCGAATCCCCTTCCTGCCCAGTTTCTTCCTCGCTTGCCCCGTCGGATGCGCTCTCGGCTTCTTTCGGCGCGGTCCCGGCTTTCTTCTTACTGCCCTTCTTCCCGGCCTTGATGGTCACCAAGCCACCAAATAAGGGAGCGTCGAAGGTTTCGTTGAGGAGGACTTTGATGATGTCCCCCTTCTCGGGCATTTTCGATTTTTCGACGATTTCGGTGGCCCGTTCTCCCGCGCCCACTACCTCGCCATTATCGTTGCAGTCCACGAAAAGAGTCTGTCCTTTCTGGGTTTTGGCATAATCCCGGATGGTGCGCTTGACCCGCACATCTGTCACTAGGATGGTTCCGTCCGGCATCACGCGCGGCTGGTTCTCGAAGCCCGGGTCCCCGTTCGGGTTTTGCCTCGACTCGTAGTAGAACACGAATTCTTTTCGGTGCTCGATTTCCATCTTGTTTTCCTTAGTCATATGCTCGCCCCCTCAGTTTCCTCCAAGTTTTTCGAATACGCCCTTGTAGAAGAAATAGGCATAATCTTCCCGCTCGTCAGTCATCTCATCTTTGGGAAGGTTGTCGTGTAGGTTCTGCTCTAGTTCTCCAAGCCCTTTGTCTTTTTTTGTCAGCGCGGTAGAACGCCCAATTCGCTGAAGAACAAACCTGAGCGTGTTTTTGTCGTACTTCTGGTAGGCCAAGATGTCGTTCGTTGAATTGTTCTGGTCAACGTATTTGCGTTTGATGCGAACGAATTCTCCGGCGATTTTCCCGATTGCATACGCATATTGCTCATCCGGTTTCATGGTTTTCCCCTCCGTTGCAAGAAGTTCCAGGCAGAAATCCGCTTTTCGGAAGAACTCTCTCTCGAACACCAGCCCTCGGAACCTTGCTTTAATCCAGCCCTGCCTTTTATCTCTCGTTCTTTTTGTGAATATGCTGACCAGACGTCCCCTCTTGATTTTGACTTCTCTGAGAAGGGATTTGACGGCGAATACATACTCGGCCCAATTGGTGGATTGGCGGCTTTTCCCGCCTGCATATTCTTCGATGAGGACCTCCAACCCAAACTTGATTTCATCTCCTGGTTTCTCGGTTCTTATCGCCAGAATCTTGCCAAGCCTCTCCATTGTCAGATTCTCGTCGATCAGAATCTCCATCTTGCTCCGTTTGGAGTCCATCTTGATGGCCATGATTTTCAGGCTCCCCTTCTTCCTCGTTGAATCTTCCTTGTCCAATTCCCTGAAATTCTGGAGCAGTTGTCCGTAAAGGCCGGTTTTGACGGGTTGGAATGTCTTGTCCGGGTCCTCCAGATTTGAAAAATACCATTTGAGGCCGGCGATGTCTAACTCGCTTTTTGGGAGAGCAAGATATGGGAAAGAGGTATCGCCAATGCCTATTGACTCGTAAAATCCTTCCTTTTTGTGTTCATTAAGTGTGAATGCTGGATCGTCTGCGGATAAAAATTTCATTCCTTTCGATTTCTCAATCGGACTATTTGGGTAGTGGTTGGATTGGTTTCCAAACGAATCTACGAACGACTCACGGGCATTCTTCTCTATCTCCGTCGATTTGTAGTTTACAGCCGATTTCCCCGGTAGCAAGACTACCTCGAAAGTCCCGTTTCCTTTCGGAAGTGTTTCGCCAAGCTTCTTCCCCTTGCAAAATTGAATTAAACAATGACATGCAAGTGCGAAAATATCCCTATCAACATTCCCCTGTTCGTCGATAATTCCTTCTTTAATATATACCTCTCGTAATTTCTTTTCTTCCATGAAGTAATGGTCAGAATCAATCCGAACAAATGCGTTTCCAGAAAAGACCGGTTCTGAGTCCGCCTCATCGTTTAGTTTGCTTGTGCATGTCCAATCAAATTCATTCTTCTTTTTCAACGAAATAATTAAGCGTCCATTTTCGTAAGCGCAATGTAATCGAACATATGGTTTTGGCGAATTTCCCCCAGTTGTTTTATCTGGGAGCCCTACAAGCTTTTGCGCAGATGAGGGTAAATGTAAAACGCGTTGGAGGTCACTATTTTTTAGGTCTATCTCTTGAATTCCGTATTTTTCTATAGGAGTATCGTCTAATTTACACTTTTTTTCAAGAACGAATATTTTTTTGACCGGAGAACCTCTGCTTAGTTGGCTAGGGTCTTGATCGTTTTTAGTGCTAAGGTACGCTTTGTTGTTAAGATACATCTCATAGGCAAGCATATTCCCACAAATCCAGATAGCATTCGAAATGATATTAACCTTTCCATGCCTCCTTTCCGCTTCTTACCACCCCATCCCAGCCTCCCCCATCGCCTTCCGCAGGTTGTGCCTCTTGAAATGGCGCTCCTGGAGATATTCCCGCGCCCGGCGTGCCTCGTCGGAAAATCCGCATTTTTTGAGCGTCCGCACCAATCCGACCGTGCGCACGTAGTTGACCGCTCCGCGCTGTTGCGAATCCGACTGCACCAATCCCTCCAGATGCTTGAGCAGAAACTCCGCCCCCTGCGGATAGAGCGCGAGGCACGATTCCAGTAATTTCAAGTCCAGCGCATAGCCCCCGAAGTAATCCTCATACTTGTCTTTTGAGGCGACGAAATCAAGGCCGTGCACATAGCGCCGGGCGCATTCCGTCTTCGTGCTCCCGGATACGCCAGCGCGCGCGAGCGCATGGCGGATGAGCTCCTGCGGGCAACTCACGCGCTCGCCCACCAGTCTGGCGAATGCCTTCTCAAAAAGCGCGATATCCTCGTTCTTGAGCGCCAACAGGCAGAATTCGGCTATCGCTTCGGATTTGACGGCCTCCAATAGCTTCTGTCTATCAAAAGCATAGAGCTTGGCGAGTTCTTCGGCATCCGGCCATATCTCGCCATCCAATGATCCCAGAGGGGAGAAGTGGATTGAACGGATGCCTGTTCGCGCCGGACGAGCCCGTGCGTTTGAGGTGGCGAGCAAAGACAGGGCTTCCTTGGGCCGCCCGTGGCGCAGCAGGTAGCTGAAGAGCAGCGTTTCCCCGAAATGGCTCCGGATGACTGGTTCCGAGCGTTTGGATTCGAGCAGAACCCTCTTGAGAGAAAAACCGATGTCTTGCTCCCCCTTGGCCAGCTTTTCAAGCGTCGCCTCATCCAATCCTGCCACGTCAAGGCTGTCCATGATGGGGTCAAGATAGCCGGAGAGTTCCACCATGAGGTCGTCATAATATTCCCATTCGCCGGGTCCGAAATCTCCTTCGTCCATCTTTTCTTCGTGCCATTTTTCAGAAGCTTCTTCTGCAGAATGTTTTTTGTCGTATTCCACGAGCTTGTAAAAGAGGGCCAGCAGTTCCTTGTTGTTGCCCTTCAATTTCGCGATGTCCTCTTTCAGATACTGGTCCGCATATTCGCCATCGCCCCAGAACGGGATGAGTGACTTGAACACGCTTTGCGCATTGGCTTTGGAGGAGGCTTTGCGTTCCATCAGGCCCAGCATAAGCGGAGCCGATTCCAGGTGTTTTTCAACCATTTTGAGCAGCAAGTCCTTGGCCGCTTCAAGTTCCAGCTTTTCAAATTGCTGGCTATAGTCCTGCGGGGGATTCTCGTCTGCGTACAAAAGGGCGGCCGCCACATGCTTGCAACCAGATTCCATGGGGCAGGAGCAGGCACTATCCCCGCTCTTGAGATCAACGTTCAAGTAGTATTGGTTGGAGCCTATCACCGACGCGTGCAGCTTGCCGCACAGGATGAAGGTATTGCGCACGCGGCCCTGCTGGAAATAGGCCTCGCCTTTCGCGCGGGTGTGCGTGCCGAATTTATCGATCAAATCCTTGATTTGCGAGACCATGCTCCAGGCACCTCAACGTTTTAGGATTTCCCAGCTCCCGCCACGCTTTGGCCCGACGTGGCGCAGGATACCCGATTTTTGAAGTTTGTTTGTCTGGTTGATGATGGCCCGCTTGGTGATTCCGAGGCGCTTGGCGATATCTCCAGTTCCAAGGCGGTTGTCTTCCAGTATGTACGAGAGTATCTGGATTGCGGATTCGCCCATGTCCTCTTCGCGGCCTGCTTTGCGGATGATCTCCTTGGAAGCATCGGTGAAGTTCTGGTGAAGTTCTGGTGAAACTTCAGATAGACCTTCTTTCCTCCCCTCAAAGCTTGATTTCTGCAAATCGGGACGCTTGAACGTAATCGTAAACCAGTTTTCATTGGCTTTGAAACGCGGATTCTCCAATCCGTATTCTTTCATCGCATCATTGATGCGCTTGATGCCGGTTCCGGCTTTTTCCGCCAAATCCATGCGCTGCATCAGGCCGAAGAGCATGAAATTGCGCGGCATGCTTTTGCGCCCCAAATCTGCGAGATGCATGCCCCTTATCAGCCCACCCGGATTGGTGATTTCCACCCTGTCCGAGAAGATATGGATTTGGATAAGGGCACCGGAAAAGTAATTGCGGTGCGCGATGGCGTTAAGGATGGCCTCGCGCAGGGCTTCAGGCGGGAGCTCCAGTTTCTCGATGCGCGGGCCTCCCCTGATGATGTACTCGGTGTTCAGCTTGGATTCAAGGTAAGCGAATGCGTTCTGGTAGTTGGAATAGATATCGCCATCGAATTCACGGCTGTCCAGAATCTTGACATTCTCCCGGCCCTGGAAGAGGACGCACATGATGGTGGCATTGCCGAAAAACTTGCGGATGTTTTTGCAGAAGAAAAGAACACCGGCGTTTTTGAGGTGGCGGCCGTGCAGGAGCAGGAGGTTCTCCAAAGTCTGCTCCCGGCCCAGAACCGGGCTTATCTTGCTTTGGCTGATGAAGTTCGAATAGGCCGGCTCGTTAAAATCCTTGGAGAAATCGAAGTCCGGATTGGGCTTCTCGTCAAAACGGACAACTCCCTCGTTCTGGAAGAAATCGCGTATTTCGTTGCGCTCAAGCTGCTGGGAGTTCGCCCCTTGGCGCAGGTGGAATTTGCCTCCCATTGAATAGGGCTTGGCAGTCCCTTCCGGGACGCGCACGACAAGCACATTTCCAACTGCTTCGATGGAAACTGCCAGATGGGGATCGAGCTTGCGGGCGATATCCTGGACTTGGGAGATAAGCGCATTGCTGACGCGCACGCCAGGAATCTTCCGCCGGTCGTCAACCCCAATCAGAATCAGGCCTCCGCTGGCATTTGCGAAGGCACATATCTCCTTGTTCAGCGAATCCGAGACGTTCTCCTTGAATTCGAGTTTGTAGCCTTCGCCGCCTTGCACCAAGGTTTCGAGCTCTTGCCTGTTCATCCCATCTTCCTCGTGCGGGCGCGTTTCTGCCCGTTGCCGCGCTTAATGGCTTTGCAACATTTCCAACGTTTAAAACCTTTGGCAGAGTGGAATTCCGGTGGAAACCCGAGCGGTATTCGTACAACACGCGGACAAAAAACATGGGGATTGAAGATGGGGTTTCAATCCTTGTTCCGATGGATTCTCGTCTGCAACGACCGGGTTCGGCTTCTGACCGTAGTCATAATAGGTTTCAATCCTTGTTCTGATGGATTCTCGTCTGCAACTTTCAAAATTCAAGAGGAGCGAGAGCGAGCAAAAGTTTCAATCCTTGTTCTGATGGATTCTCATCTGCAACTGGGTGTTGTCCATCAATATCACCTAACCTGGTGTGGTTTCAATCCTTGTTCTGATGGATTCTCATCTGCAACCCGTTTTCTTGGTTGGGGGTAATAGTAGAGAAGAAAGTTTCAATCCTTGTTCTGATGGATTCTCATCTGCAACACTCCAAAGTTACAATTTTACCCCCCAAGACTATCGTTTCAATCCTTGTTCTGATGGATTCTCATCTGCAACAATTATAGGCGCGCGGGGAATAGTAATGCAGGCAGAGTTTCAATCCTTGTTCTGATGGATTCTCATCTGCAACCAACTCTCATGTATAGTCTTAAACGGATTAGACTGAGTTTCAATCCTTGTTCTGATGGATTCTCATCTGCAACGCCCGTGCTTGAGTTCCGCAGGTGGATGCCCCGGCGCGGTTTCAATCCTTGTTCTGATGGAT
>JAZDHB010000107.1:0-2030 GCA_043806415.1 Microcaldota archaeon | reverse complement strand
AAGGCCAAGGAGATGGGCATGGACTGGTGGGTGAACAACCCCGCTTTCTGTTCCCGGGCCAAGAACCAGCAGGCCCTGCCGGAGGTGATGGACAGGCTCGAAGAACGCCTCGCCCGGATCGAAACCTCCCTGGCCGCCGGGGCATAATAGCGAAGGCGGGAAGAATCCAAAACAACGGAGGATCATATCTCGTAAGTTACCAAAGGAGGGAGGATAAAATCCATGCCGACGGGGAAAATAAAATGGTTCAGTCCGCAGATAGGCGCCGGGTTCATTAGAAGTGACGAAGGCGAAAATGTATTTTTTCGCTTCAGCGCCATTCACAGTAACAAACCGAAAACTATACGAAGAGGCCAGTGCGTGAGCTTCGATATCGCGAAGAATCTCAAGAGCATTTCGACGACAGCAGCCAAGGTTAAACCCTTGATAACAATTGCCTGACTGATTCATTGAGGATTGAAGCGGCGGGAGAGTCATGAGCGGAAAAGTGAAACAAGAAGAAAACGGGAATCACGGCGGGGCCTGATTTGGTAGGAGGAAAAGAGGATTGCCATGAAGACTAGCCACACGGGCAGTGAATCCAAAACTCCGTATGTTGCTCTGCGCCGGCGGGCGGAGGGGATCGCCCGGGGAAAAGCCATCCGGATACCGGAAAACATGGAATCGCTGTCCATCGAGGCGACGCGGCAGATGCTCCACGAGCTGCGGGTGCACCAAATCGAACTGGAGATACAGAACGAGGAGCTTCGCCGGGCGCAGACGGAACTGGACGCCGCGCGGGCACGCTATTTCGACCTCTACGACCTGGCGCCGGTGGGCTATTGCACTCTCAGCGAAAAGGGGCTAATCTTGGAGGCCAATCTCATGGCCACCAGCTTGCTGGGCGTGGCCCGGGGCGCGCTGGTCAAGCAGCCGATCTCCCGGTTCATCCTCAAAGATGACCAGGATATCTACTACCTGCACCACAAACAGCTCTTTGACACCGATGAACCGCAGGCGTGCGAACTGCGGATGGTGAAAATGGACGGGACGACATTCTGGGCGCATCTGGCGGCAACCGCCGCGCAGGACGCCGGAGGCGCGACCGTGTGCCGCGTCGTGCTGAGCGACATCACCGAGCGCAAGCGGGCTGAAGACCGTGAATGGCTCGCCCGTGAGGTGCTTGATTTGCTGAACCGCACGGAAGCTGCCGAGGATACGATTCACGACATTTTGGCGGCCGTCAAGAAGACCGCGGGCTTCGATGCCGTGGCCATACGCCTGCGCGAGGGCGACGACTTTCCCTATTACACGAACAAAGGATTTTCTGAGGATTTCGTGCTCGCGGAGCGATTTTTGTGCGCCCGTGACCAGGCAGGAGAAATCGTGCACGACGTGCAGGGGAATCCGGTGCTCGAATGCATGTGCGGAAATATTCTCTGCGGCCGGACCAACCCGGCGCTGCCGTTCTTCACCGAAGCGGGCAGTTTCTGGTCCAACTGCACGACCCGATTGCTGGCCTCGACAACCGAAACGGACCGCCAGGCGCGCACCCGCACCCGCTGCAATAGCGCAGGCTACGAATCCGTGGCCCTTATCCCGTTGCGGGCCAATGGAGAAATCATCGGTCTGCTGCAACTCAACGACCATCGGCTCAACCAATTCACCTTGGAGATGATCCGTTTCTTTGAAGGGTTGGGGGGCAGCATCGGAATTGCTCTTTCCCGTAAGCGGGCGGAGGAAGGGATGCGTGTAAGCGAAGAGAACTTTCGCCTGTCCCTGGATGAGTCGCCGCTGGGCATTCGTACTGTTACAAAGGAAGGGGAGACCATCTATGCCAACCAGGCGACTCTGAATATCTTCGGATACGACAGTGTTGAGGAATGGCAGACGACCCCGACCGTGAAGCGTTATACGGAGCAGAGCTATGCCGAGTTTAAGGTCCGGAGAGAGAAGTGACGTTTTGAAGAGGATGATTCATCCGAGTATGAGATCGACATTGTCCGAAAAGATGGAGCGGTCCGCCACCTTCAGGTCTGGCGCAAGAGGGT
>JAZDHB010000106.1:0-26697 GCA_043806415.1 Microcaldota archaeon | reverse complement strand
AACCGTTGGAGGATGCGCGGCATCAGAGGATGCGCACAGGCCTCGGACAAGATGCGCCGAATCAGAAAGAGATTAAAATCTTGCAGCACAAGAATAAACCACACGCAACGTTTTGAACGCACGCAAACGAGGTCATGAAGATGAGCATGAGCCAATGGTTTAGCCGAAAGAATGGGATTCAGGCCAGCGGAGAAACTCGGGCAAACACGCACCCGGCCTTCAGGCTGGTTTTCGAGCTCAAACCGGGCCAGGAGGGAGAGATCGGGGGCATCCGTTTCACGCTCAAGAGCTTGAAGACGAGGACGAACGGGCGAATGCAGGAGTGGGCGACGCTCGAGATATTCAGCACCAGCGGCTGGAGAGACGTCAAGACGATCAGGCTTGAAGCGAATACGGATATAACGGTCAACGTGCATGGCCACATGCACATCTGGGACCCGCTCAAACAACCCCACAACGAGAGATACCAGTTCACCTGCCTGGATTTGAACACCGAGGAGAACCGGGCCCGCTTCGAAGTGAGCGAGACGGAAATCCGAAAATCGTTCTTCGAATCCCTGCTTCCTTGAACGCGAAGCCGGATGCCTCCGGACAGACCCGCAGGAAACGGAATAGCGCCCGCTGCCTCGGACCCCATTCACTTGAAGATCCGCCCCGTCTGCTCGCTCCACATGAGCAGATCCAGATGGGCGGGAGGGATTTTCGACTTTTCGCAGAATTTCATCATCTTCTTCTCGATGGCCAGGTACCTCTTGCGCGTCAGGGTCCTGGGCAGCCGCCGGATGACGCCCAAGGACACGAGATTGGCCAGGATATGGCGGTCCAGGATCGCGAAATCGTTTGCCAGGCCGGCATTGCGCAGGAAATGACCCGCCTCCTTCATGCCCAGGCCCGGAACATCATCGGCCAGATGATTGCGAATACAAATATCATCCGTTGGATTCCCGGCCGCCTTTATCGCTTTCCCGGCCGCATTTATCTCTTTCCTGGCCGCCTTTATCGCTTTCTCCAGCCCTTTTTCTTCAAACAATTTTCTCCTGGCCTCGATTAGGTATTTGGCCTTGTTTTTGTGGAAACGCACGTGCGAGGAGAGCAGGACGGCGGAGATGGCGGAGGCATCGTCCGAGAGGAGAAGGTTTCTTTCGCCCAGTTCTTTTTGCGCCCGCCCGGCCGCCTCGGCCGACGAATTGGCGGCCGCTATGCAGAAAGAAAGCTCGGAGAGGAGGGCGGCCTCGCCACAGCCGGGAATGAGGGCGAATTCGGCCAAGCGGACCTCGATTTCTTTCCGCTTCTCCTGATGGCGCGACTGGACATTATCAGGCGTGAGCATGGGAAACGGGATAAACTGGCTTCAATTCTTTAAATGCCTGGCGGCCAGATGCTGAAAACGAAATTTATCGCCTCCACCATGGCATTGTTCTGTTCTTCGAATTGAGTTATCAAATGCCGGTATATGACCATCTTTTTCACATCCATCTCACCCAGAACAATGGAAGTTTGCATCTCTCTTATGCCTCGTACGGTTTCCTGGCTCCGGAGGCATAAAGCGGCAAGTTTTTTCTGGCCTTCGGCGAAGCTATAATATACACGCGTGCTTTCATCCTCGAACCTGTCACAGGCCGAATAAATCCCCAAGGCCAGCGTTTTGGCCTCCTTCGGGTACATCGCTTTTTTGAAGTGGTTTAGCGAGTCTTTTGCCATGCCGGCCAGTATCGCACTCTCGGATCTTAGCAGTGTTAAGTCCTGCCTCGAATGTGTTTTGGGGTTAATCATCATGTTATAAAGATAGACAATTAATGTTTAAATACCCATTACTGGGCGCTTCAGGCTCCTCTTGTTCCCCGCCAGCCGAGTCGCTCAGATTCCCCGGTTGGCCATCCGGCTCTCCGGCGCCATCGTCCGCACATCCAGGGAAGGCATCGCGTCGCCCAATCCCTCGCTGGCGCGCGCGACCGCGTCCGGGTCGTTGAAATGGGCCGTGGCCTGCACGATGGCCTTGGCCCGCTGCATCGGATCGGCGGACTTGAAGATGCCCGAGCCCACGAACACGCCGTCGCAGCCCATCTGCATGCACAGGGCGGCGTCCGCGGGGGTGGCGATGCCACCGGCCGCGAAATTGACCACCGGCAGCCGCCCGGCCTCGGCCACTTTCTCGACCAGCGAGATATCCACGCGCATCTCCCTGGCCATCGAGGCGAGCTCTTTCTTGTCCTTGTTTTTCGAAGCCGTCCGGGCCGCGTCGATGCCCCGCTGCACGGCACGGATGTGGCGCATGGCTTCCACGATGTTGCCGGTGCCGGCCTCGCCCTTGGTGCGCATCATGGCCGCCCCCTCCGAAATTCGCCTCAAGGCCTCGCCCAGATCGCGGCAGCCGCACACGAAGGGCACCTTGAAGCCCCACTTGTCCACGTGCTTCTCCTCGTCCGCCGGGGTGAGCACCTCGGACTCGTCGATGAAATCCACCTGGAGCGACTGGAGCACCTGCGCCTCCACGAAATGTCCGATGCGGCATTTGGCCATCACCGGGATGGTGACCGCCGCCTTGATCTCCTTGATCATCCGCGGGTCGGCCATGCGCGCCACGCCGCCTTCGCGGCGGATGTCGGCCGGCACGCGCTCGAGCGCCATGACCGCCACCGCGCCGGCCGCCTGCGCGACCTTGGCCTGCTCGGCATTGGTGACGTCCATGATGACGCCTCCTTTGAGCATCTGCGCTAAACCGGACTTGACTGAGAAAGTGCCGTGAATGGGAGCGTTGGATTCCATGGGAAAACCTCCGATTATCGGGATGAATAGAGAACGAAGCGACGGTTATTAATACCTTCTTAGGCGCCAGCAGAGTAAAATCAGTTCTTTCTTTGGCAGCTTCTTTGGCATTCAGACTGCCGAAACTACGGGGCTTTTATACGCCCCTGGAATGGCGTAGCGCACATGCTCGCCAGCGCAATCCATGTCTAAGACCAGCTCCCGACCGGTCCGGGTGGATGCCTTAATATGGAGGTTTTTGAGTCCCTCATCATCAAGCACATGACCAAACAGGCTCTTGGCGAACCGGCGCACGTCCAGAAGCTCCACTCCGACCACGCGCCCGGTCTGGTCCAAATCGATGTTGAGGTTGGAGTTTATCTCCAAGGTCTCCCACGCATGCCGGCTGGAGAGACGCACATACATGGCATCTGCATCCGGGTCGTATCGTAGGACGTTCGGCATACTCTCACCTTTGCTTCCTGAATAATTTGAGCCGGTTGTTTGATATATCTATCTGTTTGAGGCGATTGGTCCGCCAAGCGGTTATGACGCGGACTTCGCCATCCGTTATGAATACATACGCATGAAAATGGGGACCGGATTGAGGGTAATAAACCAGGAATTTACGTTCGCCCTCGGTCTCGCAAGCCTGCTCTTCTATGGCAGAGGGAGGCCTCTCCAAGTCGTTTCTCAAGCCCGCCACGCTCAGATTGCGAACCTCCATCTGCTCTTTGGCATGCTCGGTCAGAAAGACTGGTTTCCCCAGTACAACTTGCGCGAACACTTCGGGTTTCATCAAAGGAATGCCGTTTCGGCTGTTTTTAATCTCTTTTAGGGCGAGTTTCCGGTCGCTTTCGTCATTCCGGTCTATCCGTATCCCTCGACAAGTCAGACCTAGCCGTATTCCTCGACGATCTTGACGTACCCGTGCTTGACCTTGTACAATTCCCCCTTGTAAATCAGTTCGTCCACCAGCCGGCGCGCGTCGGCTTCCAGGATGTGCATCTCCGCGGCGGCGCTGATGATCTTGTTGATCTCGACGATGTCCTCGACTTTCTGCAATTCGCGCGCGATGGAGAGGATGTTGTTGAGCTTGTCCACCATGGACTTGGGCTTGCCGGTGGCGATGATGTCCACGTCGAAGAGGCCCGTCTCCTTGTCGCGCAGCAGCTCGTTCATCATGAAGTTGAGCAGGCCGATGGAGCGGTCGGCGTCCGAAGCGTCGACCGTGGGCGAGAGGCGCAGCTTGGCCGACGCCTCGGCCAGGCGCACCAGACCCTCGATCTGCCGGGGCGTGATGGGCACCGAGCCGCTGCTGGCCCCGCGCGTGCGCAAATCAACGTAGAATTCCTTTATTTTCTCCGCCGCCTCGTCCGTGAGGCGGGGGTGGCACTTGCGCCGCGCGTAGGACACGTATTTCTTGAGGATCTCCCGGCGCCCTTTCTCCTTGGCCGCCGCCTCGGCCATGTCCGTGCCGCTCGACGAATCCGCTCCCAGCGTGAACTGGTGGTTGGCCAATATCTTGCCGGCCAGTTCGGTGTCGCGCACCTTGTCCAAAGTGTCGAAGATGACGAAGATGAGGTCGAAACGCGAGAGCAGGGTGGGCGGGATGTCGAACTGTTCGCCGGGCAGCTGGTTGCGGTTGAAGCGCCCGAATTTTGGGTTGGCCGCGGCGAGGATGGCGCACTTGGCCTTGAACTTTGCGACGATGCCGGCCTTGGCGATGCTCACGGATTGGCTCTCCATTACCTCGTGCATGGCGGCCCGGTCTTCTTCATCTATTTTGTCGAACTCGTCCACCGCGGCCATGCCGCCCGAGGCGATGACCAGGGCGCCGGCCTTGAGGGTCCAGCCGCCCTCACCCATCTCGTCCTTCTCGGCCGCGGCGGTCAGGCCGACGCCGGTGACGGATTTGCCGGACACGTAGATGCCCTTGGGCACCAGATCGACCGCGTACTGGAGCATGCGCGTCTTGGCGCTGCCCGGATCGCCGATGAGCAGGAGGTGGATGTCGTCGCGGATGGGCTCGCCGCCGGGCAGGAACTTGTTCTTGGTGCCGCCGAACATCTGCATGGCCACGGCCATCTTGACTTCGTCGTGCCCGTAGATGCCCGGCGCGATGGCGGCGCAGAGCGTCTCGTAGATCTTGGGGTCCTTGGACATCTCGACGATGGTGCGCTCCTCCTCCGGGCTGATGGGCAGGTCCTCGAAGTCGCGCATCATCCCGGCGATGAAATTCACGTCCAGGTAGCGCGCATAGACGCCCCGCTCCTCGCGCTTGTTCTTGCCCTTGAGCGGCGGGCGCAGGCGCAGCACGCCCGTGATCTCGACCGGATCGCCGGGCGTGAGCGAATTGACCAGGTCGTCCTCCATGTACAGCTCGAGGCGCGCGGCCGGCGTGCCCCCGCGCAGGCGCTCGAGCAGTTCCTGCACCTCGGCGCGCTGGATGTCCACGAAATACGAGCCCTCCTCGTCCAATTTCAGCGAGCGGCGCTTGCATTCCGGGCACACCTCCGGAGTGATGGACTTCTTGGTGAGCGGGAAGCGGAGCACGTGGTCGCACATCATGCACTTGTAGAGCGCGATCTTGACCTTGTGCCAGACCTCGGCGCGCTTGGTGATGACCCCCTTAATGGTGATGAGCTTGTCGATGTGCACGGAGGAGATGTTCTGCACGAGCAGGTTGTTGTCCGGCACGCCGGCGATGCGCACGTGGGGCTCGAAGGGCACGTCCTCCAGCAGCCCGGCGGCGGGCTTCTTGACGACCTTCTCCAGGGCCTCGATGGCCACGTCGGGCTTGTCCAAAAGATAGGCGGCCAGCTCGTGGTCATGCTTCTGCACGTCCCCGAAATCCACGATGAGGCTGCGCTTGGTGGGATAGTTGGCTTCGAGGGTCTCGAGGTCCTTGACGCAATAGGTCTGGACGAAATCCTCCCAGAGGGTCATGAGATGGGAATCGTCCATGCTGCTTGATGCCATAAGCTAAACCCCTCCCACAAAGGGGGATGAATATTGAGGGATGAAGAATTATTAGCGTATGCCGGGCGAAAATCCGCTCGGGAATGGAAAATGGGAAAGACAAGAAAAAATAGGGATGAAAGAGAAAACCCGAGATATAAGAAAAACAAAAGAAAACGCCCCCCGAGGCGGCCCCGGGGCCGCCCTCGCTCGGTTTTTTGTTTTTTCCGGGGCGAACGGGCTTGTTTTTCATTCCCGATTGGCGAAATCCAGCCTACACAATTATAAAGTGCCGGATGCATCAACCATACAACATATACCAAGCCTTGGGGTGAGAAGGCCGCGATTTGATAGGATAGGCTCTGAATGGATGCCTAGCCATCAGCCCGCCGCCTTCCCGCACCCCGCGTCGATTTGCACGCATGGCTTTTTGTGAGGAATAAAAATGGAAATAGATTTCTTAGGAGCGACGCGAGAGGTCGGTAGGTCCTGCTTCATGGTGCGCACCGACAGCGAGATCATGCTGGACTGCGGACTGAAGATCCACAACAAGAAGGACCCGCACCTCTATCCCATGCCCCCGCCCGCGGACGTCGATGCCGTGGTGATCACGCATCCCCATCTGGACCACGTCGGCTACCTGCCTTCGCTCTTCGACCACCACAAGCCCATGGTGCTCTCCACCCCGCCCACGCGCGAGATGAGCGAACTCCTTCTGTTGGATTCGGCGAAGATCATCATCGAGGAATACGGCACCCTGCCCTACAAGCGCTCGTCGCACCGCATGGCTATGGAATCGTTCAAGCCCCAAGGGTACCACGTCCCCATGAAGGTCAAGGACACCACCATCACGTTCTTTGACGCCGGCCACATCCCCGGCTCGGCCATGGCGCTCATCGAATACCAGAACAAGCGCATCCTGTACACCGGCGATTTCAAGCTCTCGGACACGCAGATGCACAACAAGGCCGAGATCCCCGGTGAGGTGGACGTGCTCATCACGGAAAGCACCTACGCCAACCGCGACCACCCCAACCGCAAGGATCTGGAAGTCCAGCTCGTGCAGCGGGCGCGCGAAGTGATCGAGCGGGGCGGCAACCTGCTCCTGCCGGCGTTCGCCGTCGGACGGACGCAGGAGCTGGTGTCCATCATCAAGAGCCACGACCCGGACATGCCCGTCTGGGTGGACGGCATGGGCGTGGAAGCCTCGCAGATCGTCTCCAACTACCCCTCGTACATCCGCGACGCCAAGAAATTCCGCAAGGCCTTCGAAGGCTGCCGCCTCGTGCAGAAGGGACGGCGGGACCGGCAGAACGTGCTCACCGAACCGTCGGTCATCATCTCCACGGCCGGCATGCTCCAGGGCGGGCCGGCGCTGGGCTACCTGCTCTCGCTCAACGACCGCTCCGAGATCGTGTTCACCGGCTATTCGGTGGAGGGCACGAACGGTTACAATTTGCTCCAGTACGGCTACGTGGAAGTGGACGGCACGCAGGTGCGCCCGTCGGTGCCGGTGCACTACCTCGACTTCTCGGCGCACGCGGGGCGAAGCGATCTGTTCGAATTCGTGGACAAGGTCAAGCCCAAGAAGATCTTTTGCATCCACGGCGATTCGTGCCAGAGCTTCGCGGACGAGCTGGCCCTCGAGGGCTACGACGCCTACGCGCCGGCCATCGGGGAGAAAGTGCAGGTGGAAACAAGCTCGGCCTGAAAAGCACGAGGCTTCGCCCACTTGGCGCAACGCGACCGGAGCCTCTTCGGAGGCCTCGGCGCCCCCAAGCAGGCTTCGTGGGAGGCGCCGAGCACCCTGCGCGCATCATCGGCCGTTTCAGGGGGCCGGTGCTTGCCGTCCGGACGCGGTTCGCAGGCCGGTCGGGCGGGCCGCGCTCCGACGCTTAATCCCGGCCGCCAACCATCCCCGCTGTTTTTAAAGCTATCCGGCCTAAGCCGCAGATATGGAAGAGGAAATAAACTATCTTGATTTATTGATCCTCAAAAAAATCGACGCGGAGTCCAGCGTCGAGCGCTTCGGCAGCCACATCAACACCTCGTTCTTCGAGACCGCCAACCTGCTGGGCGGCATGAAAATAAAGGGTTTGATCGAGATCCAGACCGCCATCGGCGGCCAGTCGCCGATCACCATCACCGGCTACGGGACCGACATCATCGCCGAAGCGGAACGCAAATACGCCGAACCGCTCGACACGCTCGACCGGGCCATCCTGCACACGCTGGCCGGCGGGGTGCGCGATTTGCAGGGCCTCTCATCCGTGATCAACATCCGGCCCAAGGACCTCGCCTTCCATTTGTACAAGCTGCGGGCCGGGAATTACATCGAGCACGAGGTGCGCTCGGCCAAGGTGTCCTTCCTGCTCACCGAGAAAGGCTTCAACCTCGTGGGAATGGTGCGCGCAATCGGCGCGCAGCCCCAGGCAGCCGGGGCGGCAAAACCCCCGGCGCTAAGAAGCGGGATTATCTGGGGCCAATCCGCCCAGCCCGCGAACGTGCCCGCGCAGCCGGTCGGCAGCACGAGCCGGGCCGCGGGCGGCGAGGGCATGCGCTTGGCCGGGGACGACGAAATCAACGACATCCTCAATTTCGGCGCGGTGCGAAAGAAAGAGGCGCCGGGCGGGAAACTGGAGCAGAAAAGCCCGGCCGGCCATCATGCGCCGCCTGCCGGAACAGGGGTTTCCGCTTCGACGGGTTCCGCGCCGGGCGCGGCCGGCGGACCGGGTGGTTTTGCGCAAGGGGCGGCCATGCCGTCGGCCGAGGCGCAGAAACGCATCCCCGAATTCGCCCAGACGCGGCCGGCGCGCCACGCGGCCAGCGTCAAGGAACTGGATCGCCAAGAGATGCTTGCTTCCAAGTTCGAATTCTATGCCAAGCAATACCTCGTGTATGGCATCCTGCTGGCCGTGCTGGTTCTCCTGCTCGTGGCCGCCATCGTATTCGCGTTGCTTACCCGGGGCCTCTGAAAAGAAAAGGTGGAACAAATGGGGTCATCGAAAAACACGGGGCGCGGCAGGGGAAAGGCGGGAGACAGGAAGCGCCGGAGCAACGAGGCATCGGATTCCCGCCCAGCCAGAAATACGCCGGACCTTCCGGCCGGCAGAAGCAACGGGCGCACCATGGACTTCGGCCTGCTTGAGAGATATGATATACCTGTCCTGCCGTATGCCGTCGCCAAGAGCCTCGCGCAGGCCCAGAAGGCGGCCGAGAAGATAAGATTCCCGCTCGCGCTCAAGCTTATTTCCAAAAATGCCCTGCACAAAACCGATTCCGGCGCCCTGGCGCTCAACATCGGAAACATCCGCCACCTCGTCTCTGAATACGGGCGCCTGATGAAAATCGCCAAAGGGGACGCGCAAGCCTCCGTGCTGGTGCAGGCTTACCGGCCGGGCCGCTTCGAGCTCATCGTGGGAGGCCGGACGGATTCGCAGTTCGGGCCCGTGGTGATGCTGGGCATGGGCGGCATCTACGCCGAAGTGCTGCGCGACATCGCCATCCGCGTGTGTCCCTTGGACGAGCGCGAGGCGCGCTCCATGGTCCGTTCGCTCAAATCCTACCCCATCCTCGCCGGCGCGCGCGGTCGCAAGCCGGTGGACGAAGCCGCGCTGGCGCGCATCCTGATGCGCGTCTCGAACCTGATGGAAAGAGAGAGACCGGCCGAGCTGGACATCAACCCGGTTCTTGCGCGAACCGACGGCCTGTGGGCGGCCGACGTGCGGGTGCTAAAATGAAGGCGAAGATTATGGGCAAACCGACATCGTCTTCCCGGGCGCTCTTCCCGCCCCCGGCACGCTCCCCTTCTGCGGCACATTCCTCTTCGCTTTCCAAGCTCGTGCGTAACCTGGACGCCGTCTTTTACCCCAAGAGCGTGGCCATCATCGGAGCCAGCCGGGAGCCGTACAAGATCGGGCACGTGATCCTGCGAAATTTCCTCGAGGGCGGCTATGGAGGCAAGGTGTATGCCGTCAATCCCCACACGCCGGACGTGCTGGGCGTGAAAACCCTCAAGCGCGCCTCGGATGCGCCCGGCAAGATCGACTGCGCCCTCGTGGCCGTGCCCGCGCCGTTCGTGGAGCATGCGCTGGAGGATTCCGTCTCGGCCGGCGCGCGCGCCGCCGTGGTCATCACGGGCGGGTTTTGCGAAGTGGGAAACAAGGAGGGCGAGGAGAAGATCCGCAAGCTGGCCATCGAGCATGACCTGGCCCTCATCGGCCCCAACTGCATGGGCGTGCTCAACCCCTCCGCGCGGGTGGATTCGGTGTTCTTGCCGATCTACAAGATGGGCCGCCCCCACGCGGGAGGCATCTCCTTCATCTCCCAGTCCGGCGCGGTAGGAGGCTGCATCGTGGACCTGGCCGCCCGCGCGGGCGTGGGCATGTCCAAATTCGTTTCATACGGCAACGCCACCGTGATCAACGAAAGCCATCTCTTGCGCTATCTGGCGCAGGATGGACAGACGCAAAGCGTGGTCTCCTATCTGGAAGGGGTGAAAGACGGGCCGCAGTTCATGGAGTCGGCGCGCGCGCTCACCCGTAACAAGCCCCTCGTCGTCCTCAAGGCCGGCAAATCCAGGCAGGGCGCGGCCGCGGCCGCCTCGCACACCGGCTCGCTCGCGGGTTCGGCCGAAGTGTATTCCGCCGCCTTTGCCCAGGTCGGGGCGTTGGAGGCGCAGACGCTGGAGGAGCTTTTCGATTTCGCCAAGATATTCGCCCTGCCCCCGGCGCGCGGCTCGCGCATCGGCATCCTGACCAACGGGGGCGGGAACGGGGTGCTGGCGGCCGACTCGGTGGAAGCCGAAGGCCTCGAATTGGCCAAATTGTCGGACGAGTCGGTCTCTGCCTTGCGCGCCATGCTCCCGGATTACGCCACTCCCCGAAACCCCCTGGACATCGTCGGGGACGCGGATGCGGCGCGCTACGACCGGGCGCTTGGCATCATGCTCAAGGACCCCGGCATCGACATCGTCGTGGTCATCGTGCTTTTCCAGACCGCGGCATTGGATTCGTCAGTGGTGAACGTGCTGGTCAAGGCCGCGCAGCAGAAGGGCAAACCCATCGTGGTGGTGAGCACGGGCGGCGAATATACGGAATTGCATAGGCGCATACTGGACGGATACGGGATACCGACCTATCCTTCGCCTTCTTCGGCCATGCGCGCCGTTTCGCGGTTTTTGCAGTATGAGAATTACAGGTGCCGGTTCCACGCGGGCGAGCCGGATTGCGGATTGAAACAGGAATAAATAAGAACACGGGGGCGCTCGAGCGCCCGGCATCATTTTTCCGGCTTGTTCCGATTTTTGCTTATTTCGATTTTCCTTGTCCGGGACCCGTTTCCCCCTGAATCCGTTATTCCCGACTCGATGGACGGCGCCCTTCGCTTTTTAATATTATCCGCCGAATATGATAACCAGCGTGTTCTTATGCAAATCCCAAACCCATACGCTGGAAATTACCGCCTGCTCATGATCCTCCCGGTCGTGTTGGTCCTGGCGTCGCTCATTTCCATGATCTTCATCGCGCCGATCCGCAGCGGCATCGAGTTCAAGGGCGGCATCCAGCTCACCATCCAATCCGCCCAGGCGGCGGACACGAACGCCATCAAGGACGTTCTGGAGAAGAACGGGTACGTGGTCAACACCATCGAGTCCAAGGCCAACCCCACGGGATACGACACCCAGATCGAGATGACCCGCTCGGAGATGAAGGTCAAGGCGGACGAGCTCAAGAGCGGCTATTTCGCGCTCACGGAGCAGGTCAGCAAGGCCGAAGCGGACATGATATATGATAACGACAGCGAGACTGCCGCCAATTACACGGCCATGCGCGCCGGCCTGAACACCATCGCCGACCAGATATTCGGCCTCGCGCAGAACGCATCCGCGAAGGCCTCGCAATTCAACAACACCAACAAGCTGGACGAGGCGGTGGTGGGCGCGTACAACCAGATCAGCGACAAGGAAGACCAGAAGCTGAAAGGACTCATCGCATCCAAGCTCGACTTCACCACCTATTCCCCCAACGAGATTTCGCCCTCGCTGGCCACCTCGTTCCTGGACAACGCCAAGACCGTCGTCCTCTTCTCGGTCGTCCTCACCTCCATTATCGTGTTCCTCATCTTCCGCTCCGCCGTCCCGTCGGCGGCCGTGCTCGCCGGCGCGGCATCCGACGTCATCATCGCCATGGGCTTCATGAGCGTGGCGGGCATCCCGCTCACGCTGGCCTCCTTCGCGGCCCTGCTCATGCTGGTCGGATTCTCGCTGGACACGGACATCCTGCTCACCATCCGGGTGATGAAGCGCAAGGAGGGGCATGCCTCCGAGCGCGCCTACGAGGCCATGAAAACCGGGCTGACCATGAGCATGTCGGCCATCGTGGCCTTCGCGTCGCTGTACGTGCTGGCCTCGGTGACGCACATCACCGTCTATAATGAGATCGCGAGCGTGGCTCTCGCGGGCCTGGTCGCCGACATGGTGGCCACCTGGTGCTTCAACGCGGTCATCGTGCTCCACCACGCCGAAGAGGTGGAGAAGAAAGGCGGGGTCGGCTCCGGGCGCTCCCTCATGAGCTACATCTTTAGGAGCTAGCATTTTTGACGGTGTGATGACATGGCTGACGACAACGTGATCCTGCAGATCCTGCGCGAGAAGCGCGTGCTCATGCTCATCCTGCTCGTGGCGCTCGCCATCGGCTGGGTCATGATCAACGGCGGACCGACCGGCGGGGGCCTCAAATTCGGCATCGCCTTCTCCGGCGGGGTGCAGGTGCCCGTGCTCCTGCAGACGCCCGTCAACCAGGTCACGATGGAGGAGATGATCAACACCGTCAAGACGCGCGCCTCCACCTTCGGCCTTCAGGAAGTGGTGGTGTATCCGGTCGGCGACTCGCGCATCAACATCGAGGTGCCCAAGAACAACCCCACGCTCGTGTCCGACATCAAGACCCTGCTCTCCAAGCAGGGTGTCTACCAGGGGATTGTGGACGGCAAGGTGGCCGTGAGCGGGGACGACATCGCGCAGAGCTCGATCGGCCGCCAGCTCTTCACCCAGGCCGGACAGGACTGGATGGTGACTTTCGCGCTGAGGCCCGAGGGACAGGACCTCTTCGCCAAGACGGCGAAGGGCAAGACCGATTATCCGCTTTACATGTTCCTGGACCGGCCCACGGATTCCATCGTGGTGATCCCGCTCTCCGACCTGCTCGCGAACGCCAACGGCAGCGCCCAGGGCGTGTTCCCGATCCCGGCCACCGAGGATGACGCGCTGGCCATGGCCCAGAGAGCCCTCAAGCTGGAGCACGACGATATCAAGGTGTACGTCCAGGAAGACTTGGCGCGCAACACCGAGTTCAACATCACGCCGGCAGACAACAAGACGAGGGCCATCGTCTCGCAGAACGCCCCCGATCCGCTCAAGAAGCGCCTCGTGACGGCCGGATTCACGCTCGTGGAGAAGACCGACGCGGAGATGTCGCCCTCGTATAACGGCAACGGCAAGAAGACCACGGACAACGTGGACAAGTGGGACGCGGTCGGCCTCTCGCAGGCGCCGCATTTGCAGCGCGGCGTGACCGAAGGCGTGGCCTCGCGCGGCTATTCCATCACCGGCAACGTGCCGGGCATCGACTCACGCTCGCGCCAGGCGGCCGCGGACCTCGAATCCCGCGAGACCATGGCCATCCTCAAGGGCGGGGCGCTCCCCGTGCAGATCTCCATCGGCCAGCAGCAGGACATCCCGGCCCCGCTGGGCGCCGAATTCCTGCGCCTGTCCGTGATCGGCGCCATCTTCGCCATGCTGTGCATCTCGGCCATGGTGGCCATCCGCTACCGCACGCCCAAGGTGGTGCTGCCCATCATCCTCATCTCGCTCTCCGAGGTCATCATCATCGTGGCCATCATCGGCACCTTCACCATCGACTTGGCGGCCATGGCCGGCATCATCGCCGTCATCGGCATCTCGGTGGACGCCCAGATCGTGGTGACCGACGAGATCCTCAAACAGGGACCCGGGCACGAGGACTCGCGCCAGAAGCTGGAGAACGCGTTTTCCATCATCGTGACCAACGCGATCGTCGCCACGGTGGCGATGGTGCCCCTGCTCTTCTCGGGCCTGGTGGACATCATCAACTTCGCCACCTCGACGCTGCTGGGCTACATGCTGGGCGTGCTCATCACCCGGCCGGCCTACGGCGTGATCGTGCAGAAGCTCTTCTCGCACGAGAAGCACGACAAGTAGGAGAAGAAAGGAAAACCAGGGACAAGCAAAACAAAAAAAAAGAAAACGGGCGGGGGGCCTCGAGGCCCCCGATTCGTTTTTTGTTTTATCGTTTTTTGTTTCATTTTTTCCAACGTTTTCTATTCCTTCGTTTTATCCCGATTGCCTTCGGCCGGCGCCATCTTCTTAAACTTTCTTTCCCTCTCTTAACCATGGTTTGCCGCATAGAGGTGGCCCTCAAAACCGAGTTCGCGGACGCCAAGGCCGCAAGCATCGCGGACAGGGTGCGCGCAGACTACGGATTGGACGGGCTCATCGACATCCACCGGGCCCATGTGTACAGTTTCGAGGACGATTTGAGCCAGCCGGAAGCCCATCAGGTCGCCAAGGAATTGCTGGCCGACGCCCTGAGCCAGAAATTCTCCATCAACCAGCCGGTGGAGATCAATTTCACGGGAGCCGTCGAGATCGGGTTCAGGCCCGGCGTCAAGGACAACGTGGGCGAGACGGCCAAACAGGCGGCCGGCGAGGCCATCGGCCGGACGCTGGAAGGCGGGGTGTACACCTCCACGCTCTATTTCTTCTACGGCGACGTCAAGCTCGACGAGGCGCTCGCCAAGAGAATCGCGGAAGGGCTTTTGTGCAACCCGCTCATCGAGCGGCACCGGCTCGTCCTGCCGCACGATTTGGGAGGCTATTACGCCGGCCTGATCCTGCCCAAGGCAGGCATGGCGGCCAAGGGCTCGGTGTTCGAGGTGCCGCTGCCGGATGACGAGAACGAGCTGGAGCGCCTGTCCAAGAGGCGGCTCCTGGCCCTGGACGCGCGGGAGATGAAAGCCATCGCCGCCCATTACAGGAACGAGGACGTGCGCCGCGAGCGCGCGGCGGCGGGGCTGACCATCCACCCGACCGACGTGGAGCTCGAATGCATCGCCCAGACCTGGTCCGAGCACTGCAAGCACAAGATATTCAACGCGCTCATCGATTACGAGGAGAAAGAAAGCGGGATGGAAGACGGCAAAGGCGCTTGGACGACCACAAGCGCGAAAAACCACAAATTCGCGGACAAAAAAACGAAATCAACGCAGAAAAAGAAAATCGTGCACAAAAGGATCGATTCGCTTTTCAAGACCTACATCGCCGGCGCCACGCACCGGATAACGGCGGCCAAACCCTACCTGCTCTCCGTGTTCGAGGACAACGCGGGCGTCATCGCCTTGGACGATGATTGGGCGCTGGCCGTGAAGGTGGAGACGCACAACACGCCCTCGGCGCTCGACCCGTACGGCGGCGCGCTCACCGGCATATTGGGCGTGAACCGGGACGTGCTGGGCACGGGCCTGGGCGCCAAGCCCATCTTCAACACAGACGTGTTCTGCTTCGCGGACCCGTTCTATGAGGGAGCGATCCCGCCGCGCCTGATGCACCCGCGCCGGGTGTTCGAGGGCGTGCGCGCGGGCGTGGAGAAGGGCGGCAACGCCTCCGGCATCCCCACCGTGAACGGCTCGATCTATTTCGACGACCGGTACCTGGGCAAGCCGCTCGTGTACTGCGGCACCGGCGGGCTCATGCCGCGCAACTTGAGCGAGGGACGCAAGGGCCATGAGAAGCACGTCAAGGCGGGCGACCGGATCTTCATGGTGGGCGGGCGCGTGGGAAAGGACGGCATCCACGGCGCCACCTTCTCCTCCGAAGGGCTGAACGAGGGCTCGCCGACCTCGGCCGTGCAGCTGGGCGACCCCTTCACGCAGAAGAAAATGACGGATTTCCTGCTCGAATCCAGGGACAAGAACCTGCATTCGGGCCTCACCGACGACGGCGCGGGCGGGCTGTCCTCGTCCGTGGGCGAGATGGCCCGGCTCACGAACGGCGCCGTCCTCCATCTCGAGCGCTGCCCGCTCAAATACCCGGGCTTGGACCCGTGGGAGATATTCGTCAGCGAGTCGCAGGAGCGCATGACCGTGGCCGTGCCGGTCGATAAGGCCGGCGAATTCGTGGCGCTCGCGGCCGAACACGGCGTGGAAGCCACGGATTTGGGCGAGTTCATCTCGGGCGGCTATCTGGAGGTGCGCTACCACAGCCACACGGTGGCGCGCCTGGACCTCAAGTTCCTGCACGAAGGCCTTCCGCGCATGCATCTGGAAGCCGAATGGACCGAACCGCAAATCGAGGAACCCAGCGACGAAGAACTGGCCGATTCGGATATGGATGAAGAACCCGGTTCCTCGCCGGCCGACAATCCGACCCGCGGCCCGTCGACCGGGCGGTCCGAAGCGGCCAACAACCCCACCCGCGCGCTCCTGGAATTGCTCGCGCGCCCCAACATCTGCTCCAAGGAATCGGTCATCCGCCAATACGACCATGAAGTGCAGGGCATGAGCGTGATAAAACCGTTGTGCGGAAAGGACGCGAGCGGGCCGTCGGACGCGGCGGTGCTCCAGCCCCTGCCGGACAAGCCGATGGGCATCGCCGTCTCGCATGGGCTCTGCCCGCGCGCAAGCGACATCGACCCGCACGGCATGGCGCATCTGGCCGTGGACGAGGCCGTGCGCAATTACATCGCGACTGGCGGGGACCCGACGCACTGGGGGGCGCTGGACAACTTCTGCTGGCCCGACCCGGTCCAGAGCGCCAAGAACCCGGACGGAAAGCTGAAACTGGCCGCCCTCGTGCGCGCCAACCGGGGGCTCTTCGAGGCCTGCGTCGCCTATTCGCTGCCCCTCGTCTCGGGCAAGGATTCGATGAAGAACGATTACGCGCACAGCGGCATCAGGATATCGGTGCCGCCCACCCTGCTCATCAGCCTGTGCGGCGTGATGAAGGATGCGGGACGGGCGGTCAGCTCGGATTTCAAGCAGGCGGGCGATGTCATCTACGTGCTCGGGCGCACCTATGACGAGCTGGGGGCCTCGGAATATTATGCCCTCTTCGGACGATTGGGCGCCAACCTGCCCCGCGTGCGCCTCGAGGACAACATCCGGCTCTACCACCATCTGCACCGCGCCATGGAGCAGGGGCTGGCGGCTTCGGCGCACGACTGCTCGGACGGCGGGCTGGCGGTGGCCCTGGCCGAATGCTCCATCGGCGGGCAGCTGGGCTGCCGCACGCATCTGGAGCACCTGCTCCACGAACCGGGGATGAACGAGGCGCACATGCTTTTCTCTGAATCAGCCGGACGCTTCGTGGTGGGCGTGCATCCCGCCGACTGCGCCGCATTCGAGAGCATGATGCATGGCACGCCCTTCTGCCGGATCGGCACGGTGCTGGAGGAGACGGAATTCGTGATCGGGGCCAGCCAGGCCGGCAAAGGCGTGAAGACGACGCTGGGCGAGCTGGAAAAAAGCTTCAAGAATACGATTACTTGGTGAAATGGAAATATCGTGATGGATATGGCTGAACAACCTCGCGCTTGCATCCTGACGGGCTTCGGCATCAACTGCGAGCAGGAGACCGCCCATGCTCTTACGATGGCCGGCGCGAACTGCGAGCTTGTGCATTTCAACAAACTGCAGGCCGACGGCGGCCAGGCGCTCGAGCAATACCAGATATTCATGCTGCCCGGCGGCTGGGCCTTCGCGGACGACATCCAGGCCGGGCGCGTGCTGGCCAACAAATTCAGGTTCAAGCTGCAGGAACCCTTACGCAAATTCGTCGATTCGGGAAAGCCGGTGGTGGGGATCTGCAACGGATTCCAGGTGCTCACGCAGCTGGGCGCCCTGCCCGGCTGGGACAAGTGGAATTCGCGCGAGCTCACGCTCATGCCCAACAAGAGCGGGCGCTTCGAAAACCGGTGGGTGAGGCTGCGCACCGAAGCCAGCGTGTGCCCCTTCGCGCAGGGCATGGACATCCTGAGCATGCCGGTGCGCCACGGCGAGGGGCAGATGGCGCTGGCCAGCCCCAAGACGCTCGAGCGACTGGAAGAGGGCGGGCAGATCGCGTTCCGCTATGCCTCGTCGCGCGACGGCCTCAAGGCGGACCGCTACCCGGACAATCCCAACGGCTCGGCCGACGCCATCGCGGGCCTCTGCAACGAGGCCGGCAACGTGATGGGCCTGATGCCGCATCCCGAATGCCACGTGCGCTACCTGCAATCCCCGCATTGGACCGAACGCCCGCCCAAGGCGCGGGAAAAAGGAGGATTCCTCGCATCCATTTCATCCATGCTGGGCAACAAGGAGAAGACGCCGCCGGATGCGGGCAACTGCCGCCCGCTCTTCGAGGGCATCGTCGAATTGGCCAAGAAGTTCTAGGTGTTGACACCAATCAGAAATTCCCCATTTTCGCCAATCGCATCCCAGCTCGCTCGTGGCACCAAAACAACAATAAAAAATATAACGCCTCCTCGCTCGCTCTGGCGGGGCCCGGGCCCGGACGGCGCCGGAGCCGGGGTGCCGGACTTGGCATTCGTCTTTAGCGCCTGAATGCCTGGACCGGGCCGGAAGAGCCGTGGATGGAGACATTCGAGGCCTGGCCGTTTTTTGCAGGGCGGCCGGGAAATGCGCTCAAATCCGGCTTCAAGAGAAGGGGCTGGCCTGCCATAGCCCCGATGCGTTCGCGGACCGGCGGAGCGGCATGCTCCTGCAAGATGTTCTGCACCCTGCTTCGATAAGTCTCCAGCTTCTGCTTTTGTTCAGGATCGCACGGCTCCTTCCCAAGCGAGTCTGGGTCGTTGAGCGCAAGGCCGTAGAGTATGGCTCCGGAGTTATCGTGAATCAGCTTGCTTACGAGCATCCGGTTCTCCGGACGGTCGGCATCAAGCAGTTTCTGGAAAAAAAGCTCGAGCATAAAGAGGATGTTGTCGACATAGATGCGGCGGTTTTTGTGAAAATCGTCGATCGAGAGCCAGCGGTCCAGCAGTTGGGTGGCCTGGCTGGCCGGAATCTCGTAAGCGCTGGACGCATACACGCGCAAGGCGCTGTTGACCAGCCGGACGAGGTATGGGCGCTGCTTCTTGGCAGGCAGGCCGGGGCCGAAAAGCGCTTCCTCGGACTGCCGGACCTGTTCGGCGATGAATTCCTTGTCCGGACCATCGGATGGCGGGGCATGCTCGGTGACGGACCGGCCCTTGTAATGACACGCGCCGTTTGACGGATTTTTCGAACCTCCGTTCGAGTGAGGATGGCCATGCCCGGAATTCGGGCGGGCGTGCTGGACAAAATCTTGAAGGCTTCGAAGCTGCCGATCGTCGAGTTTCCCGACGCTTTCGGACGGATCCGGGCCATGTTTTTCCTGCCTTTTCCGGAATGCCGCTTCGTATTTCTCGAGTTGGACCTTCCTGCTTGAAGCCATACGCATCTCCCATGAAACGAGGATAACTATGATACGATGTCCACTTTCATGTTTAAATATGCTTTGGAGCGCACCGGGGCAAACAAATATATTCTGGAATGAAGAAAAAGGGGTATGGGAATCAAATCGTCCGAGCACAGCTTATTGCATTCAAAACGCCTCCCCGGCGCAGGCGCGCTCGCGGCGCGGTCGCCAGAAGCGCTGTGCGCTCGGCAATCCCGACCGACCCCTAGTCTGGGCGCACCCGCAGGCGGCGCGGGCATGTCGCACCCGGCTCCTTCTGACGATCATTCGCTGCACGAGGAATGCGGCGTGGTCGGCGCCTTCTCGTTCAAGGACGAGGACGTCGCCCCGCTTCTTTACCGCGCCCTCATCGCGCTCCAGCACCGGGGGCAGGATTCGGCCGGCATGGCCACGTTCGACGGCAAGAGGATCAAGAACCACCGCGAGCTGGGCCTCGTGGCCAGCGTGTTCGACGAGAAGACGGTCGGGAAGCTGGCCGGCCACGCCGGCATCGGGCACGTGCGCTACCCCACCATCGGCGCGGGCGGCAAGGAGGACGCCCAGCCCTTCGCGTTCAAGCAGCCGTTCGGCGGCATCGCGCTCGCGCACAACGGCAACATCGCCAACTACGGGACCCTGCGCCGACTGCTCGAGGAGAAGGGCCTCGAATTCTGCTCCACCTGCGATTCGTACCTCATCCTCGAGGTGTTCGTGCGCCAGCTTCAGGCCCACGGCCTGGACATCTTCAAGGCCTCGGCCGGCCTGATGAAGGAGCTGGACGGCTCGTATTCGGTCTGCGCCGTGACGGCCAAAAACCAGCTCATCGTCATGCGCGACCCGCACGCCATCCGCCCCCTGTGCTGGGGCAAGACGGACGACGTGATCATGTTCGCCTCCGAATCGGTGGCGCTCGACATCAACCAGATCCCGCTTTGCGGGGACATCGCGCCCGGTGAGGTGCTCATCATCGGGCGGGAGGGCATCCACAAGAAGAGCGTGATGGCTGAGCAGCCGAGGCACTGCGTCTTCGAATACGTTTATTTCAGCCGCCCGGATTCGGTCGAGGAGGGCAAACTCGTCTACGAGGTGCGCGCCGAGCTGGGCCGCCGCCTGGCCAGGAGCGCGCCGGCAGATGCCGACATCGTGGTGCCGGTGCCCGACACGTCGAGGCCCGCGGCCGAAGGCTACTCGCAGGTGAGCGGCATCCCGCTCGTGGAAGGGCTCATCAAGAATCGCTACGTCGGGCGCACCTTCATCATGCCCTCCCAGCCCAAGCGCCTGGAAGCCGTGCGCCTCAAGCTCAACGCCGTGCGCGGGCTGGTCGGAGGCAAGCGCATCGTGCTCATCGACGATTCCATCGTGCGCGGCACCACCTCGGGCCCAATCGTCAAGCTCCTGCGCAACGCCGGCGCGAAGGAGGTGCACTTGCGCATCGCCTGCCCGCCCGTCGTCTCGCCCTGCTTTTACGGCGTGGACCTGCCCACCTTCACCGAGCTGATCGCCGCCAACAAGTCCGTCGAGGAGATCCGGGCGGTGTCGGGCGCGGATTCGCTCGCGTACGTCTCGATCGACGACCTGGTGGGCGCCATTGGCAAGAACCGGGCGGACCTGTGCATGGGCTGCCTGAACGGCGACTACCCGACCGAACTGGGCAACCGGATCGCCAAGATGATGAAGACAAGGGGGGCGCACGAGGGCGTGCGCATCTGGGAAGAGAAAGTGCTTTAGGGATAAAAAAGTGAAAGAAGGAAGAGAATCGGAGTGCCGTTTATCCCCGAAGATTTATCCTCGAAAAAACGTGAACGATTTGATTCGGAGGACCTCGGATGAAGAGCAACGAAAACCCGGCCAAGAAATCCAAGCCGCTCGCCCGCCTCGTTGACTCGCTCACCTATTCCAACCTCTGGCTCTCCATCCTCTCGCTGGCTGCCAAAAACAGGGTGTATGCCTATTCCTTGCCCGAGAAAATCGACCAGGAGTTCGGTTTCACGCCCTCGCGGCTCATGATTTATCTGGTGCTCTACAAGCTGGAGGGCGAAGGCCTCCTGCGATCGAGCGAGGAGGGGCAACGGCGCTATTATTCGATCAGCGCCTCCGGCCGGCGCTGCCTGCAAGAGGGCAAAAGGCTATTAAGGAAGCGAGCGGACGAGATTTAGGCCGAATTCTGAGGATAAACACCGGAATAATGAAGATGGAAAATGGGGAAAACGATGGGAAAAACGCGCAAGCCCGCCTCGATCCTGATTACGGGCGTCCCGTGCACCGGCAAGAGCACCTTGGCGCTGGAATGGTGCGCCAAGAACGACTGGGCCTACTTGTCGCTCAACGACCTGGTGGAACAGGAGAAGCTCTACACCGGCACCGACCAGGAGGACATGGCCAAACTGGCCAAGCTCGACGAGCTCGAGCGCGAGGCGAACGAATGGATCCGCCGGCAGGCGCGCTCCAGCCTCATCGACGGGCACTTGGGGTGCGAACTCAAGCTCGACGTGGACCTGGTGCTCGTCCTGCGCCTCGAACCCAACGCGCTGGCCAAGCGCCTCGAAGGGCGCGGATACACGCCCTCGAAGGTGAATGCCAACAAGATGGCCGAACTGCTGGACTACTGCACCATCCGCTCGATCCGCAATTACGGTGAGAAGAACGTGTATGAGCTGGACACGAGCGGGCAGGACGTGCGGGGCCTGATCGGCCAGTTCGACCGGTTCATCGCGTCGGGCAGCAAGAGCAAATTCAAGCCGCACGTGAGCTGGTCGGCCGCGCTGCTGGCGCAAGTGTGAAACAGTAAGGGATTGCGATGGCGACGAAACCCCCCATTCAAGAAAAATTCGACAAGAAAACATATGCGCTCGCCACGCTGTTCTTCCTCGCGCTGAGCGTTGTGGGGATCTGGGAGGCCTGGAACACGAACGAGAGCGGGGTGGCGTCGACATTCGGCATCTTGAAAGGATCGATACGTGAATTCACGCGCAGCGGCAACCCGAGCGGATTCTACCTCGTGCTCATATTCGAAGTGCTGGTAATCGCATTCATGCTCCTGCTGGCTTACGTCAGCGCGCGCTCGTTCATGCGCCGATTTAGTCAGACTATTTTCGCATTTCCGTCTCCTTCATAGCCTAAACAAGTCATCGCCAAGTCGGCAGAGAAACCACCCACTTCAGTGGGTGGAGTGAATGCCGACCGACTTGGCGAGACTTCGCCGAATGAGCAACAAACCCAGCCCTTTAGGGCTGGGTGCTCTTCGGCGAAGCTGATGTTCCAATAAATGCAGCTTGCCACAAAGGTGGCTTCTTTTTCCACCCGTGTTTCCCATTCGACCATTAATTCTGCCATCTTCTCTTTTGCCTTTTTCACTGACCCATCGATATCGCTTCCTTTGAGGAGGGAAATAGGAATCAGATTGGAAGTCTGCAGGCAGGGATAGGCCAGCGGGTCTTTCAGCGGTCTTGAGATATAGCCGGGGTGGGAAACGAACGAGAAAGGGGCAGAATATCCGATAAAAGCGTTACAGCCGTCTTTTGCCGATGCCCGGCCTAGTGAAGAGAGGGCATAGCAACTCCGGGCATATACTACTCGACCGGCCAGTAATGCGTGGTTTTCGCCTTCTTTGAGGATGGGTTCCAGACGATTTCCGCAGATGGTGGTATTGTTTCCATGGCCGTTCAGCATGACAAAACAGGGATTAATGGACTGTAGATGGCCCTCAAATTTATCCCGGCATGCATTCCCTTTCTCCAATTGAAAAACTTTGAAGCCTTTCTCTTCGGCCAAATCAATTATCTCCTGGCTCCAGACATAAAGGTAGTATTCGGTATCCTCACTATGCAGGAGGGTGATGAGAAAATGCTTGTTCACGCCTTCACCCGCTCCTTGAACGAGCGAAGATAGCTCATCTGCATCTGGACGACCTGTTCGCCGATTTCATCCTGTTTTGTAACTGCCGAGATGAGCTGGTCGCGGTCGAGCGGACCATATAGACCTAGATTGAGTTTGATATCTCGAGGCATCACTCGGAGTCTTTCAATGACAATGTTGATTTCGTCCCTAGATGCCATGGAATCGCCTATATGATTTTTAGTTCTTTGAGCTTTTTTAAGATTGCTTTGCCTTTCTCAGTATTGTGAATTATCTCATTTCTTGCAATCTCCCAGCTGATGGGTTGGTTGTCCAAAACCACGATGGGCTGGATTCTTTCCGCTAATGGGAGGTTGGAATAGAGCTTGAGGAATGGGGCCGCATCGTCAGATGCCATAGACAAGTATGCAACCGAAATACTTAAAGAACGATGCGGTTCGTGCAGACGGGCTGCATTTTATCCACGAACTCCTGCTAAAATACCGCTTTTTCGTCCCCTGACGAAGAGCCGAACGCGGGCTTTTAAAACTCAATCGCCTTATCTAAACCATGGAAGAACAAATCGACAAGCGAAAGGACTCTCACCTCGAGATCTGCCGCACGCGCAAAATCGAATATGACACGGGCTCCGGCTTCTATGACATCACGATGGTCCACAATGCCCTGCCCGAGATGGACCGCGAGGAGGCGGACTGCTCGGTCGAATTCCTGGGCAAGAAACTGGCGGCCCCGATTATCATCAGCGCCATGAGCGGGGGCACGGCCAACGGCGGCGAGCTCAACCGCAGGCTCTCGGGCGCCGCCCAGAAGGGCGGGATCGCGTTCGCCCTCGGCTCGCAGCGGCCCATGCTCAAGGATCCGGCCAAGGCCGAGCATTTCAAGGTGCGCAAATTCGCGCCCGACATCCCGATCATCGGCAACATCGGGGCGGCACAGCTGGGCGAATACCCGGTGAAGAAAATACAGGACATGGTGGAAATGGTCGAGGCGGACGCCTTGGCCGTGCATCTCAATGCATTGCAGGAGGCCATCCAGCCCGAGGGCGAAACGAAATTCAAGGGCGTTCTCGAGCGGATCGACAAGCTGTGTGCCCAGCTCCCCGTGCCCGTCATCGTCAAGGAAACAGGGGCCGGCATCAGCGGCCCGGTGGCCCGCTCTCTTTTCGAGGCCGGCGCGAAATTCGTGGAATCGTCAGGCAGCGGCGGGACCTCGTGGAGCAAGGTTGAATACGAGCGGGGCGGCCATCTGCCGGGCTTCAAGGAATGGGGCTATCCGGCCGTGCCCGCCATCGCGGAATGCGCGCTCGCCGGGCCCACCATTGCCACCGGCGGCGTGCGCTGCGGCGTCTCCCTCGCCAAGGGCATCGCGCTCGGGGCGAAGATGGGCGGGGCCGCCCTGCCGTTCCTGCAGGCCGAGGACCCGGAGAAGGAGGTGCAACAATGGATTGACCAGATCCGCACCACCATGTTCCTGACCGGCAGCAAGGACATTTCCCAATTGCAGAACGCGCCCCTCATCGTGCTGGGCGCGTCGGCAGAGATCATGCGAGCGCGCGGGATCGACCCGGCCATGTATGCCATGCGCTCCAACCGGATGGAGAAGAACAGCAAACCCGGCGGGAAAGAGAACCATTATTTCTGATGCAAAAAAATCGGATGCGAAGACGATTTTGATCGAGAATGATCATTTCTCAAAGTTGATATGATGACAGACACCCTCGGCATTTCCATCAGCAAATGGACGCTCAAGAACGCGGCCGACTACGGCCTGGCCATACCGGCCAAAGTGATCAGCCGCGTGGTCGCGGAGCATCCGGAGAGGAAGAAGGACATGAAAGGCCTGATGGCGCTCATCAGCGAAGAGTGCAAGCGCGTCAACGCCCTTGCCAAGGAGCAGGCGGCCGCGGAGCTGGCGGAATTCCATTTCGAGGAGAAGCCCAAGGAGGAAGAGGGAGAGCGCAAAATCACCCTGCCAGACCCGGTTCCCAAGCACGTGATGACCCGCTTCCCGCCCGAACCCTCCGGCTACCTGCACATCGGGCACGCCAAGGCCGCGTTCCTCAACTTCGAATCCGCCAGGCAATACGGCGGGGGCATGCGCCTGCGCATGGACGACACCAACCCCGAGAAGGAGAAAGAGGAGTTCGTGGGCAATATCATAAGCGACCTCAAATGGCTCGGGATCTCCTGGGTGGGCGAGATCACTTATACGTCGGACTACATGGACAGGCTCTACGACTATGCCGACGAGCTCATCCTCAAGCAGAAGGCATACGTGTGCACCTGCCCGGCCGAGGAGATGAAGAAGAACCGTGAGAAGGGCGAGCAATGCCTCTGCCGCACCAAATTCCCCGAGGAGAGCATGCACGAATTCCGCAAGATGATGAACGGCAAGTTCAACGAGGGGGAAGCGGTGCTCCGCTTCGCAGGCGACATGAAGGCCGACAACACCACCCTTCGCGATCCGACCCTCTTTCGCATCATCCACAAGCCGCATTACCGGCAGGGCGACAAGTACAAATGCTGGCCCTCGTACGATTTCGCGGCGCCCATCATCGACTCGCTCGAGGGGGTGAGCCATGCCATGCGCTCCAAGGAATACGAGCTTCGCGAAACGCTCTACTACTACATCACGAAGATCCTTGAGCTGCGCCCCGCCAAGCTCGTGCATTTCTCGCGCCTGGCCATCGCCGGCGCGCCCGTCTCCAAGCGCCTCATCACCCCGCTCATCGAGGAGGGGAAGGTGTCCGGATACGACGACCCGCGCCTGCCCACCCTCTCGGCCCTGCGCCGGCGCGGCATCCGGCCCGAAGCCATCCGCACGTTCGTGCTCTCGTTCGGCTTAAGCAAGGTGGAGAGCGAGCCGGGCTGGGGCAAACTCCTGAACGAGAACCGCAAGCTCATCGACCCGCTCGCGCCCCGGCGCTTCTTCGTGCGCGACCCCGTGCGCCTCGAAATCTCGGTATTACCTCCCGGAAAGATCGCCATTAAGAACCATCCGACCAATGGTTCGTTGGGGATACGCGAGAAGGATCCCAGCAACATCGCGTACATCGGCGCCGCGGACAGCGAGCCGCTTTTTGAGGGCAGCGAATTCCGCCTCAAGGACTGGTGCAACGTGCGCGTGAAGGAGATTTCCCAGATGGAATACCTGCGCCCGGACGGCTCGATCGGCGCCGGCAAGGTGATCCGCGCGGATTACGTGGCCATGGAAGGGGAAGTGGCCCGCAAATTCCAATGGGTTGGCGAGAACGACCGCCTCTTCGCGCAGGTGCTTATCCCGGGAGACCTGTACGTGGACGGGAAATTCAACCCCGATTCGCTGCAGGTGGCCAGCGGCTGGGTGGAGAAGGACGCGGCCGGTTTCGAGCCGGGGCAGATTCTCCAATTCGAGCGCTTCGGATTCGTGGCGCTGGACAGGAAAGAGGAGAATAAATCGACGTTCATCATGACGTCGCAATAGGAATGCAATCGGGGTGTGGAATGTGGCACAAACGATGATCACTCACTCAACCGAGGCTAGGAAGTCCGGGAGCCTGTCCAAATCAAGGAAGGGCCGGCGCATCGGCCGCTTCCGGCGCAACAGATACATGGTCGCCCGCTGGGAATTCTACCATCTGGACAAGG
>JAZDHB010000105.1:0-3825 GCA_043806415.1 Microcaldota archaeon | reverse complement strand
CATACTTGCGTGCACGACCTTGGGCTGTGGGTTGGCGTCAGCGCTCTTCGAAAGAAGTCGGCGTAGGAGTGGTAATGGGCGCCAGGAACAATTCCTAGAAAGAACTGGATGCATTGCCTTTTAGATGAAGATTAGGACAATGTGTTTAGGCGCGGGATAGCATAGAAACCTGCGGGCTTTAGTCCGGAGATGAATATGCGGTTTATCCCGTGCAGTCGTAAGCTTTTTCTATCTGTATTGGTGGTAAAAAAGCGCGCGTGGTGTAACTGGCGCGCTCAGTTACCAAAGTTTGTGTTAGCGTTAGCTATGCCTCGCGGGGTTTAAAAAATTTTCGTGCGAGGTGTAGAAGATGAAGACAAATTTGGTGGTGAGTGCGCATGCGGTGGGTGAGAGCAATTTCCACATCCAGTTGACTCCTGCGTATCGGCAGGACGTGTTCGAGGATCCGTTGGTTCGGGAGTTGACGATCGCGTATGTTGCAGAGAAAATTTTTGAGCACAAGGTGATCTTGGCAGGTTATGGTTTTGGTCCTGATCATCTGCATTTGTTTCTTTCGAATGTGCGCCGTATCGGCGAGATCGAACTGGTGAGGCAGATGAAGGGGTATAGTAGTTATATGCTGCGCCGCGGACATTGGTACATGTTTAAGGACCGGCTTTGGGGCAAAAAATTTTGGAGCGAGGGACACTTCTATCGCAGCGTCGGAGAAGTGACGAAGGAGAGCATGGAATGGTACGTGACGGAAGGCCAGAAAAAGCACTGGCAAAAACACACATACGAAGAATTCAAGACCATGAAAAACCAAGCACGACTATCGGACTATGGCGTAGGCGTCACGAAACCCTGCGGGCTTCAGCCCGCAGCAGTTTAGTCGCCCTCTCGTTTTGTTCTGCAAGCGGCCTGTGCCGCTGCAAGAATGGCCACTGGCACCCGGTAAGGCGAGCAGCTGACATAGTCCATGCCGGCGTCGTGGCAGATCGTGATGGAGTCCGGGTCTCCTCCATGCTCGCCGCAGATTCCAACTTTGAGTCCGGGCCTGGCGGACCGGCCTTTGCGCACGCCCATCTCGACGAGATACGCCACGGCCGCATCCAGGGTGCCAAAAGGGTCCGCCGGCAGAATCCGCAGGTCTTGGTATTTCATGATCACGGGCGCCGTGTCGTCCCGCGAGAATCCCAGCGTGGTCTGGGTTAGGTCGTTGGTCCCAAAGGAGAAGAACGCGGCATCGGCGGCGAGCTCGTCGGCAATCACGCAGGCCCGTGGAAGCTCGATCATCGTGCCGACAGTATAGGGCACATTCGCGGAGTATTTCTTCATTGTCTCTTGTGCGACCCGGTCAATGATCGCCTTCTGGTGGGCAAACTCGCCGACGAACGCCACCACGGGGACCATGATTTCCGGAATCACCCCCCTGCCGTCACGCTGGGCGTCGCAGGCCGCAGAGAAAATCGCCCGCACCTGCATTTCCGTTATCTCAGGATAGCGGATTCCCAGCCGAACCCCGCGGTCCCCAAGCATGGGGTTGACCTCATGCAGTTCATCGGCCCTGGCAAGCAGGGCATCCAAGGAGATGTGCAGCTCAGCGGCCAGCGCTTCCTGCGTGGCCTTGTCCTTTGGGACGAACTCGTGCAGGGGTGGGTCAAGAAGCCGGATGGTCACCGGTAGGCCGTCCATGACTTCCAGGGTTTTATGGATGTAGGCTTTCATGTAGGGTTCAAGCAAGTTTAGGGCTGTGATTCGCTCTTCCGCCGTCCCTGAAAGAATCATCTGTCTCATGTAAGACAACGGCCTTTCTGAGCCAGCGCCGTAGAACATGTGCTCTGTCCGAAAGAGCCCAATGCCTTGCGCGCCAAGGGCAAGGGCCAGTCTTGCGTCTTGCGGGTTGTCAGCATTGGCCCGCACGCCAAGGGTTTTGAAGCCTTTTGCGGACTCAAGCAGCGACGCGAAATCCCTGTACTGCTTTGATTTGTCAGCCGGCATCTCACCTTTTAGCACTCTGAGGATTTCAGAGTCGCGTGTGGGAACCTCTCCTAGATATACCTTGCCGGTGGCTCCGCTCATGGAGATGGGATCTCCTTCTCTGATAGTGTGCTCTCCGATTTTCATGTAGCCTTCTTTTTCGTGGATGTCTAGTTCCGCGCAGCCAACCACCACGGATTTGCCAAAGCCCCTGCCGACGAGCGCGGCGTGCGAGGTTTTGCCGCCCCGGGCTGTCAGGATCCCTTTCGAGACGTGCATGCCGTCCACGTCCTCGGGGCTTGTCTCCGTGCGCACCAGGATGACGTTTTTGCCGGCCCGGGCATATTCTATCGCTTTCGCCGGACAAAAGACGGCCGCGCCGGTCACGTCTCCGGGCGAGGCCTCGATGCCCTTGGCCACGCTGTGGTAGGACTTGATTTTTTCGGGGTCAAACATGGGGTGCAAAAGCTGGTCCAGCGACTCCGGCCTCACTCTTTTCACGGCGGTGAGCGGCTGGATGAGGCCTTCGCGCACCATGTCGGCGGCAATTGCGACAGACGCCGGCCCGTTTCTCTTTCCGGCGCGCGTTTGCAGCATGTACAGCCGGCCTTTTTCGTATGTGAATTCAAAGTCCTGCATGTCCTTGTAATGGTCTTCAAGCAACTTGGGAATTTCCATGAGCCTTCTGAACACCTCAGGATGGCTTGACTGTAATTCCCCGATGGGCAGAGGCGTCCGTATTCCGGCCACCACGTCCTCTCCCTGGGCGTTTGGCAGGTAATCTCCCACTAGGCCTTTTTTTCCCGTTGAGGGATCCCTGGTGAATCCAACGCCCGTGCCGGAATCCATGCCGAGGTTGCCGAAGACCATGGCCTGGACGGTGACGGCGGTCCCCAGGTCGTCGGGGATCTTTTCGATCCTGCGATACTCTGCGGCGCGCCGGCCGTTCCATGACTGGAACACGGCGCTAATCGCGCCCCGCAACTGGTCGTAAGGGTCATCGGGAAATTCATGGCCAAGCGCTTCGAACACCCGTTCCTTGAAGACGGCCGACAGATACTTCCAGTCATCGGCGCTCAATTGTGTGTCATCCTTCACGCCGACATTCTGTTTGCGCTCGTCCAGAAGATTCTCCAGCTGCCTGCGGATCCCCACGCCCCCCATTGGCTCCAGTCCCGCGGCCTTCTCCATGGCGACATCCGCGTACATCATGATCAGTCGCCTGTAGGCGTCATAGACGAAACGCTCGTTTCCCCCGCTTTGCGCGATGAGCCCGGGGAGGGTCTTCTCCGTTAGGCCGACATTCAGGATGGTTTCCATCATGCCGGGCATGGAGACCTTGGCGCCAGACCTCACCGAAACCAGCAGAGGATTGTCCGGGCTGCCGAACTGCCGCCCCACAATTGCCTCGATGCTCCGCAAGGCTAATGCCTGCTCGACTGCCAGCTCGGCATGGAACCTCTCTCCGATGGACTGGTACAGCTTGCAGACCTCGGTCGTAATGGTGAATCCGGGGGGCACCGGCAGCCCCTGGCGGCTCATTTCGGCAAGATGCGCGCCCTTGCCGCCAAGCAGATCCAGCATGCCGGCGTGGCCATCGGCCTTGCCATTACTGAAGAGATAGATCCTTTTTCCCGATTCCGTGCCCGTCATCGTTGAGCCCCCTGCGCATTAAGCGACTCCAATAGGAGGGAAAACAACTTTATATAAATATGCCTTATCCGGTGAAAGCAAAGATATATCGCACTATCCCCCGTATTCCGCCTGACCTATGACTGCAGGGCAGGGCACCGGCACGACTTTAGAATCCGCGCGCTTTTCTGCCATGCCTCATCCGTTTCGGTTCCCAGAATTCCTTATCGTACT
>JAZDHB010000104.1:0-8089 GCA_043806415.1 Microcaldota archaeon | reverse complement strand
ATTGATGTTTTTTTTGGAACATTTTCCTAACGTGCCGGATATTTCCAAACCCGCTACGGGCCGCCGCAAAGCCTATTAATCCGACCGCCCTCCGCTCGTTTTTTTAATTTCACCCTTCTTAGTATGCCGCGACCGGGAGCGCGTCCATGCGCTCAAGCAGGTGATAGGTATGACAACCCTTGAATGTGAGAAATGCAAGACTGACATCAACAGCTACAAGGAGCGCGTGCAGGTGCTCGACCCCATCGGGTTTACCCACACGTTCTGCAAGCTGTGCGGCGACGATTACCAGAAGAAGATTGAGGCCTCCAACTCGTCCATCGCCGAGACGGGCAAGCCGGGCCACCTCCGGGGGATGTCCCCTGGAAGCAGCGTGCGGTTCTGAGCTTTTTGCGCCGCCGCGCCTCCGTTCTTTCCCGCGCCTCTATTCCGGTTCCATTCCTCTTTTTCCCATCCCGACCGTCTTGGTCTTGATCATCTGGGTCTTGATCCCGTCCAGCGCCGAGCGCACCGCGTCCATCAGGGTGTATTCCGTCGCGGTGGCGCGCAGCATGCAGTCCCCGCGCAGGTGCGCCGAGGCCATGTATTCGCTGCCCACCTTTTTGACGTGGACGGCCAGTGCGTGCGCGCCGGCGCCTTTGCCCAGCTTGTGCAGCAGTTCCTCGCCCAGTTCCATGATGTCCGGCGAGACGCCCTTGTCCATGTCGTGCAGGCCGGAGACGAACACGCGCGTCTCGCCGCTCTCGTGCATCACGGTCTCGAACACGTCCTTGGCGGTGAGGATGCCCACCGGCCGCAGGTCGTCGGTGACGATGAGGGCCGACACTTTCTTGTCCAGCATCCGCTGCACGGCGTCCGTCATGCTCGCCCCCTGGGCGATGTTCTCCACGTCTTTCTTCATGAACGAGAACACCGGCGCGTTGATTCCGCGCGGCCTCTCGGCCTTTTGGGGCATCCGGTCCCTAGGTTTGTCCATCACCTTGAGAAGATCGAACACCGAGATGAGCCCGACGAGCTTGCCGTTCTCGACGACCGCGAGGCGGCGCACGTTGGATTTCTGCATCAGGGCGTGCGCGAGATTCACCGGCGCGCCGGCATCCACCGTCAGGATGGGGCTGGTCATGTGCTCCCGGACCTTGTGGCCGTGCAGGTGCCCGCCCTCGAGCAGCATGGAAAGCAGTTCGAACCTCCCGACGGTGCCCAGCAGCTTCTCGCCCTCCATCACCGGCAGCGTCTTGAAGCGCCCGGCGAAGAAGGCATCGCAGATTTCGCCGATCGAGCTGGAGGGCGAGAGCACCGGCGTCTTGACGGCCACCTTGCCGCAGCGGGCGCGGGCCGTATCTATTTTCTTGGAGTATATCTGCCGCTCGTCGAGCAGGCCGAGATAGCGCTTGCCGTCCATCACCAGCACGCACTGGCCGGTGGACCGTAGGAGAGAGAGGGCTTTGGAAACGGGCTCGAAGTGCTGGATGGTACCGGCTGGGGCAAGCTTCATCTGATCACCAGGCAAAAAATGCGGGCAAGGTTTAAAATCGAAAGTATGTGCGACCGTTCGTTCACTCAACGACCTCGGGTCCGCAGACGCCACTCGTTTCAACGAGCGGAGGAGCGGAACACGCAAGACATACATCTCTTTCGGGCGATGCCGCCAGAGGCTTCAGCCCGTGGTCGTTGACTCCCAACCGCGGCAGGACGCTCGGGGCTTTCCGCCCGCGGAGGGTACGTCGGCGCGCGCGGTTTTTCCTACATCCGCTCGAGCCGTTCGATGCCCAGCACGTCCATCGCGCGCCCGAGCCCCTCCTTGAAGGCGGCCACCTCCAGCAGGCGCGCCTCCTTCTCCTCCTTCGTATCCGCTTTCATCACGGGCGTGGTGTTGTAGAACTGGTTGAACTTCCCGGCCAGGTCGATGGCATAATCCGCGACGGGATGCACCTGGTATTTGGCGGCGCATGATTCAAGCAGGGCCGGCCAGCGCAGGAGGGAGCGGGCGAGCGCGCGCTCCTGTCCGTTGAGCCCGTATCCCGCCGGATCCCGAGGGGGTTTCGCCCCGAGTCCGGCTTCGCGCGCCTTGTGCAGGATATGCACCGCCCGCGCATACGCGTACTGCACGTACGGCCCCGAATCGCCCGCGAGCGAGAGGGCCCGGTCGTAGTCGAAGGTGATCTTCTGGTTGGCGCTCGTGCGCAAAAACGAGAATCGGATGGCGGCCACCGAGACGGCGTGCGCGATCTTCTTGCGCTCGGCCTCGTCCGGCATGCCGTCCGCGCCCGCTCTTGCGCCCGTTTCGGCGGGCGAAGAACCCTCCCCATCCCCTCCCCGTTTCCTCTCTTCCTTGGCCGTGATGATCCGCCCGGCCGCCTCGCGTTCCACCTCGCGCAAAAGCTCGTCGGCCGTGAAGCCGGGCCCGCCGCCCGCGCCCATCCACGTGCCCGCCCGCCCGGAGAACCGCCCTTCGGGGAGCACGACGTGCTCGTAGGCGATGTGCACGTAATGGCCCGCCTGCCCGTGCAGCCCCATCTTGCGCAGGACCGCCTGGATGACCTGCTGGGGATAAGCCTGTTCCATCCCGATGACATTGACCACGGTGTCCGCGTGCCCGTATCCCATCCGCTTGCCGTCTTTGGAACTCGTAGTCGAGCAGGCGACGCTCCCGTCCGGCTGTTTTACGAACGGCGCATAGGAAAAGTCGGCCTCCAGAAGGCCGAATTTCCACAATTGGAACGCCACGTCCTTGCCGGTGTAGGTGGCCGTCCCGTCCGAGCGGATGAGCACCTTGTCCGGGCTCTCCATGCCGGCAAACTCCTTCTCGTCCGCCAATTTCACGACCACGCAGCCCGCATTCTTGCCGTCGCTCTCCTTTCGCACCGCCCCGGAGGAAACGATTTTCTCCATGCCCTCCCTGAATACGGTTCGCACGATGTCGGATTCGAAGATGAGCGCGTCATGGAGAATGCCGAAAGCGAACGCGGTCTGGTATTGCGCCTTCACGCAGTGCTCCACCACCGCCCGCGCCTCGCGCGCCTCGGGGCCGGTTCCCTCTTCGAGCTTCTTGAGCAGGGCGCGCACCTGGGCGGCCACCATCTCTTCCTCCGCCTTCCTGGCCACCTCGACGTACTGCCATCCGAGGATATGGTCGAGCTTGCCCGCCAGCTCCCCGCTCCCCTCCGGCGCGGCCGGGGCGGGCAGGTGCTGGCGCCCCCACACCGACTGTGCCACCTGCAGGCCCAAATCATCGATGTAATCCTGGCGCTCCACCTCGTGGCCGGCCGCGGTCAGGAGCCGGGCCAGGCTGTCTCCCAGAAGCGCGTTGCGCAAATGCCCCACGTGCCAGGGCTTGTTGGGATTCACGGACGGGAACTCGACAAGCACCTTGCCCGGCTTCCTTTTGGCGCCCGTTTTTGCGGTCCCCGTCTTTTGCGCCTGCGAATCTCTGGCGATCAAGTCCCACCAGAACGCCTCGTTGAAATAGAAATTCAGGTACGGCCCGGCCGCCTGCGCTTTGCGCACGAAGGCCGGCCATTCCCCTCCGCGCGCCCATTTCCCGGCCAGGTCCGCGGGGTTCTCCTTCCTTTTCTTGGCCAGCGAGAACGCGAGCGTGGAGCACCAGTCCACGCCCGCCTCCATTCCGGCTGCGCCCCTTTCCTTCACTCCCGCGCATTCCGCCTTCGCGCTCTCTCCCTTCGCGTCCGTGCCCCCCGCCCCAGCGCCCTCTTCCTTCTCCCCTGCTTTTTTCGCTCCTGCTTTTCCGCCCGTTTCCAGCGCGGGCCCGCGCGGGGCCGGCCCGCTGGGCGCCCCGAGGCTGGCTGCCGCCTCTTCCTCGTCCACTCCGGCCACTCTGGCCAGCGCCTGCGACAATTCGTGCTTGAAATCCATGTCCATCCCGCGTCGATCCGTTTTCGGGCATGCCGCGCCCGTCCCCTCATATTCTATGGGGCATGCCTGTTTGGAAGTAGCTGAATTTAATAATTCTTGACACGCGCACCCAATCCTGCGTGATGACCTCGTTGCGGAATCTTCCGTACACCTGGTTCATCACCTCCCGCAGCGCCGCCGTGTTCTCCACCAAAAGGTCGTAGGAGAGGTCGTAGTCCCCGTAGGTGAACGTGCACCGGTCGATGGAGGGAAGGCTCTGGAGGAACTTCATCAGCTCGTCGCGCCGCTCGGGCGGGATGTAGTGGAGCTTGACGACCACCCTAAAGTACGCGAATCCGGACGTGTTGGGGTCCAGGACGAGCCGGTAGCCTTGGATGATGCCGGCTCCCTCGAGGCGCTTGATGCGCGCGTACGCCTTCGGTCCGCTGACCCCTGCCGCCTTCGCGATCTTCCAGACCGGCCAGTCGGCGTGCACGGACATCGCCGTGAGGATGCGCCGGTCGTCCTCGTCCAGTTGCGCCGGCTGGGGGGTCTTCTCCATGGTCAGCACCGACCGGTCGGGCTCTTCGCTGCTGCGGGGCAGCAGCTCGCTGCGGTGGTAGAGGTACGACTTGAGACGGATGGTGCGTTTCTCGTCGATGATGTACTTCGAGAGCTGGTCGCGCACGTCCCAGATGATATCCTCGGTCTCCTCCAGTTCTTTGGCCAGGAACGCGATATGGGCGTTGAACGTGCCTTCGCAGAGGAACATGTCCAGCACCCTCGGATCCCGCGCGATCTTGCGCATCACATGCTCGACCTCGTCCGGCCCAAGCTCGCGCAGCTTGTAATGCACTCCGTACGAGCGGTAGCCGAGCAGGCGGTAGTTGATTACCGTCACGAAACTCTTGATCACGCCGTCTTGGACGAGCTGCTGGAGGCGGTAGTGCAGCCTCGAGGGGGACACGCGCAGCTTGCGGGCCAGCGCGCGGACGGACGTACGGCAGTCGCAGTCCATCCAGTAGAGTATTTTGCGGTCAAGCGCGTCGAGGGGACGGGGGGCGTCTTGCATATGTGTTCCTATTTCATGCCAATATTTTTAATATTTTTGTATTTTTTGCCATTTATAATCAAAAATACACCATTTATTATCCGATTATTATTATATGTCCAGCCTTGTTCATCCCAGCGGGGGTGAGGGAAATGTACCGGGTGGAGAGGTGGCTGAAACAGAAATCGAGCGGCCCCATGAAGCTGATCGGGGAGATCGTCTTCGGGAGCTGGGGCGAAGACTGGGAGGAGCGCCGCGTGCGCTCTGACTTGGGGGAGTGAGTCCATGGGCAAAAAATCCCAAAGCCTGCATCAAGTCTGGGAGCTGCCTTTTTCAAGCTGGGGCAGCGCCTATCCGTCCAAGACGGCCGACACGCTTTCCTATCTGCAAGAGCGCGCGCACGAGAGCGGGCGGAAGCTGCACTCGTCCGGCGCCTTGCGCTGACGATCTGGAGTATCTTGCTGGCAAGCAGGAATCCGCAGGGAAGAGCGGGGCCGAAAAAATCGGCAAGGAAAAGTCGGGCAAGGGGGTGAATCCCGAACGGGCAACGGCTGCCGTCGGCGAAGTGCGGGGCGGCCGTTGCCCATCTTTTTCTTTTATCTTTTTTGCAGGTTTCCCATTTTTCCGCTTATCAATCCGCCACTCGGCGCAAGCGGCCGGCTCTCCTCCGCCCTATGGCGCCGCGGCGCCATAGGTATAAAAATCTTCGATGCGCCATAAGGGAAGTAATTTGTTTTCCCATAGGAGGAATCAGAAAATCAAGGAAAAAATGAAGGGGGACATCTGAAGAGCGAGTGTTCCCCCTGCGTTTTGTCTTGGGGCTGTGTGCTAACCTGGTATGCTTCCGCGTTCGGGACGCGGAGGTCTGAGTTCAAATCTCAGCAGCCCCATATATTTTCACATGCAGGCTGCTGTTTCGCCTGCGGGCGAAATCCCGGCAACCTCGGGTTGCCGGTCTCAGCAGCCCCATCATTCTTTCTTGCCCGGGCGGCCATCTCTCGTCAACTGATTTTTAAAGATTCCCGCCGTCATCCGCCCGGTGTCCCCCATGGGCGCGAAAGCAGCCGCCAAGCCCCTTAAATTCATTGTCAAACGCCGAACCCCCGGCCCATCCTCTTCCTCTCCGGCCGCCCCGTACGACTGGGACGCGCTCCACGCCCAGATCATGGACGTGTCCCGCGCCGTCTTCCTTTCCTCCAAGCGCCTGGACCAGCTCATGCGCTCCATGGACCGCCCCGGCAAGCTGGCCGTCTACTCGATGCTCGAGGGCGTCGTCCTTCCCGGCGCCACCCCGCCCCGCCTCTCCGAGGCGGAGAATATCGTCGGCGCCTATATCCTACCGGCGCGCACCGAACTGGAGGCGCTCGCCCAGGAATACGCGGAGGCGAAAAGCCGGTCCGAGAAGCGTTCGCTCCCATTGCCTGCCGCCGCCCAGCACATCGAGCGGATTCTCGCCTCCCAGCGGCGCATCAGCAGCGTCATCAAGAACCTTTCCCGTTTGCAGGGAGAAATCCGCTCCGGCCGCCTCGACCCCAACCAGCCCGCCGTGCGCCGCGAATACGCCCTCCAGCTCGACGTCTGGGCGGAATGCGACCGGCAGATGGCCCGCTTCTTGGGAATCGAGAAAACCCCATCCGGCGATCTGCGCGCCCACGGCCGCTACATGGCCCCGCTCGCCGAAGCGGTCGGCACCGCCCTCTCCCCAAACGCCTCTTCGGGCCCCGAAGTCCCGGCGCCCGCCTCACCTGCCTCGTTGCCTGCCGAAGGCTATCGTCTCAAGGGCCGCTATGTCGTGCCGATCCGGCCAATGGGCCGCGTACCTGCCTTGTCATCCGCCTCCGGGCCGGCACTCCAGCCCGGCGAAAACCGACCGGCGTCTGTTCTGCCCACTCCGCCTTCTCCTGTGCGCTCCGCGAACTCTTCCGCCCACTTCCGGCGCCCGGTGCGCACCAAATCCACCACGATTCCCGTTCATCTCCTGCCGGCCATCCAAATGCCGGCCTCCGAGCCGTCGCCTCCGTCTAGTCCGGCTTTTGAACCGGTGAGCGGCGTTCCGCCGACCTCCTCCGAGATATTCCCCCCATCCCGCGCCGTTGTCGAATACGCTTCCGACCTTGCTGACCTGCTCGACCAGCCCGACGCCGACATCGCCCAGAAAGTGATGGTGGTGTCCGAACTGGCGAAGCTCGCGCCCGAGCGCCCCCGCCTCCCGGCCGCGTTGCGCACCCGCATCCTCTTCTTGCTGGGCCGGCTCTCCGGGCGCGACCCGAACGTTTCCCTTCGCCTCATCTCCCGCGAGGCCGTGGCCGCGTGGTCGGGGCGCAAAGCCTAGCGACGCCCGAACGGTCGCCAAGAAGTCCGGACGGTCGCAAGGAAGCCCCATCCGGCCGCGTTCCCGTTCTGGATTTTGCCCCGCTCATCCTTTTTTAAATTTGGGCATCCCAATCCATACTGTCTTGCGGAGGGGTAGCAAAGCTTGGTCAAATGCGCAGGACTCAGAGAGCTTTTTCGCCCGGAGGGCGAAAAACCTCGGAAAATGAACGACCCATGGCAATCTGCTTCGGCCCCTTGGGGCCGAAGTCCCGGCATCTGTTGATGCCGGTGCCCGAAATATCCTCGGAATTCGCCGTCGCGTTGTTCCCTTCCTGAGTCATGGTCTTATGGCAGATCGTTGCTTGAGACATCCTGTCACTTAGGTGTTCGTGGGTTCAAATCCCTCCCCCTCCATTTTTTACGTTGCGAGCGTCAGCTCGAAGAGATGGCCGTGCATTTTCTTCGTCGTGGGCACCATTATAAACCAGAAATTTGTCGTTTAATATATGAGCTGATGGTAATATGAAATAGAAATCATTTTATACTACCCCGTTTTCATCCTCTCGAGGTGGTCATATGTCAGGACAACACATATGGATGCTCGTGCTTGGTCTAAGCTTGACCGGGCTTCTACTGTTCGGCTGCGCGCAGTCCGGTGCTTCCGGCGGCTATCTGCCATCGGCCGCCCCCGGCGCGAACCCGGGCGCAGGCGGGGTGCAGTCCTATCCGTCTGGCGGGAGCCCGCCCAACGGGGTCGGCGCGGCGCCCTATCCCAACAGCGGCCGGGTGGTGGTCACCGCGACGGATAAAGCGGCCGACATGGGTGCGGTGAGCAGCATCCAGGTCACGGTCGATGCCGTCCAGCTTCACAGC
>JAZDHB010000103.1:0-3585 GCA_043806415.1 Microcaldota archaeon | reverse complement strand
CCACGCTCTACATGGCGTTCTACACCATCTCGCACGTGGTGAAGAAGATGGAGAAGAAAGAAGGCCTCGAGTCGATCAACGACGAATTCTATGATTTCGTCTTCCTGGGCAAGGAGCCGGCCGCCGTTGGATCTGGACGCGCGGGCCATCGGAAAATTCCGTCCGAATGGGACGAGGCCCGGCGCGAATTCCTCTACTGGTATCCGCTCGACTCGAGCCATTCGGCCCACGACCTGGTGCACAACCATCTGACCTATTTCGTGTTCAACCATACGGCCGTGTTCAGCGAAAAGCAGGCGGGGCCGGACGGATTCATTCCTGCTTCGCATTTCTGGCCCAAGCAGACCGTGTCCAACGGCTTCGTCACCATGGAAGGCAAGAAGATGTCCAAGAGCATGGGCAACATCCTGCCGTTGCGCAAAGCCATCGCCCAATACGGCACCGACGTCATCCGCTTCGTGGTCACGTCCAGCGCCGAGCTGGAGGCGGATTCAGACTTCAACCAGGCGGCCGCCGATGGCGTCATCAGCCGGATCAATGTGCTCGAGTCTTACCTTCAGAAAACGATAAGCGAGGGCAAGAAAGCGGGAGACGAGAAAACCAGGAAAACATCCACCCGTCCGTCCGCCCGTTCCAAGACGCCCGCTTCCCGCTCCCGGCCCACGCGCTGGTTCTATTCCCGCCTTCATCAGCGCGTGCGCGATGCCGCTTCCCAGTACGAGAACTTCCAATTGCGCCCGCTCGCGAAGGCGCTCCTGTACGATACGGTCAATGACCTGCAATGGTACGCGCGCCGGGCCGGGTCGGCTGGCGAGATGGACCTGCGCGAATTCTTCGAGTACTGGGCCCTGCTGGCCAACCCCTTCATGCCGCACGTGGCCGGGGAATTCTGGGAGCGGCTGGGCGCCAAGAAGCACGTCCCCTCCTCCCCACTGGCGGTGTCGGCCCCGTTCCCGCCGGCGGACGGGGAGCGGATCGACCCCATGCTTGAGATGGGCGAACAATACCTGCTCTCGCTCATCGAGGACATGCGCCATATCCTGGCGCTCATCAAGAACGAGAAGCCCGCCTCCATCTCTCTCATCGTGCATTCGCCCTGGAAGATGAACGTGCGCGCGCTGGTCGCGGCGCACAAGAACATCAAATCCGTGATGGAAGAGGCGAAAAAGGACGCCGCTCTCTCCAAGCGCATGGGGGCGGTTTCCGCCCTCGCGGCGAAATTCGCCAAGAACATCGGCTCCATCACGGGCGTGACGCTCGACGCCAAAGAGGAGATGGACGTGCTAACGGACGCCAAAGAATTCCTCTCCGCCGAATTCGGAGGCGCTCGAATCGAGGTCCTGCGCGAGGAGGATGCGCCTCCGGAGCTGGCGGCGAAAGCGTCCAACGCCCTGCCGGGAAAACCGAGCATCTTCGTGGGCCCCACGGAGCCCACGTCCGCCCCGGCTTCGCGCCCGGGCACCGGTGCGGGCGCCTGATCGGTCCGCAAAGGTCGCACGCCCATCTGATCCATTTTCCCAAGGTCATCGTGTATGCCTGACGAAAACACACCTGATGAGATTCCGGCCAAAACGCCCGCGCTCGCCGTCCCCAAGAAATCCGCGCAGGAGGCGCACCGCCTCCTCATCCGCCATGGTGCCCTCGACCACCTCTTCAAGATCAAGCGCGAGGGCGGACGCGTCCTCTTCCCCATCCTGCCTTCGCTCGAGAAAAAGGTGAAGGCCCTGAAGCTGGGCGAGACGGGCCGCGTTGTTTTCGAGAAATCCGCGCGCCGCCCTCTTTCTTTGCAGGAGCTCCTGGCTCCCTACCTCTCCGAGCAGGAGATGGCCCGCCTCATCGGCTCGTTCGATATCGTGGGCGACATCGCCGTGCTGGAAATTCCGGACGCGCTCGCGCACCAGCAGGAGCGCATCGCCGCCGCCATGCTCGAGCTCTACAAGCACGTGAAGGTGGTGGCCAAGAAAACGGACGGCACCGGCGGGCCGTACCGCATCCGTCCCGTGGAGGTGATCGCGGGCGAGCAGCGCACGCGCACCGTGTGCAAGGAGTCGGGCTGCGAATTCGAGGTGGACCTCAACGAGGTGTATTTCACGCCCCGCTTCTCCTCCGAGCGCCTGCGCATCGCCGGCCAAGTGAAGAGCGGCGAGAACGTGCTCGTGCTTTTCGCCGGGGTCGCGCCCTATGCCATTGTCATCGAAAAGAAGGCCTCGCCAAAATCCAAGCCCGCCAAAATAATCTGCGTCGAGCTGAATCCCAGGGCCGTCGAGCTGGCCCGGCGCAATGTCGAGCGCAACAAATGCAGGCGCATCGAAGTCATCGAGGGCGACGTAAAAGAGGTTCTAGCCAAGCCCCGTTTCTTGGGCTGGGCCGACCGGGTGCTCATGCCCCATCCATCCGACTCCCTTTCGTTCCTGCCCCAAGCCCTGCGCTCGACGAAGGATGGGGGCATCCTTCATCTGTATGCGTTCACGCCCATCGAGGCCGGGGAGGCGGATGTGCTCGAACGGGCAAAGCAAATCGCGAAAAAAGAAGGCTATGCCCTCGAACTGCTCTCCTGGCGCGAGGTGCGGCCTTATTCGCCTGTCCTCTCGCAAGTGGTGCTGGATTTGGAAGTCAAGCGGATTTGAACGGCACCGTCTATTTGGGCTTTACCTTCATCATCCACTGCCTGGCCGGGATTGTCTTTTTGGCATCCGTACTTCCATTTGTTGAGGGCTTCATGAACTTCTTGGCCATTCCCACCATCAGCGTGCCGCCCACCAATGCGCCCGCGCCGGTCATCAGCACATTCCCCCACATTATCTCGTGGGTGTCCCAATAGCCGATGTGGGGCTTGCCGTTCGAGTAGGCTTTCTCGCGCGGATTGTAGACGCCGTCGCTCCCAATGACGGGGAGGTTTTGCGCGCCATTTGCATTATTCGGGTTGTATTTGTTGTCTTTCATGTTTAATTAATGGGTAATAAAAAATATAAATCCGATCATTTGCGCGCCAGCGTGAGGTTGCCCGAATAGTTCGCGTTCGTGCTGTTGAGAATAATGTAGATCGGCACATAGAGCGTCTCGGCCCCCGCGCCGCCCGGGTAAGCCGTGGTGGCGCTGATGTTCCAGGCACAGCTCACGCCCGTCTTGTCCGAAGCCGGCGAGCCCCCGCTCGCCGTATCCCATATCTGGAGCGTGTAATTGGACAGCCAGTCGATGTGGATGTCCTCAACAAAGCCCGAGCCGCCGGTGTACCGGGCCCGAAACGAGTTGGAGGTGCCCGGATCGAACACCACGCTGTTTGAATACGAGGCGCCGCCCGAATCCCGGAAATTGATCGTGCCGGTCATCGAACCTACTCCGCCGACCCAAGCCGTGTAGGCCGGGGCTCCGCCGGCCCCGGGCCGCTTGCAGAACATGTCCACCCGCACCGAGCTTGGCGCATAGGCCATCGGCAGGCTCAAACTGGCATTGTCCCGCGTGCTCTCCGTGTTGTCGTGCGTGTAATTGAGCTTGGAGCCCGAAGCAACGAGCAGGAGGCCCGTGCTGCTGGGGAGTGAAACGTCCATCTTCAGGCTCGAATTGGTGGCATTCTGCCATCCGCTG
>JAZDHB010000102.1:0-2101 GCA_043806415.1 Microcaldota archaeon | reverse complement strand
CCAGCATATCCTCCCTTGTGATGATGCCGACGATCTTTCCGTCCTTCTCCACCAGCGCCGCGCCGATCTTCTCGACCATGAGCTCGGCCTCGCTTTTGGCGGATTGGACATTGAGCAGGGGGTACGGCGGGCCCATGACCTGGGATACGAGTCTGGTCCGGACGCCCTCTTTGCCGTATTTTCTTTCAGCCGACAGGAGCATGGAATCCGTGATGCGCCCGACGTTCTTTCCGCCACGGCATACGGGGAGCTGGGAGAAGCCGTTGCGCCTGATTTTCTTGATGGCGTCCGCCACGCTCTCATCCGGCCCGATCGTCATGGGCTTGGGGTGGTAGCAGCCCGCCAGCGTCTCCATGCTCTGCACGTTCTCGTACTCTTCGAGCACGCCGACCAGCGCGCGCACGAGCCGGTAGGCAGGTTCGGCTTTTTCCGCCTCTATCTTGGAGAGGTAGGGCTGGCGTATGCGCAAGGAGCGCGCGGCGAGGCCCTGCACCACCTGCTTCTGCGACAGGCCCAGCGTCTCGCGCCTTTTCTTGAGGTCGGCTCCGGTCGGGAAATACATAATATTCATCACAGGAATATTAATTCTAATCAATTATATAACAAGGGAATATTTAATACTTTGCACGGGCGCCTAGAAAAAAGGCGCGCCAAAAAACGGCAACAAAGAGGTGCTGAAATGGCTCTGCTTCAAAATGAAAATCCGTCGGGCGGCAGCAAGGAGATTCTTGCCCAGTTCACCGCGAACGTCTACTGCTACGACATCTGCAAGAAACTCCTGCTGGGGGAATATGCAGGGGCTTGCTGGCTGCTCCAGCACTCCATGCCCATCGCTGGCCGTTTGACGGCGGCCAATGCGGCCGCCATCGCTTTCGATTATGAAAAGGACCGCGTTCAATTGAACCGGCTCGAACACCATAGCGTCTTATATGCGCCCCTTCTGGCGAATCAAAAACCTGCCGTAGTTGTGCAAGACGCTGGCGAGGCACTGGAGTATTACAAATACTGCCGCTGCCTGTTGGATGTCCATGTGCTGGACAGCTCAAAAGGGGGCAGCAGCAACGTCCTGTACCTGGTTGACGGGCGGGTGCCCCGCGAGGTCCGGGAGAAATTCAATGAACATGGCGGGCAACCGCCCTTGATCGAGATGGCCCGCTACTGCTATTATTATGAGCAGAATCATCCGGAGCCCGAGGTCATGTTTTCGCGCGACGGATCCGCCCGCATCTCGCACCCCTGGGTGCCGCTCTTTGGCTCGTGGGGTGAAAGCCTGTTCAGAACCAACGGGCCGCTGACGGACAGCATCGAAGCATGGGAACGCACGGCGAATTCGGCTTTGCGGAACGAGTAATTTACTCCAGAGCAGGCAGGGAAGTCGAATCCACGGCCTTCACTCGAATCCGTACTGGTCGATTCTGCGAAACGCCCCGGTCATTTCCACGGACAAGGGCAAGGCGGTGGGCATCCTTCACCGAGCGCGGCATCGTCTATGCCGTGGCGGCCGATGACATGGGCCGGTTCGCCGCTTTATCCGGACTTTTTTCAGGTCCCTTCCTGCCACGACGCGGCGTATTCAACCTGCTCTTTGGTCGGCTTGTCCAGTTTCACGCCCTGCGATTCGAGGATGAAGCGCGCCACGTCATCGTCGATCTCCTGCGGCACGCGCACCACGCCTGCTTTCATCTTCTTGCGGTTGTCGGCGATGTACCGGCACGAGAGCGCCTGCACGGCGAACGAGCCATCCATGATCTCGATGGGGTGCCCCTGGCCCATGGGACGCGAGAGGTTCACCAGCCTTCCCTCGGAGAGGAGGTAGATGGTGCGCTCGTCCTTGAGCGTGTAGGCCACCACGTTCTCCTTGACTTCCTTCACTTGCGCGCTCATCGCCCGCAGGGCCGGCTCGTCGATCTCGACGTTGAAATGCCCGGAGTTGCACAGGATGGCGCCGTCGCGCATGACTTCGAAATGCTCTTTTCTCAGCACGTTCTTGTTGCCCGTGGCGGTGACGAACACCTGCCCCACCTTGGCGGCATCCATGTGGTCCATCACCTGATATCCGCTATAAAGGGCCGTGATCGCGCGGTGCCCGCCCGAATCCGGC
>JAZDHB010000101.1:0-18780 GCA_043806415.1 Microcaldota archaeon | reverse complement strand
CCCTTGTCATAACTGCATATCGTGTCAATCCCGTTGCATTTCATCACGGCTGCGTGATATGCGTCGGTGGCTGCCATGCCTTGGCGGACAAATTCGGGCACGCGGGCCAAGCAGGCCGGTTCCACCCCCAAAATCTGCAGGTTGGGCATTTGACAGAGGTTGACAAAGACGCGGAGCGCGATATCCTCTCCATCCTCTTGGAAATAGTACAAGACCTCGTTGAGCACCAGCGTGCTCGTCTGCGCGCGCATCTCTCCTCTACGGATGCGCCCAAGCAGCGACAGGCAGTTCGCCTTCTTCCGCCCGCCATCTTCGTAAGCGTGGATGAAGATGTTGGCATCAATGAACACGCCGCCACCCCGCCAGCATCTTTTTCTTCGCCGCCCCTATGCGCTTCTCCACCTCTTCGTCGCTTCGCCCGGTCTTGCGCGTGGTCAGCCGCTCGAATTCCTCAAAATAGTTGTCGGCAGGCTCAAGGATGATTTTGCGCGCCTCCACCCTCGCGTTCAGTTGCGTGCCGGGCACGAGGTGGAGCATGTCGCGGATGTATTTTGGGATGACAATCTGTCCTTTGTCATAGACTTCGACCATGGGAAGCACCGTTAGTTATACTGATGGTAGGAATTAATATAACTGATGGTAGGAATTTTAGTGGCTGAAAATAATACAGGTGCTCCAAGGTCTGCAGCGCCTTCTTTGTTTTCTCGAGCGCGTTGCGGGCGTTCGTCAAATAGACAAATTCGAGCGCCTCGCCCGGATCGTTCTTCTCGGCCATGGGCGGGAGCGAAAACCAAAGTACTGCTTCGGGCAATCTCCGGCCTACGGGTCGCTTTTTTGGCAACGCCCATCCAGCCATTTGGCAATGGCCTGAACGCTTCTCTTCCCCCCGGCCACTTCCTTGACGAAGGCGGCACGCTCCCATTGCGACTCCTCGCCTTCCTCCAGGAACTCGCAGCCGTTCGCCTCCAGAAAGGCGAAGGTGGTGAAGAGGGCCGTGCGCTTGTTTCCGTCCATGAAGGCATGGGCATCGAAGGCGAGATGATAGAGGAGGAAGGCGGCTTTCTTGAGCAACCGCTTACGCTCATCCGGGATGGTTTCGCCATAGCGTTGAACGGCTTCCAGGTAATGGGAGAGATTGGCTTCGGACAAGAGACCGTGCGCCTGCCCGAAGGGTTCCGTGAGGCGGACGTTGGCCCGGAGGACCTGCCCTTTGTCCAGGTAGATGAACGGCATCCGGCCACCTACTGCTTGGAGAGAATCTCGATGGCGGTCTTGTTTTTCTTCATGAAAGAGTCGATCAGCCGGTCGATGGGTTGCGCTCCCTTTCGGGGTCCGGTCATAGGCTCACCAGAGCATATTGGTGCGGACCTTGTTTAAGAGCTTTGGCGAGCGCCAAGCGCCTACGCCAAGGCGTTCCGGGGAGGAAGTGAACGAGCCGCTCCAGCACATTCTCCAATGATTTGGAGAAGCAGGCCATGCCGTCAGAACGTTGGTCGGCGCACAATGCGCGTGGCATAAGCACCAAAGCTACCTCTTCTTTCTTTTCTTTTTCCAGGGTTTTTCTTTTCTTTGCGCTCAAAGAAAAGAAAAAGCCTGCATGTGCTCAAGCGTCTGCAGCGCTTTCTTCGTCTTCTCGAGCGCGTTCTTCGCATTGGTCAAATAGGCATATTCGGGCGCCTCCGTACATGCACTCGACATTTTTTCATAAACACACAGGTTTAAATATTTTAACGTAAATAAGTGTATCAACAGACAGAAAAAGGGGATGTGCATGGTGTCGATGACCGTATCCATTGACGAGGAGATCCGCCAAGTCATGAAGAAGTTCCCGGAAATCAACTGGTCGGGCTTCGTGAGCAAGGCCATCGAGCAGAAGGTGCATGAGCTGCAATGGCGGGAGGAGATGCTCCAAAAGCTCGAGGGCGAGCGGGAGCTGGACGATTGGGCCGTGAACCTGGCACGGGACGCGAGGAAGGGGCGCTTCGAGCAACTCAAGAAGCAGGGGCTGGTCGGATGAAAGCGGTCGTGGACACCAACGTGCTGCTGACCGCGTTCTGGAAGGGTTCGGTGTTCAACCGCATCGCCCCCCTGCCGCACCTCACGCTCTATGCCCCCGCCCATGCGATGGTGGAGATCTGCAAGCACAAGGAAACCATCGCCCGCAAGACGGGCGTGGATGGGGCCCTGTTCGACGAAGAGGTGGACCGGCTGACCGGGCGGATACGTTTTTTCGAGGTCAAGGAATACCGCTCTTCCTTGCAGGCGGCTGCCCGATGCCTCAAAGAGCTGCCGGAAGGAGAGCGGACGGCGGCGCTGGAAGACATCGATTTTCTGGCGCTGGCCCATGCCCGGCGCTGCGCGCTGTGGAGCAACGACGCCCTGCTCAAGAGGCAGAAAGCGGTGGTGGTGCTCGATACGCGCGAGCTAGTGCTGCTGCTGGAGCCATAGGCAGGAGTTTGAGTGGTTTTTGAGCCATGCCACCGAAAAGCTTATCATACCCCCCCCCAAATTAACCACATGAGTTTCCACCCCCTGCGCAACACGGCCTTGAGCGTGGTCTTTGTTTCCACGCTTTGGGCCGCGTGCCCGTTCCCTGCTTTTTCTAAGCCGATCGCCGAACATCGTATGACACTCGCTCAATCTTATATGAAACAGGCGAACGAAGAAAAGAGGTTGATTGTTATGGAACTGAAGAGTAGAGAGCCGGACCAAAAGCGCGCCGCGAAAATCGATCACACACCGGAAATGATGATATTCTGGGAGAATGAAAAGAAAGACGGCAAAATCACCAGCATGAGAATAATTACAGGATGGAGGTGGCGGGCAGGACTGCGCAACTCCTCGAGTTATACTCAAATCGAGGGAGGAAAAAAGGCCGTCGAGCACTATCGTGGAGTCAATACGACAGGTTATCCAGCCTGGAACGAGACTGAACTCGACAAGAAGCAGCGGGATGAGTTTTTCAAATTGTTCCTTCACAACCCTGAATATAAGAAATATAAAAGGCAAATCAAAGAATTGCAGAAGAATGTAGAGAGTTATTATACGCACAAGAAAATAGACTTGGACGTCGTCCCGAAAAAAACTGGGAAATGATGTCAAAGCGGGACAAAGGAGAAGACTCATGGCTTAATACATGTGCTCTAATGTCTGCAATGCCTTCTTTGTTTTCTCGAGCGCGTTGCGGGCGTTGGTCAAATAAACATATTCGAGCGCCTCGCCCAGATCGTTCTTCTCGGCCATGGGCGGGAGCGAGAAGCGATAGCGACCGGCCTTGCGCTCCAATATTCCTTTCTCTTTGAGCACGTGCAGATGGTAGCGCACCGCTTTTATCTGGGCGGGCGAGTCCGCGCTCCGCACCGCGTTGATCTTGGCCATGAGCTGGTTCACGTCCGGCTCCTCTTGCGCGAAATGCGCGCCGAACAAGGCCTCGAGGATGTCGAGGATGAGGGTGCGCGATTCGTTGGGCGAGATGAGCCCCAAAGAGAGCGCCAGATAGCGCACGAGCCCCCGCCTCGTGAGCTTGACTTCGCTGAGCAGCTGCATGTCGCGCACGATGTGCTCTTGGCGGATGAGGGAGGCTTCGGGAAGGGACATGGGGACCAAAAGAGTTTTGGCCCCTTAATTTTTAAGCTCTTTCGTGCGCGCGCCTTCAGTTCTGCCTTCCCGAATAATTGCCGCCGCGCGTGCTCCCGTGGCTGGAAGCCGGCTTGCGCGCCCGTTCGCGGATGTTGCGCAAGGTCTGGTGCGAGACCGAACTGCCACGCCCGCCCGAACCGGAGCCGTAACCGGAATGGCCGCCCTCGCGCGAGCCGTATCCGCCGCGCGAATGCGAACCAAAATGCGAGCCGGAGCCCTCGCGCGGATGGGCGCGCCCTCGTTCGCCATAGCTTCCGTGCGCACGCTCGCTGTCGCGGGAATGCGAGTGCGGGCCGTCGGAATGGCCCGATTGGGGATGCCCGTAGGAACGGCTGCCGGAGCCTTCGGCGCGCGAATGGGGCTGATCGCCGTATCCGCGGGGAGGGCGGGACGTATCCGGCGCGATTTCGATCTTCTCGATCGGATAGCCGGTCAGCTTGTGCAGATCCTCCAGCCACGCCACCTGGTCCTCGAACACGAAGGACACCGCCATGCCATCATGGCCGATGCGGCCCGTGCGGCCGATGCGGTGCACATACGTGAGGGGATCCTCGGGCAGGTCGTAGTTGAACACGTGCGAGACCTCGAACACGTCCAGCCCGCGCGAGGCCAGATCGGTGGCCACGAGCACCTTTAGATGCCCGTCGCGGAAGCGCTTCATGGCCACATCGCGCGAGCGCTGGCTCATGTCGCCATGGAGCGAGTCCACCTCGAATCCGCGCTGGCGCAGGATGCCGGACAGCTTGTCGGCCGAGCGCTTGGTGCGCACGAAGACGACCGCCAGCTTGGGGTCAAGCGAGTGCAGCGCGCCGATGAGATAGCCCAGGCGCATGCGGGCGTCGGTGAGCACCCAGGTCTGGCGGATGTTGTCCACCGTGAGCTTGTCCTCCGAGACCTTGACCGTCTGGGGCACTTTCATGTACTCGTAGGCGACGTTCTGCACCTCGCGGGGCATGGTGGCGGAGAAGAGCGCGGTCTGCCGGTCGGGCGGGGTGCGGCTCAATATCTCGACCACGTCGTCGATGAAGCCCATGTCCAGCATCCGGTCGGCCTCGTCCAGGATGGCCATGCGCACGCCCGAGAGGTCGAGCGTCTCGCGCGAGAGGTGGTCGAGCACGCGGCCCGGGGTCCCCACGAGGACGTCGACCGGGCGGCCGAAGGCGCGGATCTGCTTCTCGATGCTCTCCCCGCCGTAGGCGCACACCACGTGGATTTGGGCGAACTGGCCCATCTCATCGAGAGCGCCGGCCACCTGCACCGCCAGCTCGCGCGTGGGCGTGAGGATGAGGCCAAAGGGCCGGGCGGTCCCGGGCACGAAACCCGGCGCCTGCCCCTCGGGCGTGGAGCGGTGATGGAGGATGTGCTCGATCATGGGCAGGCCGAAGGCGGCCGTCTTGCCGGTGCCCGTCTGCGCCTGTCCGATGATGTCCTCGCCCTGCATCAGGAGCGGGATGGCCTGCTCCTGGATGGGAGTGGCCTGCTCGAAGCCCATCTTGGCGAGGGCCTGCGTCACGTGGGCGGAAAAGCCCATTTGCTCGAATTTCATTCGTTCACCTGATTTGAGCTAGCCCTCGTGATTTGCTTTTCGCACATCGTGCGGGGGCGTTGCGTTTGTCTTACCTTTCCTTGCGCGAAGCAGTCACGCCCACTTCATGAAAAAGAGTTCTTTTCGAAAAAGCAAGCGTATCGCACCCGGAAAAAACGTTCCCGGGCCAAACTGCCGAAGGGTAGATATGAGGATATGCACGGCAGGGTAGAAAAAGCTATCGCCCATGGAAACGGGCGCGGGCGGGGCGCGAGAATATGGATATTTAAACTTTGGAGCGCAGGGAGATGCATGCCTGAAAAATCCCCCAGATACATCGTTGTATTGGGCTCGCTCATGTCGGGCCTGGGCAAGGGAATCGTCACCGCCTCCGTCGGGCGCATCCTCCAGTCCAAGGGATATACGGTCTCCCCCATCAAGTTCGACGGCTACCTCAACGTGGACTGCGGCACCATGAACCCGCTGCGCCACGGGGAAGTGTTCGTGCTGGACGACGGCACCGAATGCGACACGGACTTCGGCACCTACGAGCGCTTCCTCAACCATTCCATCGTGGGCATGAACTCCATCACCGGGGGCAAGCTCTTCCGCAAGGTCATCGACAAGGAACGCGCGGGCGGCTACCTGGGCCGCGACGTGCAGATCGTGCCCCACCTCACAGACGAGATCAAGGCATGGATCCGCAACGTGGGCGCCGGGAGCAAGGCCGATTTCGTGCTCATCGAAGTGGGCGGCACGGTCGGCGATTTGGAGAATTCCTATTTCATAGAGGCCATGCGCCAGATGAACCGCGAGGAGGGCGAGCGCATGCTCTTCATGCAGCTCACCTACGTCACGGCGCTCTCGCCGGGCGAGCTCAAGACCAAGCCCACGCAGCACGCCAACCGCCTCATCCAGAGCATGGGCATCCAGCCCAAGCTCATCATCTGCCGGGGCGACGAATCGCTGGACAAGGATGCGCGCGAGAAGATATCGCTCTTCTGCAACGTCTCTCCAGAGGACGTGTTCGACGACCCGAAACTGGAGACCATCTACGAGCTGCCCATCGCGCTGGAGAAGCAGAAATTCTCGACCCGGCTGCTGGGCCATTTCGGCCTGAAGGCGGGCGACGAGGACCTGAAAGGCTGGTCGGCCATGGTGTCCAGGATCAAGGATCCCAAGAACGAGATCAACGTCGCCATCTCCGGCAAGTACACGGCCGTCAAGGACGCCTACGTCTCGGTCAAGGAGGCGCTGGTGCATGCGGCCGCGGCCAACAACACGCGCGTGCACATCGAATGGGTGGACACCGAGCGCCTGGAGAAGGAGGAGGGCCTCAAGGCGGCCGAGCTGCTGGGCAAATACGACGGCATCATCGTGCCCGGCGGATTCGGCTCGCGCGGGGTGGAAGGCAAGATCATGGCCATCCGCCACTGCCGCGAGCACGAGGTGCCGTACCTGGGCCTGTGCCTGGGGATGCAGCTCATGATCGTGGAATACGCCCGGGACGTGGCCAAGATGGCGGGCGCCAACTCGACGGAGATGGACGAGAAGACGGCTTATCCCGTCATCCACATCATGCCCGAGCAGCTCAAGATCAAGGACAAGGGGGCCACCATGCGCCTCGGCGCGTGGGAATGCGTGCTTTCCAAGGGCAGCAAAGCGCAGGCGGCATATGGCGTGGAGAAGATGGCGGAGCGGCACCGGCACCGCTACGAGGTGAACAACGAGCTTACGCCCAAATTGGAGGAGGCCGGGCTGGTCTTCTCGGGCCGCTCGCCGGACGGGCGCATCGTGGAGATGTGCGAATGGGCGGCGGGCTGGGGCGTGGCCACGCAGGGGCACCCCGAATTGAAGAGCCGCCTCGAGGCGCCGGCGCCCCTGTTCGTCGGATTCATCAAGGCTTGCTTGAAGAAGCAGAAGGAGCGGGAAGAGAAGAAATAGATGGACTGAAAATCCGGAGAAGGCGACGGGGCGCCCGGGCGCCCGCCGTATTTTCATTCGTTTTCTCGATTTTTCGTTTTCTTCGTTTTTCGCTTTCTGTTTTCATTTTATTTTTCGTTTTCTTGATTTCCCGCTTCGAAAATTCGCCTTATTTTCCATCATCGTCCAGTCCTTCGTCTTTCCTTCCCGGAACGGGCGCCCGAACAATCGCCCGGCGCTGGCGCTCGTTCTCCTTGCCCTTCCCATAGAAGGGCGGAAGCATGGGGTCGAAATCCGGCGCTACTTGAAGAGGATTTTTGGCCGGGCGGCTGGGAGCGTAATAAGGGAGCGGCTCAACGACGGCCCACCCTCCCTCCGAGACTTCCATATGGCCCGCGCCCGGGACCGGCACGAGACGGGCGGAAAGTTCGGGCCGGGCGACGTAGATGCGGATATCATAGAAGTATTCCGCGCGTTCGCAGACCAGGCGGAATGGAAGGCCGTCCTCGCCAAAGAAATCAAGGGAACTGGCATGGAAGAAGAACCGATTCTCGCCCTCGATCATCCGTTTTTTGATCTCGGCCAGATGGCCGGCGTCAAGCCGGATTTTCTTCGAATGGGAGCGGTTGTAATCTTCGATGCCGTTCTCCAGTTTCGGATAACGGATCCCGTAGCGGCCACTGGCTCTGGGCACCCGGAGCTGGCACACCGTTTCGTACAGACGGCCGTCCACCCGCGGGTAGAACGGCCCGCGGCGGCCCTTGTCGGCGGCATTGTCGCGCTTCACGGCTTGCATCTCGCGCAGGCTGTCCGAGAAAAAGGCGGCATAGAACTCGCTCCTTTGCATCCGGCCGAATTCGATTCGTCGCAGCCCGTTGCGGATAATCGCTGCTTCCCTGCACGCCTGCATGGGCGTGACTTGGCCGTAGGAGAGCCGGACCCGCAGCACGTCGACCCGGGCCTTGAGCACGGGGTGGGAAGAGAGCGCGCGATCCGCGGACAGCTCGGAGAGGAGCCGACGGGCATCGGCAAGCGAGAGCTGGATCGGGGAGATATTCATGAAAAGATTAGGGATACCCACTTAATAAACCTCTTCTTGACACTTTGAAGAGCGGTCAAGAGGGATAGATCTAATTTAAAAAGCATCGGCCCGTGAAAATCCACGACCAGTTTGGAAAGTGAGGGTGGACGAATGCCTAGGCAAGAGCTGCATACGAGCGCGCTCCGGAAGAAGAAAGCCCCCAGCCGCCGCAAAACCGGCATCGAGCGGTTCGGCACTCCGAGGATCGAGCCGATTTATGATACGCCCGCCATCCCGGAGCAGGTGCCCGGGCCGTCGGCGCGCCAGCGGCTCCGGATGGCCAACGCCGAAAAAACCCTCAAGCCCCAGCGCACGCGCGCCCCGGAAACCGAGGCGGTTCGGCCGGTAGAGGAGGTGCGGACGGCGGGCCGGAGCCGGGAACCCGTCTCGCAATCCAGGTATGCGCCGCAAGTCGGCGCGCCGACCGTTTTCGAACGCCTGAGGGGCGCCGAGCGGTTCACAAGCCAGGAGCAGATCGCCCAAGAGCGGCAGAAGCACGACATCGTCCAATCCCAGATCCAGCTCGCGCCTCCCACGCACGAGCGCCAGCTGGCCGGAGCGCGCAAGAAGAAGCGCATGGACGGCATCCTCGAGGGGTTCGTGCACAGCATGCGCCTGTTCGTGCAGAGGCTCATCGCCATGCTCAAACCCCAAGCGAGGATGAGCGCGAAGGGCCGGGCGGCGCTCGCGCAATTGATGCAGCTCTATCACCTCATGCTGGCCCAGAGCGGGGACGGCATGGATTTGGTGGAGCTCAAATTCGCGTTCGGACAGGCGTATTTTGACGTCATGCAGGCGGCCAAGGGCAACCACGTGAGAAAAGCCAGGGCGGACGACGAGGACTACAGCGAGCATTTCGTGCGCTTCCTGCGCGAGCTGGACTCCTGAACGGCGGGCGGGAGCGCCCGAACGATGGCCAACAAATTTTAAAACAAAGGCGTTGTGAATAGGCCATATGCCAAAGCCAAAAACAGCCGCATCGGCTGCAAAGACCGCCGACCCGGCACGCCTCTTCGAATTCATCCGGAACCAGAAAATCCGCTCCGTCGCCGAGGTCGTGGCGTCCGCGCTTCCGGGCGCGATCGTGCTGGGCTCCTCCATCTTCCTGACGGGCGCCTTCAACATCTACAAGAACCTGGGCGAGCCCCACAACGCGTTCGTCGTCATCTATATCCCGATCATCTGCCTGCTCCCGGTGGCCGTGGGCGCGCTGGGGCCCCTGTTCCTGGACCGGATCCGCAACGCCATCCACACGCCGATGAAAGGCAGCGTGGCGGCGGCGACCGTGTCCGGCCTCCTGGGCTCCGCGGCCGGCGCCGCCATCCTGTTCGTGACCGGGCTGGCGCTCAGCGACCTCAAGCCGTTCGGGGTGACGCTGGATTCGAACCTCCTGGCCCAGATGGTGTTCATGCTGTCCATCATCGTCATATCCACCGCCTTGTCGGCACTCGGCGGCGCGCTGATGGCCGTGATATTGTCCAGATCGGAGTAGTGTTGTTATGTCGAACCTGATCAACATGGTCGAGGGCTGGAAAACCACGCTCCTCGCGCTCGGACCGAGCGTTTCGGTCATCCTCATCGTGCTGGGCGGCCTGCTGTACGGGGTTTCCCAGACCCAGCCCGCGCAGATGCGGGGCAAATGGCAGTCCACCGCGGCCGGCCTCATCGTCGGAGGCGTGATCGTCGCCGTCATCACGGCCGCCGCGCAGACCATCGCGCAGAGCGCCAGCACCGTGCTGCTGCCTTAAAGAGAAAAAAGAAGACGATATAGGAAAAAATCAAGACAAATGACCGAATTGACGACGGGGCCCGGGCCCCGTATCAGAATTTTATTTGTTCATTTTGTTTTTTTTTCGTCGATAACCCAAGGTCGTCCCATGGTTTCCCCCGCAATTCCCTACCCGCTGGCCGTCAATCTCGCGCCCGGCACCGAAGTGTACGCGCTGGCCTTGGACATCGTCGTGATCGGCATCGTGCTGGCCGCGCTCGCGCTCGGGATATCGAAGGCGTTGAACAGCCGCAAGCTCTGGGCGTGGGGCGCCGAAGAGCTGGGGCAGGCCCTCATCAACGCCGCCATATTGGGCATCCTCGTGGCATGGGGCGCAGGAGTGGGCGCGGCGCTGGGAGCCGCCCTGCCCGCCCAGATGCTTTCGGCCTGCCCGCAAGGCGCGTCGAGCGCGAACGCGCCGCTCGCCTATGACCAGTGCGTGCTCAACGGCACGGTCGGCACGATGCAGAAAATGCAGATGGCGCTCGTGGACGATTCGTTCAAGCTCGGGATGCTCTCGAAGATGACCGTGAACCTGAACGTGCTCTCCGCCACGCCCTTCGACGCGATGAGCGGGCCGGCGGCGCAGTACGCGGATTGGGCGGGCCAGGTCTCCTCGTTGCAGGCATTGGTGGAGGCGCACCGCCAGCTCCTGTCCGTCATCGGCGCGTACGCGTTTAGCCTGTTCCTGCCCCTCGGCCTGCTCCTGCGCATGTTCTTCGCCACCCGCAAACTGGGCGGGGCGCTGCTGGCCGGGGCCGTCGGATTCTTCGTGGTCTACCCGCTGGCCTACGCGTCGCTGGCCAACCTGGCGATGGTGGATGGGGCGGCCGACGGAGCGCTCGCCGGCCTCAATACGATGAGCCTCACGCTCGCGCCGCTGCCCCAGTTCGACTGGGACAAGTCCGGGGACATGGCTAGACTCGTGATGAACCTGAGCGGCAAGAATCTGTCCTCGCAGGCCGCGATGCCATACGGGAGCATGCCGGCCTTCCTCGGCGCATTGAGCCTGCACGCGATCGTCTATCCCCTGATCGCGCTGGCCATCACGCTGGTGTCTGTCTGGGAGATGTCCGCCCTGCTCGGGCGCGAGATGTTCTTCGAAGTGCTCAAGGAAGCGTGAGAAAGGGAGATAGCAAGGAAAGCGGACAAAAACGGAAAGAAAAATAAGGCAACGAAAAAGACGACGGGCGCTCGAGCGCCCGCTTGGATGTCTTTTTGTTCTCTCCTCGCCCGAACGGATTCCGATTTTTCTGCCGCCCGATTTTTTATTTATTTTTTCCCTTCTTTTCTCCCGGACTCCTGGCCTTTCTTCTTCAAATCCAGCTGGAGGCGCAGCACGTCGTACGCGTGCGCGACCTGCCCGTCCTTGAGCACGAGGATGAGCTCGGTGAGCGTGGAGATGATCTCGAAGACGTTGATGTTCTCCCAGGCCAGCTCGCGCAGCACCCGGTCGATGAAGCCGGGCTGGTAGAGCACCTCCTTGGGGAAGCGCAGATAGAGCATGGACAGCCCCCGCTCGAGATGGATGACCTTCTCCCCTTTGAGGGCCGAGAGGAACTTGCCCTCGTATTGGGCGGAGGCGATGATGGTCATCTCAAACTGGCCCGATACGATGTTGAACACGTCGTCCGCGCGGCCGCCCAGGAGGGACTGGAGCTTGTGCACCCGCTCCTCGGTGTCCGGCCCCTTGGCCAGGTCGATTTCGCTCACGCCCGAGCGCAAGGAGAGCGAAATTTCGCCCCACGCGTGCGAGGAGGACATCGTGTCCCGCCGCTCGCCCAGCTTCTCGCGCAGGCGCGAGAGCGCCATCACGATGGCCCCCTCCTCCACTTCCTTGCCCAGCTCGCGCTCGATGACGGGGCGCAGATGCCGCGCGAGGCGGTGGAAGGAGACGAGGTCGCGCTCGATGAACTGCTCCAACTGGGGCAGGGCGCGCACCTGCTTTTGCACGATGTGGGCGACGGTGGGCATGATGTTATGGATGGAACAAATAGTTAAAAACAGATGGGAAGGGGGAGCGGCGCCAAAGACGAAGAAATGGACGAAGAAACGACTCGCCATATCCTCGTCTTCTCTCGCAAGGCATGTCTTCTCTCGCAAGGCGGCTCGCGCTAATCGTTGCGATCCCGGCGGCTCGTTTCGCGATCTTATTCGCACGATGCGATTTTTCTCATCTGATCGTGATTTTTTTCGCGCACGGCAATTTCCTCAAGAGCTCAAGCGTCTTGGCATCCAGCTTGCCGTCCAGCACGATGGTGAGCTTGGGGTCCAAAAAAAGGTCGGGGTCGTCGGCGATGACCTGCCGAAGGGCCACCTTTCTCTGGGACAGCACGCCCGTCACCTGCGAGACCACGCCAGAGGCGTGCGCATCCGCCGATATCTCGATGGCGTCGAAGCCCAGCTCTTTCGCGCAATCCGAGAAATCCGCGCGCGGCTGCAGGGGGGCGAACACCTTGAGCAGGCCCTCGTGCGAGGCGATCTTCTTCGCGGCTGAGAGCACCACGCGCCGGTCCACGCCCAGCGCCTGGGCGATCTTGGCGGGCGCCATGGCCACGGGGCCGCACCAGACCGTGCCGTCGGGATGGACGCTGTAGCCGTACTTGAGGAAGGCCTCGACCACGAGGCGGCCGGCCGAATGCCGGGAGAAATGCTCCTCGAAGAGTTTCCACATGAGAGGAAGGAAAGCAAGGGATGTATAAAAATGTACATGTACGGAAACTTGAGAAAACGAAGGATGAAAACAAAAAAGACATAAACGCGGCCTCGGGGCCGCTCGGCTTCCGGGGGCCGCCCGGGCGGCCCGTTTTTGCCGGGTTTTTTTGCGTGCTTTGGCGGCCCGTTTTTTTTTGCTTGGTTTTTTTGCGTGATTTATTGGTTTTTTGCGTGCGTTATATCTGGCGCATGCCGCACACGCCCATGATCTCGGGGATGAGCTCCTTCTCGCCCGCCTCGAGCGCGAGGGCGCACGGGCCGGAGAGCAGGGCCACGTGGGCGCGATTGACCTGCGTGTAGAGCACGTCGCCAGCCTTGAAGGTCTTGCCGCAGTAGGCCTCGTCCACGGAGATGGCCGCCTTCTGGCCCGCGCGCAGCGTGTCCATGCTCTTGCCCGCATCCTGGATGGCCTTGACGATTCCGACGAGCTGCCCGGTCGAATTCACGAGCGGCGCCTTGGGGCGCAGCCGCCCCGACACCACCTCCACGCCGAAGATGGCCGGCTTGCTCAGGCGGAAGAAGCAGTTGGGCAGCACCACGACCTTGGCCGGCAGCACCACGTCCTCCATGGCGCACTGCGTGTCCTTGCGCCGCTCGCCGTCCGCCCATTGGGCATACTTGTCCAGCAGGTTGTAGATGATCTTGGAATTGAAGAGCGACACGCCCGAGCGCCCGGACTCCTCGATGGCCTCGGGCAGGGTGGCCACGTTGAAAGCCAGCACCGCGCCCAGATACCGGTCCTCGCGCGCGACGTTCGCGGCCGAGAGGACGTCCTTCTTCCCGACCGGCCCGATCCCCAGGGAGCGCACCGGGATGCCGGCAGCCGAGAGCAGGCGCATGAACGCCTCGGCCGAACCCAAGGTGTCGGTCTTGACCACCACGCCCAGCACGTTCTCGCGCTCCACGAGGATGCTCTTGATCTGGCTGGTGATCTCCACCTCGATGCTCTGCTCGATGCGCGCATCGCCCACCGCGAACAGGGGGGAGCCCGCGAGCGCGCCCGCAAGGTCCGGCGCGTAGATCTTGATGCCGGCGGCGGCCGGCACCTCGTCGATATACACGAAACGCGAGCCGGGCGTCGTGCTCTCGCCGGCCATGGGCGGGCGCAGGAGGCCCCGGACCTTGACCACCTTCGCGCCCTGAGCCGTGCCGAACACGATGAGGTCGTTCTTGCGCAGGGTGCCCTCGTACAGGATGACGTCGAGCGTGGTGCCCATGCCCTTCTCCTCCTTCACCTCGAGGATGGATCCCTTCGCCGGGCCGGACGCCTCGGACTGCAATTGGGCGCCCAGGAATTTCTGGCACAGGCCGGAGAGGTAGAGGAGCAGCTCGGCCATGCCCTCGCCGGACTTGGCCGAACAGGGGATGAGCAGGAGCTGGCGGGTGAATTCGCCCACCCGGTCGAAGCGCTCGGACTCGTAGCCCATCACCGAGAGGCGCGAGACGATGTGATAGAGCCGATCCTCGAGCGCCTGCTGCGCCTGCGGCGTCTGGGCCGCGAAGGACTGGGCGAACGAGGGCGTGTCCTTCACCTTCCAGCCGTCGACCAGATCGACCTTGTTGAGGGCCACGATGAAGGGCGTCTTGTTGGCCTTGAGGATGCGCAAACATTCCTCCGTCTGGGGCTGGATGCCCTGCATCACGTCGATGACGAGGATGGCGATGTCGGCGATGGAGCCGCCCCGCTCGCGCATGGACGTGAAGGCCTCGTGCCCCGGCGTGTCGATGAAGAGCAGGCCGGGCACCTGCAAGGATTTGTCGGCCGTGGGCCCGAGGGGGCCGCAGGCTTCGATGAGGGCGGAGCGGGGGAGGTAATAGGCGCCGATCATCTGGGTGATCCGGCCGGATTCCTTCGAGGCGACGGCGGTCCCCCGGATGCGGTCGAGGATGGAGGTCTTTCCGTGGTCCACGTGGGCCAGGATGCAGACGATGGGAGAGCGGAGCATTTCGAACACCGATTCAACCGGCGGGAAGCAAATGTGGGGGCCGGATTTTGTCCGGGTTGGCCCGGGCATTCTTGCACAGCCGGATTCCGGATGGATTTCGGACATATTTTGGATTCGGGGTTTTCAATATGAAAAAGCCCGAATCGATGGGAATATTATGCCAACGCCGGTTTTTATTTGTTGGTTTGCATAGACAAACCGGTGTGTTGATGATTCTGGATGGCGAGAGCATCCGCAAGAACGGATTGATCGAAGGCCACATCCTGGAGGAGCAGTTCCAGCCCGCGGGCGTGGATTTGACCGTCCAGAGCCTCTGGTCCTACGAGGGCGAGGGCGTCATCGACGCCGACAATTCCCGGAGGAAACTCCCCGCCACGAAAAAGCTCGAATGGGGGGCCGACGGCTCCGTGCGCCTCGCGCCGGGCGCCTACAAGGTCGTCTTCAACGAGATCGTGTCCATTCCCAAGGATTGCGCCGCGCTCGCGCGCAGCCGCTCGAGCCTCCTGCGCATGGGCGCGAGCGTCCAGACCGCGCTATGGGATCCGGGCTATACGGGGCGCTCGGAGGCGCTGCTGTACGTGTTCAATCCAGCGGGCATCATCGTGCATTCCAATGCCAGGCTGGTGCAGCTGGTGTTCATGCGCCTCGAGCGCGCGGCCGGCGCGGGGTATTCGGGCCGGTACCAAGGAGAGAACATCGGGAAAAAAGAATGAATCAAAAAATCGGATAAAAAAAGCCCGAAGGATCGGGAAAAATAACTCGAAAAAGCAGCATGAAAATCGGTTCGTTTTCCGGGCGTGGGGAGTCCTCATTTTTCCCCATTTTGTTTCCCAATAGGATAAAAAATGCGAGAGGCCACAATTAACGCATGGATTCCAAGCTCGTATTCCTGCTCGCGCTCGTGGGTCTGATGGCTTTCTCGGCCGCCGACACCGACTGCACGCGCATCAACCCGGCCACCGGCAAGGGTGATTACAACTGCACCGTAATCCGCCTTCCGCCCGAGAAACCCCCGGGATATTATATCCAGCCCTCAGACATCAGCGTCGGCATCCGGGACATCTTTGCCAAGACCCGGCTGAACATATCAAGCACGGACAAGCGGCTGGCGATCTCGCTCATCCCGGCCTGCGAAGCCGACGACCTGATCCTCCAGGTCACCTATGACCGCCAGCCCGTGCCCAACGCCACCGTCGCATTATACAGCCAGGGCGGGGGGCGCAAGCTCGTCTCGGAGGTGACCACGGACGCGGACGGCTGGGCCCTCTTCAGCCCCAAGAAGGCGGGCCGGTACGATCTGGTGGCCACCAAATACGTCTATGAGCAGGAGGCGTACACGAACAGGACGAATGCGTCCCAAGCGTACCCGTTGGGGCAGCTCATCCTCACCGTCGATTTGTGCGACCAGGCGGCTTCCTGGCCGGCGCAGACCAATTACAGCGCCAGCAACGAGGCGCCAGAATCAAGCATTTCGTACGCGCAGGGCTTCGCGCGCCGCTACCGGAACATCACCCTGCCGGACGGGAAAAAAGCCGTGAGGATGGAAGTGCGCTACGCGCCCTCTGGGGATTTCGAGAACGTCACGCTGGTGGATTTCGTGCCGGCCGGCCTCGCGTCCAATAGTTCTGCCGTAGGCTTTGAGCAGGATTACCCCCAGTCCATCCGGCAGGCCGATGGCACGCTGGCCATCGAATGGCAGCTGGACGGAGTCGAGAATTCGAGCGGCGTCATACGCAGCTATGTCATCCTGCGGCCCCCGGAGGCCATGGATGCGCGCGCCTTCGGCTCGCCCGTGCTGCTGGATGCCAACCAGAGCGTCCTCGCCGGCCAGAATCCGGCGGCCGCTTCTCTTGCGCCGCCACCCAAGAAGGCGGAAGGGTGGAATTTGGATTTGGGCCAGCTGGCGATTTGGATCGCGGGTCTCGCCGCGCTGGTCCTGCTCATCGCGGCGGCGGGGCATATGTGGAACTGGCTGAATTCGGAAAAGACGAAGAAGTAGGATGGGCTTCCCGACGTTCGTTGCATATTATCGTTTTTTGCATTAACTGGGAGTATTCAAACCAGGTCCGAAACGTCCATGAGTTTCAGCCCCGCAGGAGTTTTGAGCCCCCGCTTATCTGGAACGAACAGTATCCGCTCCGGGGCTTGCACCTTGGATAGGCTCTTCCCCGCCGTCTGGATGTCCGAGCCGATTATCCGGCCTTTCCATTTGACTTCCATCACGATCTGCGGCCTTGAGAAGCGCAGCAAGCATACGTCCACGTCGAAGTCCGCCCCCTGCATGACGGATTCCACAAGCCCGGTTTTTTCGGCGAAATAAAGACGCACCTCGTCTTCCACGATTCGGGGCAGCAGCTCGTCCACGATGCGCCCCACTTCCGCCGCCCCTACGGTCCGCTCCGAGATGTTGTATTTCTCGTCGGCATAATAGAAGATGCGCACCAGCGGCGAGTTGTGCTTGTAGATGAATTTGTCTTTGCCGAATATCTTGATGCGCCGGATCAGCCCGAAATCCTGGAGGTTTTTCAGGTATTGGGAAATCAGGCTGGGGTCGTCCTTGGCGATGAGCTTGCGGGAGAAGAGATAACTCGACATCTCGCCGGAATTGCAGTGGCCGTTGGCGATGGCCCGCAGGACGCCCTCATAGACGGCCGACAGGGTGCGCTCCTCCTCCGAGAACACCTCGCCCACCAGCGCCGGGATGGTGCGCATGGAACCCATCAGCACCTGGGCGAACTGCTCCCGCGCCCCTTTCTTCTCGTCGAAATAATCCACGGCCAGCGGCTCGCGCAGGAGGATGGCCAGCTCCAATTCGGCTTTCGGCTCCAAATCGAAGGAGGACAGGGCCGCCAATGTGTCTTGCAGGCTGATGAGCCCCAATGGGAATTCGGCCACAAGCCCGAGTAGCGAGGAATTCCGGCCCACCAGCCGTTTGGAGAGGTGCAGGGTGGAGGAGATGAGGATGACCTGCCCCCCGGTCTTGATCCGGTGAAGCTCCTCGAGGAAGTCCTCGCCCAGGCGGTGGAACTCGTCGATGACGGTCGTTTTGCCATCTTCGATGTCGCGGCGGAGCAACGCCAGGAAGGCATCATAGGACAGGGATTGCGCCGTTTTCTTCAGAACTACGGTGCGGTCCTTCTTGACGAAGAAGTAGTCGTCGTATTTGAGGAAATTCTCGACCAGGAACGATTTGCCGGTCTTTCGCCGTCCGTATAGCAGGATCCACTTCTTGGTGCCGGAGAGGCCCTTTTTGGCGAGGGGTCTTTCAATAATCATGGTTAGTATAATGGTGATTATACTTATAAGGCTATGTCTGCGCGCGCTTACGTGCACAGCACCATGAGCTGCTTGTTGCCCACCTGCACCTTGCCGGCCAGCGGGCCGTCGGTGTAGGTGATTTTGACCGTGTAGGGCACGTAGCGGCCCGCGAGGTTGGTGCAGTCCTGCATGTTGGCCCCCGAAGCCGAATAGACAATAATCGTTTTTGCCTCGCCCGGCGAGAAGATGAAGGACGTCGCATTGGAGACCGCCGTCGCTCCGCCCGGGATGGTGAGCGCGAAGTTCGTCATGGTCAGCTCCCTCGCCGCGTGGTTCTCGACGCTGAGCGCAACCTGCACATAGCCGTTGCCGGCAGAGCTCAACGGGTCGCTCGGTATCGCGAACGGGGCGGCCTCGTTCCAGTAGGCGGCGTTGGAATTGGTGGTCGTGCTCTGGCTGAGGGAGGTGTTGCTGCTTATCAAGCTAATCGCGACGAGCACGATGACCATCACGGCGCCGAAGAGGACGAGGTATTCGGTGGAACCTTGGGCTTTTGATACGAACACGCGATGACCCCTGATAAGGGAAGAAGGGAGAGAATAAAAATGGAGCGGGAGGCCGAATGGCCGGATTCCTTATCCGGTGCACGTCCCGGTGAGGGGTTTGGAGCCTATGAATTTGAAGTCGGTTCCCTCGAGAGTATAGGTGATCCGCACATACAGGATGTACCGGGCCCCCGCCGTGCCGCTTGCGCCTCCGCAACGGGTGCCCGTGATTATCGTCGTGCCGGTGCTGTCCCACACTTGCAGAACCTTTCCGGGACTTACGCTGGCCGGGCCAGAGATGTCAGGGCTTGCCGAGATCTCCACGGTCTTGATCGTGAGCGCGCCGGCCCCCACGTTTTTCAAAGACATTGTTTGAGTAG
>JAZDHB010000100.1:0-8122 GCA_043806415.1 Microcaldota archaeon | reverse complement strand
CTTGCGGTGGTGTCGCACTCGCCGGCTGCGACAAGGGCGATTGAGAGTTCGCCGGTGCGCTCGAATTTCATGAATCTCAAGGTCTACCGAAAAAGCGCGGCGAAGTTCGAGAATCCGACCACGCCGGCCGTGAGCATAATTTATTCGTTGCGGGTGGCGCTGGACATGCTGAAAAAAGAGGGCCAGCCCGCATTCGTGGAACGGCATGAAAAAATGGCTGCGCATGTCCGCGCCCGCCTCCAGCAGATGGGCTTCAAGCTCGTCACCGAGCCGGGATTCGAGTCGAGCACAGTGACTGCATTTTTCTGCCAGAAGAACAAGGAAGTGAATGCCAAGCTGCAGTCAGACTATTCCGTCAAATTGGGAGGCGGGCACGCGGACTGGGCCGACACCACGCTGCGCTTCTGCAACATGGGCGACGTGGATATGGAAAGGATAGGTAAAGGATTGGATGCGCTGGAACGCGTGAAGAAGGAATTAGACGTGTAGGAAAAGAAGGGAATGCGGCAGGAAAAATACCTGATATTTCGCTTGCTGGAATTCGCGGGGTTTGATCATCATGGCCGACAGGAAAAAAATCGTCATCGCCGACGCGATGGAAAAGGAAGTGGTGGAGAAACTCAGGAGCTTGGGCGAAGTGGAATGCCAGCCCGAAGACCTCAAGCTCGCGCTAAAAGAGGCCGACGTGCTCATCGTGCGCTCGGCCACCAAGGTGACGGCCGACCTCATCGCCGACGCGCCTCGCTTGAAGATCGTGGCGCGCGCGGGCGTCGGCCTGGACAACGTGGACAGGATGGCGTGCGAGGGCCGGGGCATCCGGGTGATCAACACGCCGGGCGCCAGCACGGCCGCGGTGGCGGAGCTCACCATCGGCCTGCTGATATGCCTGCTGCGCAACGTCGGGCGGGCGCACGCGAAGATGAAGACGGGCGAGTGGGACAAGAAGGGCTGCACGGGCCACGAGGCGGCCGGAAAGACGCTGGGACTCGTGGGGTTCGGGCGCATCGGTCGGATGGTGGCCGAGAAGGCGTCGGCCCTGGGCATGCGCGTCATCTACAACGACCCCAAGATGGTCGCCGGCCCGTACGGCCATTACAAGGACATCGACCAGCTGGTCGAATGCGCGGACATCGTCAGCCTGCACGCCACCACCAAGAACGGCGGGCCGGCGCTCATGGACAAGGAGCGGATCGGCCGGATGAAGCGGGGCGCCTACCTCATCAACACCGCCCGCGGGGCGATGGTGGACGAAGCGGCGCTCGCGGACGCGCTCGAAAGCGGACATCTGGCGGGCGCGGCGCTGGACGTGTACGGGAAAGAGCCCTACGAGGGGCCCCTGCGCGAGATCGACAACGTCATCCTCACGCCGCACATCGGCGCGGGCACGTACGAGGCGCAGGAGAGGATAGGGGAGGATTTAATAGCGCAGCTAAGGCAGATGTTAGGCAAGGAATAGACGAGAAAACTGCCAAGGCGGGCTGGCGCCCCGTCCGGCGGATTCCCCGCGGTTCGGAAGTGAGAAGCATGCTGGATTTGAAAGCGATTCGCGCGGACGCCTCCCCGTTCAAGGAGGCCTTGCGCAAACGCAAGGCCCCTGTCGCGCCCATCGAGGAGATCGCGCAGCTGGACGCGGAGTGGCGCGCGCTCAAGCACGAGACGGACGGCCTCAAGAGCGAGCGCAACAAATTGTCGGAAAGCATCTCGGCCGCCAAGAAGGCGGGGCAGGACGCGAGCGGGATCATCGCCGGCACGGGGGCGCTGAGCGCGAGGATCAAGGCATTCGACGCCGAACTGGGCGTGTTCGAGGAGAAGATGCGGGCCGTCCTGCTCACCGTGCCCAACGTGCCGCACGAAAGCGTGCCCGTGGGGAACGACGAAAAAGACAACAAGGAAGTGCGCCGGTGGGGCAAACCGGCCAGGACGGGCGGGCAGGTGCGGCCCCATTACGAAATTCTTGGCAAGCTCATCGATTTTGAGCGCGGCGCGAAGCTGTCGGGCTCGCGCTTCACGGTATTGTACGGGGACGTGGCGCGGTTGCAGCGCTCCATCGGGCAGTTCATGCTGGAGAATGCAGTGGCGAAAGGGTATACCGAGGTGTCGGTGCCGATCCTCGTGGGGACGGCGGCGATGAGCGGGGCGGGCCAGCTGCCCAAGTTCGCGGCCGAAGCCTACCACGAGGAGGAGAGCGACCTGTGGATGATCCCCACCAGCGAGGTGCCGCTCGTGAACCTGCATGCCGGCGAGGTGCTGGACGCCAAAGCGCTGCCCCTCAAGTACTGCGCCCTCACGCCCTGCTTCCGAAAGGAGGCGGGCAATTACCAAAAAGACATCAAGGGGCTGATCCGCCAGCACCAGTTCGAGAAGGTGGAGCTGGTCAAGTTCGCGACGGCCGAGAAATCGTTCGAGGAGCTGGAGGGGCTGGTGCTCGACGCCGAGGACGTGCTCAAGAAGCTCGGGCTGCCCTACCGGACCATCGAGCTGTGCACCGCCGACCTGGGGTTCTCGTCGGCCAAGACGTACGATATCGAGGTGTGGCTGCCCTCGCAGGACGCCTACCGCGAGATCTCCTCGTGCTCGGACTGCACCGACTTCCAGGCCCGGCGCGCCGACATCAAGCTGAGGCGCGAGAACAGGAACGAATACGCGCACACGCTCAACGGCTCGGGCCTCGCGGTCGGGCGCACGCTCGTGGCCATCCTGGAGAATTTCCAGGACGAGGGCGGGATCGAGATCCCCAAGGCGCTGCGCGATTATATGAAGTGCGAGCGGATTGAATTCTGAAGAACGGCTCGGCGGGCCCGGGCGCGAAAAAGACGAATCGGGGCGATGCGAAATATCAGCGCGCTGATTTTTTTTCGCCGATTGAGCGGACGCGGCAGAAAGGCGAGGACATGCTGGATGAGCGCGACGAGAACGGATACACTTTGCGCGAGCGCGAGGAATCGAAGACTGCGTCCGTAAAGGACGGCGCCGCATGGGCGCTCATGGTGGGCGCGGGCGAGAGCTACGTCAACCCGTTCGCCATCAGCCTCGGCGCGGACGCGGGCTTGTCTGGGATTCTGCAGACCGTGCCGCAGTTCCTGGGGGCGCTCGCGCAGCTGGCGGCGCTGCCGCTGGCCTCGAGGATGAAGAGGAGGAACTGGACGCTTGCCGCCGGCGCCTTCCTGCAGGCGCTGATCTGGATTCCGCTCGCGCTCATCGCCTGGTTCGCGTTCCCCCAGGCGCTGCCCGTGGTGCTTGTTCTCTTCTGCATTTACCAGGTTTTCGGGCAGGTGATCAACCCGGGCTGGAGCGCGTGGATGGCGGAGCTGGTGGTTCCTTCCGAGCGCAGCGCCTATTTCGCGACGCGCTCGCGCGTCAGCGTGCTGGTGCAGCTCCTGTCCATGCTCGGGGCCGGGCTGGCGCTGGACCGCATGGGCCTGCCCGTGGGGGAGGGGTTCGCGCTGCTGTTCCTCTTCGCGTTCGGGACGAGGGCCGTCTCCGCATTCTATCTGTCCAAGATGGCGGACCGGACGGGGGCGGGCGGCTCGGCACCCTCTTCGCGCGCCCTCCCCGTCGGCCACGTGCCGGACTGGGGGACGTACGTCTCCGCGCCGGGCATGGCCGAAAGCCGGAGGTTCACCATGTACGTGGGCGCGCTCATGACCGCCACCTACATCGCGTCCCCGTTCTTCGACATCTACATGCTCACCGTGCTCAAGATGGACTACACGACGTGGTCAATCCTGACCGCGGTCTCGACGCTGGCCAAATTCTTCTTCTTCAACTATTGGGGGCGGGTGATCGACCGCTTCGGGAACCGGGCCGTGCTGTTCGGCACCGGCTTCCTCGTTCCGGTCGTCTCGCTCCTGTGGGTGTTCGACCATTCGTTCGGATGGCTCTTCTTCGCGCAGATCTTCTCCGGCATCGCCTGGTCCGGGTTCGAGCTGGCCGCGTTCAACTACACCATCTCGACGCCGGACGCCTCGATGCGCACGGCGCAGTCGGCGGCGTACAACTTCGCGAAGGGCACGGGGACCATGGTGGGCATGTTCATGGGTTGGGGGGTGCTGGCCATCTGGCCGGGCGCCGGCTTGATGGGCCTCACTCCGTTCCTGGCCTTGTTCTTCATCAGCGCGATGGGAAGGTATGCGGCCAGCGCGTACTTCCTGCCCCGCTTCTCGGCGCACACCTTCGAGGGCGGGATGGACGGGAACCGGTTCCTCTGGGAAGTGCTGGCCGCGCAGCCGGGAAGGCGGATGGGCCGGCATCTGGTGGACATCAGCGAGCTGACCATCCGCCTCGCGCAGACCGGGGCGGGGCGAGGCATGCGGGCCGCCAAGGAAGTCGGGGAGGCGGCAATCGGGGTGGGGGAGAGGCTCAAGAGGGGAAGATAGAGGATTCTGAAGTAGAGTGTCGGAAAAATTTGACGCCCGGGTTATGGCCGACTTCCGGCTACAAGAGATAGCTCCGGCGTATAGAAACATATATATATCTTTATATACGAAAATATAGCATGGTAAACCCCTATGATCCCCGAACACCGGCCGAGCCCGAAGAGTTCGGCGGGCGAAAAGTCATTCTGCAAACAGTCCACGAGCAGATAGATAGCGCGTCGGCACTTCGGCGTTCTGGCGGTATTCTTATCCAGGGATTCCGTGGTGTGGGAAAAAGCTCGCTTATCCGCAAGCTGACCAGCATCGTCGAAACAGAAGAAACCGCCATCTCCGGGGGCGCATTCGTCGCCAGTTGCCGGCTGGCCAAGACGACCTCCGATTCCGAACTCTACAAGCTCATCACCGAGAGTCTGCTTGAAGACATCTCAAAAAAGCGATCTCTGGCAGACAAAATTGTCGGGCTGAAGGATTTGATAAAATCTCTTGGTGTTCCCGGTGGCCTCACAGTCGGTTTCAACCAGGCCGAACACGACAAGAGCCCCCACCAGAGATGGAGAGACCTGCTCAACCAGATGAATGGATCCGGGCTGATTTTCGTGGCCGTTGACGACGCCGATTCCCTCTCTCCGGAAGCCATCGGGGAGCTCAAGACGATTGTGGAAGAACAGAAAGAGGTTCCGGTTCTATTGACGGTTGCCGGCAGCACGGAGTTGGAACAGCGCATGATAGACCAATATTCTCCAGTGGCACGCATCTTTTCGGGTGCGAGCTTCAATATCAGCAGCTTTGACTTGGAAGAGACGCGCGAGGTTCTTAACAGACCCATCCGCCAGATGCCAGACGTGAAATGGACAGAGGAGGGTATACGCGCTGTCCAGCATTATACCAAGGGATACCCATTCCTTGTCAAATGCCTTGCAAACGCCAGCTATCGCACGGGCGAACCCATCGATAAAAAACACGTCCAGTCCTGCCTGAAATCTGCACTGGATATCGCCCGGCCGTGGCTGGACAACAAGCTGCGGGAAGCTTCGGATCAGGATGTCATCTCATTCTACAAAATCGGCCGCAGCAACAAGCTGAACTTTCGGAGCACGGATTTGAACCTGCTGGGCGTTCAGGCACAATACATTGGTCGGCTGGTCAAGCTCAAGGTGCTCAAGGCCGTCAGTCGGGGCCATTATGATCTGATTGAGGCCCCTATGATAGCGTATTATCACATGCTCAAGAGGCAGTTGCCAATGGAGGAGGCAGAGCCATGACCCGCAGGGACCTCCGCAACGTCAATGGCTTAAATTGGATGTCGTGGCTGCTTCCGGCAATCATAGGCGGTGCCCTCGCTGTTCCACCAACTATTTGGGCGTTGATTCAAATTTATAATGTTGTTCCTATTTCAATAAACAACCCTGCGAGCATTGAGGTTCCGCTTAAACTCCTGCTGCTTTTCAATGCTATTCTCGTACTCGCCATATTGGTCAGTGGCGTTGCAGTTATAACCTATTTTATAACAAAAAAAATCCACGGAGGTAATGAACGTGAATAGATTGTTACGTGCATTCCTCTATTTCCTGGTCGGAGCCATGATTGGAGCTATGGCTGCTTTCTTGATATTTGTAATCTTAATCCTGACCGGATTCATTCACTAAGCAATTCGTTGCCTCCACTATCTTCATATGCCTCCTCGCTTTTTTCGGGCTAAGTTCTGGTGGGAACAGATAGAATTCTAGGCACAACTTGATAAAGTTCCTGCCGAGCACGCGAGAAATAGGGTTACTGGACTTGGCACGGCGCTAATACATCACGATGACCGGCTCGGTGTAATAGCGCGCCGAGCCGTAGAGCACGCGCTTCTTGACCATGTCGATGAGGAGCTGCTCCGAGACCTCCTTGGGCTCGTTGAGGTGGCCGAGGTGGAAGTTGAGGCGGATGATGCGGTTGGGGATGAGATGCCGCGTGCTTTTGGGGGGGAGCGGGCGGCCCGCGACCGCCTCGCGGATGATCTCCTCTTTGGTGAACGTGCGCCGGGCGAAGACGGTGTAGCCCTCCTGGAGGAAATAATCGATCCGGCTGTCCTCGACATAGACGAGCGAGTCGCCGTTGCCGTTGACCTTGTGCCCGTTCGTGAGCCGGGAGACGGCCTCTTCCTGCTCGCGCAGGACGGCGGACAGGTTTTTCCCCGCAGAGGGGATGAGCGTGCATTGGCGCGAGCCGCCCTTCTGGCTCATGCGCATGAACGTGGCGTCCATGCGCTGGAGGGCTTCGAAGCCGGCCGCCGGATCCACGTTCTCCCCGTGGTCGAGCAGGCCGGCGGGGGCGGATTTCACGGCCAGATACCAGGCGCCGATGCGGATCGAGGGGTCGTCGTAATCCACCGCCTGGCAGACGGCGTTCTCGGCCTTGAGCTGGGAGAGCACCTCGCGCCGGTGGTTCCCGTCGAGGACGACGTGGTGCTCGCGGTCCACCACGAGCGGGTCCACGAGGCGGCCGTGGTTGAGCATGGTCTCGCGCAGGGCGCGCACGTTGGCCTCGATGGTCTGCTCGTGGATCTTGAGGCCCTCGACGGGCAGGATGGAGAGTTTCTCGATGATTTCTTCGGCTAGCATAGGAATGACCAGACAAACAACAGGCCCCAGGAAGCGGATGCCTCCGGGGGAGTTCGTGGAGTATGTCAACAGCGAGTTTTTTATATGCAACGGCTGTTGTCTTGGCATGGCACTTGATGGCAGGGACCTGCTCAAAATCATCTCGATCATATTCTCCGCGACGATGGCGCTGCTCGTCCTTCTGGGTTCCGTCGTGATGATGTACGGCAACTTCGAGCTGGGCGTCATCCTCTTCGTGCTGGGCCTCGTGCTGGTCATCTCCAACGAGGGCATCCTGCCCCGCCTGCGCCGCCAGTCGCAGCAGGCCGGGCTGATCGAGGAGATCGCCAACCTCGCGGGCGTGGGATACACGCCGCCCATCCTCATCGCCACCTACCTCTACTTCAGCGGGCAGAGCGATTTCAAGCTCGTCCTCTTCATGGCCCTCACGTTCACGGTGGTGACCATGAAGATCATCGCCAAGGTGGCGGCCGTCCGGCTCTCCGCGCCGATGGGAGGGGGGGAGGAAGTGTACGCCTACCGCCCGCCGGGCGATGAGGACTATGCCGGACCGGGCGTGTAGAGAAGAGCCAAGAAGGCAAGGCGAGACAACAAGCAGGATCCAGCCTAAAAAATATCCAGAATGTCCCGCGCCCTCGGGGCGCGCGGGCCGGTTCGCTGGATCGGATTTTCGCTTTTTCGTTGATCCCTTCTTTTGATTGGCTTTCCTTTCCTATTGCGCTAGGATGCCTTCTTTGAGCTTGCGAGCGATGCCGGCGGCCGGATAATAGACGACCAGGAAAAAGGCGGGGATCATGGCCAGCCCCTGCAAAATGCCGTAGTCCATGATCACGCGCACGTAGGTGTTGGGCGTGTTCTCGAAGGCGGCCACCTCGGAGAGGTTGCCGGGGAAGGGTAAGACGGGCGCGGCGAACCAGTCGGCGTGCATCTGGCCGCTGCGCGCTTCGGTGCAGGCCGCCAGGCCCTCGCGGATGGGCAACGTCGTGCCGTCGTCCAGGCGCACGCTCCAGGAGAGGTTGGCCGGCACGCGCGTGCCGTTATTGAAAACCTGACTTCGCCATCTGAGCCTTGCTCTCGCTAACTCTTTACCCTGCCTCATTTGCCAAACTCGTTTTACCAGCGCAAATCAAGGCTGTTGCCCCC
>JAZDHB010000099.1:0-9536 GCA_043806415.1 Microcaldota archaeon | reverse complement strand
GACGCCATAGGTGGAAGTGGAGTTGTTGCCCGTAATCGAATAGCCCGCGCAGTCCAGAGTGATGTTTTGTGCCGTGATGTTGAAGCAGGTGGCTCCGTTGATGCTCAAGTTGTAGCCTAAAGTATAGGTCTGGCCGGCCGTAGAGAGGATGGAGCAATTTCGGTTTTGTGGGGCGTAGGGGAACCAGTCCTGCGGGTTGCCTGTGCCGCTGAAGTTGCCGCCAACCGTGGTGGCGTTGAACGGCCTTGCGGTCCCAGAATCGCCCCAATTATCGCCGCTGGAGTCGTAGATGGGGAAGACATTCCAGCTTGCGGTGCCGTTGGGGAAGTAGTAGATGTTGCCTTGCGTGGAGGTGTTGAAGGTGTTGGAAGTGCCTGAATCGTTTATCCAGATGGAGGCGGTGAGGTTGTTTAGCGTGATGGCTGAATTATTGGCATTTGCTGCGATGGTGATGGCATTGCCCCCGCTGAATGAGAGGTTGATTGTGTTGTTGGTGGCATTGGTATAATTGGCTCCAGCTGCCAAGTAGATGCCGGAGGAGAAGTTGGAGATATTGCAGTTCTTCACCGTGGTGTTGGTCTGGGTGGAATAGACGCCATAGGTGGAAGATGCGTTGTTTCCAATTGTAGTAAATCCACCGCAATCCACGGTACTGTTACTGCCAACCGATATGCTATATCCCCGTGAAGCGGCGCTGACCGTGTTGTTTACCGCCATTGAATTAGTACCAAATGAAATGCCATAGCCAAGGGTACCGATGACTGGACTGCTTACGGTATTGTTGATGAGATTGCTGAATTGGCTGTTTCCCGCAGCGATGCCCGCGTCAAAGTTGCTTATCACGCAGTTCTTGACCGTGGTGTTGAGCTGGTTGGAATAGATTCCGTAGGAGTCGGAAGTGTTGGAGCCGGTGATTGCTGCACCCTGGCAGTCGATGGAAGTATTGGCTGCCGTTCCGACCACATTGATGCCATACCCGGAAGCGGCGGTGAGGGTGTTATTGGTTATGTTGATATTGTTTGAGCCTGCGCCACCACCACCGACCGTTATTGCATACGCGCTGCCAGTTGCGGACACGGTATTGTTGGCGAACAGTGCGCTGCCAGAAGCTCCAGCTGTTGAGATGCCGCGATAGGTGGTGGAGATGGTATTCCCAACAACCGTCGCGCTGACCGAGTTTGACAAGTAGATGGAATTGACGCTGGAGATGGTGTTGGACGTGATGTGTGCGTTTGATGGGGTTTCTACAGCGATACCGTAGGTCGTAAAGCTGGTCGAGGTTGTGATGGTGTTGTTGGTGATGTTGGCGTTGGAGCCGCTTCCGCTGATTTCTATGCCACGCTCAAACCATTTGATATTGCAGTTTTTCACCGTGGTGTTGGGTCGGTTGGAATAGATGCCGTAAGTTGAAGTTTTGTTCAGGCCGGTGATGGAAGCCCCGGCGCAGTCCACGGTGTGGTTGCTTCCGCTCTTGAAATAGAAGCCGTGCATGGTGCCGGCCGTGCTGTTCTCGATGACGGTGTTGTTGTAGAAATACGACTGGTTTGTGTTGTCGGAAACTTCTACGACATACGAACCGGAAGTTCCGTTGTTGTAGAGGACGTTGTTGGTGATATTGTCGTTGAACGAGCCTGCCAACCAGATGGAGACGGAGTCTCCGTTTTCGCCACCGTAGGACTGGATGGTGTTGTTGGTGATTAAATTGTTGTTGGCCCCTCCGCCAGCCCAGATGCTGATGTGGTTGGCAATGATGCTGTTGTTGGTGATGAGGTTTAGGCTGGCCGAGGAATCCAGGACCATGCCATCCGCGAACAAGCCCCCGCCCTTGAGGACGCGGATGGTGTTGTTCTGGACGGTGCCGTTGGTTGCGCCGTTGAGATAGACGCCGAAACGGAAGTCCTGGATAATGCAATTCTTGACAGTGGTGTTGGTCTGGGTGGAGCGGACGCCTGAGGTGCCGCTGACGTTGTTACCCGTAATTGTGTAGCCCGCGCAGTCCAGAGTGATGTTTTGTGCCGTGATGTTGAAGCAGGTGGTTCCGGTTGCGCTCTGGTCAGCCGTCATTGTGTAGAGGCCATTGGCAGTCGCGAGATTCTGGTTGCATGCGCCGGGGTCGAGGGCGAAAGCAAGTGGGGAGAGGAAGAGGGACAGGGCGGCCAAGACGTAGAGAAAATGGATTGGGGGGGCGACCCTCGATTCTTGGCACGGCTCGTGTGGGTTGGGAGAAACCGGAATGGCGGGAGCCTTGCACATCTTATTTTGGCAGGATGCGGGAACATCGCACGGCTCGCCGTGGCGGAAAGCCGGGATGGCGGAATGAATGGATTCCGGTTCGTCAGTCATCGTCGTTGGCCTCATGGGTTTTCTCATTGGACTGGACTGGCGCGGGTGGGGCCGCGCCGCGGCCTGTTTTTTGGGGTTTGCCCAAATCGACCAGGACCTTGAGCGGGGAAGCGGCCGGGGAAGACGGGTCGAGGGAAAACTGGATGGAATTGGCGACGTGGCGGGATTTGAGGAGGCCGGCTCGCTCAAGGAGCATGAGCTCGTTGCGCACCAGCATGGCATTGGAAGCGATACGCCGGGAAGTCTCGCGCACGCCCAGTTCCGTGGCCGGGTTGCAGAGGAAAAGCTCAAGCAGGGCGTAACGGGTTTTCGACGTGATGAGGGTCGCCAGACTGAACACGGAATTAAGAAGAGGAGAATGTTTATAAGACATATACAAACGCATCTCAAATTCATACGAGCGTATCTTATGGAAGGACAAATGGATTGAAGAGAGATAAAATGCAGAGAGCGGGATTGGATTAAAATGCAGATAGTGGGATTGAATTTTGTTGGCTGATTTATTTATTTTAATACAAATGTATTGGAAATAAATATGAATGTATTTAATAATTGAACGTTTGAATTTATTTAAGATATGCAAGTATAATTTATGTATACACTTTGTATGGTTATATACTACAAATGATTTTATTTCCAATACAGTCATCTTTGAAAAACATTCGAAAGTATTATTATAACATACTTTTAAATTTATTTTAAATACATATGTATTTTTTATATATACATTTTGTATTCTATAATAATACGAAAATATATTTTAAGTGTACAGAAGGAAGAAAATGCGCTCATGATTTGAGTTTCTTCTTGGCGATGTCGTCGATCACGCGGGGATAGGCCAGATGCTCACGAGGAACCGAAAAACGATCCCAAGACGCACCGCCGGGCTTCATCCCACCGCCCGGACAGGGATCAGTATGAGAGCAAAAACAGCCAGAGCGGCACAAACTGGATTTGCTTGCCGTCTTTTGTTTTTGTCATCCCGTATTGGTCCTTGGTGATCATGAGCCCGTAATCCACTTTTTCAAAGTGCTTGAAGAACGAATGAAGCCCCTTGAGATCCTCCGGATTTATTTCGTTCTGGTATTTGACCTCGATGGGAAGCGGCTCCTTGCCGAACTCGTCAACCACCAGATCGACCTCGTATTTGTTTTTCCAGTAGAAAGCTTTTCTTCCGCGCCGCAGAATCTGAAGAAATGCCGCATTCTCGGCCAAAGCCCCGAAATTCTCTGATGGGAACCGCGCATGGCTCAGGCCGGTATCGATCGCGAATACCTTCTTTTCTTTCCTGAACCGGCTGGCCAGGGTTTTGGAATAGAACTCGACGAAGAAAAAGAGATAGCACAGGTTGAGATAACCGGCATAATTCATGGTCGTGTTGATATCGATGCCGTTCGCATCCGAAATTTTCCGGTAGCTGAAACGCTGGGCGATGCACTTGGCTTGGAGGAGATAGAGGCCCAGGTTGCTTATCGCATTGACGTCTTTTATCTCCCAGACTTTCACGATGTCCTTGAAGATGATGTCATCGAACGATATCTGCAGGTATTTCTTCCGGTCTCCCTCTTCCGGCGTGGTGCATATCTGCGGGAACCCCCCGTAGGCAAGATATTCGTAGAGCAGCTTTTGGAGGGAATCCTGGTTTTGCGAGAACAGTTCCATGTTTTGCGCGAACGATCCCGCTGGCGATGGCAGACCCGGGTTTCTCAGCCCCGCGAACTCCGCGAATGAGAAGGGGTATATGGTCATCGGAACGTTCCTGCCGGTGAGCGCGGTGGCTTTTTTGCTGTTCAGCAGGGTTGCCGAGGAGCCGGATATCACGATTTTCATGCGCTTCTTGAAGCGGTCGAAAACCGTCTTCACCTGGGTTTCCCAGCCATCGAAGTAATGGGCTTCGTCAAGAAAAAGATACAGCCGGCCTCCGGGAGCCAGGGTGGAAAATGCGTCTGCGATTTCGGTTATGGAATTGAATGCCTGCTTCACTTCAAAGGCTTCAAGGGATAGGTAAAGAATCTGTTTTGGTTTCACGCCCTTGTCGATCAGCGCCTGGATGGCCTGCTTCATCAGGGTTGTTTTTCCCGCGCGTCGGATCCCTGCAAGGACAAGGACCATCTCGGAATCAAGCTCGTGCACGATGCTTTTGAGGTAAAGGGGCCTTTGAATGCCCAGCTCGGATTTATCGACCGACCCGCCGGCCCACCATGGGCTCGTTCTTTCCATGATGGCGGATGCTTTTTCGTACATGGTGGGATTGGGAAGCAAAACTTTATATTTTTATCATTTTGTTAGTTTAAAGTGACAAGATAATCAACTTTTTGTTAGTTATAAATGACAAGAATGGATAATAGGATACTCGCATCCGCCCGAAACCTCTTTAGAGGAGGCTTGCCGCGCATGCGGGCCGTGTATTCGTTGATATCCGAGATGGCGGAGAGGATATGGCGCAGGAAGATGGAGGGATCCTTCCCGTCCATAAAAAGAGCACCTCCTCGGAAAGGATGCGGCGGCGCAGGAGCGGATGGATGGAGCGATAGGTGAGCAGGTCTACCTTGCGGCCGGTGGCGGATTCCAAGTCCAGTTCGATGCGCGCGAGGCCGAACAGGCCGATCCCACCCGGGGCTTCGATCAGAACATCCACGTCGCTTCCCTTCTTCTGCTCGCCGCGCGCGAACGAGCCGAAGATGCCGGCGCGCTTCACGCCGTGCTTTTTGAGGATGCGCAGGATCCGGGGTTTGAGGCAGGAGATCTCATTCATAGGAAAAAATGGGCTTGGGAGCTTAAATAGGTTGCTTTGGCATGGCGGCGGGGATGGGAACGCTCAGGGACGCGAAAACGGAACCTGCGGGAATTTACCTTTCGAGATGTCGTCGATGACGCGCGCATAGGCCACATGCTCGCGCGCGAGGATCTTGGCCGACACCTCGTCGGCGGATTTGCACTCCGAGATGTCCACTTTCTCCTGGTAGAGGATGGGCCCGTTGTCAAGCGTTTCGTCCACGAGGTGGATGGTGAGGCCCGAAATTTTCTCGCCCGCATCAAAAGCGTCGGCCTGCGCGTGCGCGCCGGGGTATTTTGGAAGAAGGGAGGGATGGATGTTGAGGATGCGCCTCCTGTATTTGGAGAAGATTTCAGGCGAGCGCAGGATGCGCATGTATCCGGCCAAGACGACCAGGTCGGGCGAGTGCGAATCGATCAGGCGCAATAATTCCTGGTCGAAGGCGAGGGCGGCCGGGAAATCCTTTTTCTCGACGACGTGGACGGGGATGCCTTTTTCCTTGGCGATGGAAAGCGCCGGCGCGTCGGCGTGGTCCGAGATGAGGGCGAGCACGTTCGCGTCGCATTTCTTCCCCTCGATGGCGTGAAGGATGGCCTTGAAGTTCGAGCCGCGCCCGGAGGCGAGCACGACGAGGGAGAGCGTCATGGAAGGATATGCGACGGCCAGGATTAAATAGGTTCGGACAAAAAAGAGATGCATGGGAAAGAAAGAGCTGCGCAAAAAGATGCATGAGGCGAGGAGCCTCTCGCATGCGGGAGGCGGGCATGACAAGATACAGATACAAATGCTCGCGCGCATCCGAAGCCTCCCGGGATGGAAGGAAGCGCGCGTCGTGCTCTCGTACGCCTCGGTGCGCACCGAGGTGTCGACAGAACTCATCAACCGCGAGATAATGAGGGAGAAAAAGACGCTTTGCCTGCCCATGACGCGCCAAGAGGAGGGCGTGATGGAGGCGGGCGGGGCGCGGGATTTGGACGGGCTGGTGAAATCGGCGTTCGGAACGCTGGAGCCTGACCCGAAAGATGCCGAAGTGATCGAGGCTGGAAAAATCGATTTCGTGCTGGTGCCCGGCCTCGCGTTCGATAAAAAAGGCCGCCGGCTCGGGTACGGGATGGGATATTATGACAAGTTCCTCAAAAAAGTGCGGGCGGATTGCGCCAAGGTGGGGCTCGCCTACGAGGGACAGATGCTGAAGGAAATAGTGCCCGAGGCACACGACGTGCCCATGGATTACGTCGTCACGGAAAAAAGGGCGCTGAAAATTTGAAAATGAACAAAGGAGATGAAAAGCAGTGGTCAAAGAGAAGTGGCCGGGATGATGCGGGCACGGCGGCCTTTGCTTCCGCTCAGATCCATCCCTTTTTCCTGAAATAGAGAAGCATCGCACCGGCGCTCGCCAGCATTACCATCCACACGGCCGGATAGCCCCATGCCGACGAGAGTTCGGGCATGTATTTGAAATTCATCCCGTAAACGCCGACGATGAACGTGAGCGGCATGAAGATGGTGCCGAAGATGGTGAGCACCTTCATCACTTCGTTGATTCGGTTGGACACCATGGACATGTAGATGTCCACCATGTTGGAGAGAACGTCTCGATAGGTCTCGGTGGTATCCATCATTTCCACCACGTGCTCGTAGATGTCCCGCAAATAGATCTCGCATCTGGGCCCGATCAGCTTCAGCTCGCGCGCCCTCATCCGGTTGAGCACCTCGCGCGTGGGCCAGAGGTAGCGGCGCAGGTAAATCAGCTCGTTCTTGAGCTTCTGGATATGGCGCATGGCGGCCGGGTCCGGATTCCCCACCAATTCCGAATCGATGCGGTGGATGCTCTCGCCGATCCGCTCCAGGACGCCGTAGTATTTGTCGACGATCACGTCGATGAGAAGATAGGCCAGGTAGTCCGAGCCCGTCTCCTTGAGCCTGCCCCGGCTTTTCTGCAAAACATCGCGCACGCCCTGAAAATCATCGGGCATCTTCTCCTGAAAAGTCAGCACGTATCCGCGGCATATCACCATCGACATATGCTCGCGGCGCAGCCGGTCATGCGCGGGATCGTAGCCAAGCGCTTTGAGTACGAGAAACATCTGGTCATTGTAATCCTCCAGGCGGGGCCGGCGGCGCGTGTTGAGGATGTCTTCCAGCGTGGCGGAATGGAGGCCGAAGCGGTCGGCGAGCTGGCTGATTTTCCCCGCATCCTGCAACCCGAACACGCTGACCCATTGCATGCGCTGTTTTGAGCGGTTTGGCGAAAGTTCGGAGACGTCAGAAATCTCGCGCTCGGCGTATTTCCCTCCGCCATACTCAATCAGAATAATCTTGGTGGGCTGGCGCGTGGTTGAAATGGGCTCTGGCATGAGGAGGGCCGGGCTCGCGGGCTTGGCTGCAACGGAATCCATGTCCAGAAGTGGGAATTGAGATTATTTAAGCTTGATTTGAGGCTGAACAATAGGCCATGCGTTTTGTCTAGAAAAATTATATGCTTCTTCTTGCTCATTGGGCGATTCGGAACTCGCGCTCTCCGAAAAGGTATTGCAAAAGGTAGATCGAGCCAGCCACGAGGATGCGCCCGTCCTTGCCGGCAAGGGATTTGGCGCGGGCGAGCGCCGCGTCGGGTTCCGCGATGGCGCCGATCGAGGCGTCGGAGCCGGATTCCTCGACGGCCTGCCGAGCGGATTTCTTGAGCTCCTCGGGCGGGGCGGCGCGCTCAAGCGGCGGGCGGCAGACGAGGATGAAGTCGAAGAAGGGCGCGAGCGCTTTCAGGACGGAAGCATAATCTTTGTCCGCCATCGCCGCGAAGACCAGGACGCGCGGGCTCTTTTTCATCTTGGCAAAATCGCGCTCAAGGTCGGGCCGGATGGCCTGCGCGGCCGGCGGGTTGTGGGCGCAGTCGATGATGAGGAGGGGCCAGTGGCCGGCAGTCTGCCAGCGCGCCGGCATCATGAACGAGCACAAGGCGGTGGGGATGACGGAGGGCTCGACGTTGAGCAGGCCCGCCGCCATGGCGGCGCACGCGGCGTTGGGCGCCTGGAATGCGCCGCGGGTGGCCAGGTCGATGGGAATCGCCGGGCCGCGGGGCAGGCGCAGGGAGAAGGAGGCGCGGCCCTGCTCGATGCGCACGCGGCCCATGGCCGGCCGCACTTCGTGGAGGTCGCAATGAATGGATCGGGCGATCTTGTGGATCGGTTCGCGCGCGTCCGGCTCGGACACGGCGATGACGGCGGGCCTCCCTGAGCGGAGGATGCCGGCCTTCTCGCGCGCGATCTGGGCACGCGTCGAGCCCAGCACGTCGGTGTGCTCCAGGCCGATGGACGTGATGATGGAGAGCACGGGCTCGCAGGCGTTGGTGGCGTCGAAACGGCCGCCGAGGCCCGCCTCGAGCACGGCGTAGGCGGCGCGCCGGCGGGAGAAGTGGAGGAAAGCCATGGCCGTCATCACTTCGAAGAAGGTGGCCGGGTCGCCTTCCAGGCGCGGCAGCAGGGCGAGCACAGTCTGGGCCAGCGACGCGAATTCCTCCTCGGAAACGGGCTGGCCGTCCATCTGGATGCGCTCGCGGAAGGAGAAGATGGAGGGCGAGAAATAGGAGCCGGTCGGCCGCCCCGCGCGCGCGAGGATGTCGGCGAGCATCGCCGTGGTGGAGCCCTTGCCGTTGGAGCCGGCCACCAGGACGCAGCGCACGTCCTTCTGCGGATCGCCCAAGAGGGAGAGGAGCTTTCGGATGCGCGTAAGGCCCGGCTTGGAACCGAAGCGGGAGAGGGAGACGAGTTTCTTGAGGGCGGAACGGTATCGGGCAGACAGGTAATCACCGCTTGCCGGAATCGTTCTGCAATTCGTATGCTTTCACCGTGTTGGCCATGAGCGACATGATGGTCATCGGCCCCACGCCGCCGGGCACGGGGGTGATCGCACCGGCCTTCTTCGCGACCTCGTCGAACTTCACGTCGCCCACCATGCGCTGGCCCTTCGGGTGAGTCTTGTCCTCGATCCTGTTGATCCCCACGTCGATGACGACGGCGCCTTCCCTCACCATGTCGGCTGTGACGAACTCGGGCCTGCCGATGGCCGCGATGAGGATGTCGGCCTGACGGGTCACGGAAGGAAGGTCCCTCGTGCGGGAATGGCAGACCGTCACCGTTGCGTCCGCTCCCTCTTCCTTCTGCATGAGCATGTTGGCGATGGGCTTGCCGACGATGTTGCTGCGGCCCACGACGACGACGTGGCTGCCGGCGACTTTCACGCCCGAGTACACGAGGAGCTTCTGGATGCCCAGGGGCGTGCACGGGCGGAATCCCGGCTCCCCGCTCATGATCCTGCCGAGGCTCACGGGGTGAAAACCGTCCACGTCCTTCTCGGGTACGATCGCGTTGATGACCTTGCGCTCGTCCATGTGCGCCGGGAGGGGCAGCTGGACGAGGAT
>JAZDHB010000098.1:0-30990 GCA_043806415.1 Microcaldota archaeon | reverse complement strand
GCCCGGGGAAGCTTTCAATCCGATGAAAAGGCAGATATCTCGCCGTCGAGGATGGTTTCGTCCAGGCGCCGGAAGGTGCTGGAGTGGCCGTAGATCATGTTCGATGGCAATGCCCCGACATGGGACAGGTGATAGTTCCCGTCGTTGATGATGACGGATTTGCGATGGGCACAGAGCGTTTCGATGTGGGGGTTGAGCCCGAAGGCGGGCACGAGGGTGATCACGTCCGGCTCCATGCGTATGGGCTCGACCGTGATATCATAGCAGACGCGCAGTTCGACGGACAGGCCGCCCCCGACATAAAGAGTCGGGAAAGCGATGCCCTGCGCCTGCATCTGATCGCCCTGCGCATCCCAGTTTTCCTTATGGAACTCGGCTTCCTCAAAGTGGAAAACCTTCATGAGATGCCAATGATCGTAATTGGTGCAGACGCGCTTGAGGGTTCTTTGGATGCGCACGCCATTCAGCAGATATCCGGCATTGCGCGGGCCGGACGGGGACTGCTCGAGCACCGAGAAAGCGACGGCCAGCGGCAGGTCCGGGCGGACCAGTTTTTGCATGGCGTCGGCATATTTCATCACGTCATCGGTCTTGATGCTGAAAACATAGCCCATCGAGTTCTCGGAGAATAATATGGCTGTTGGGGGGAAAACGCCCGTGCGGTCGGCCTCTTTGGCGCATTTTTTCAGGATGCAGACGAGGCGGTTCGTCGCCTCGTGAAAATCGGCATCCTCCTGGCGGGGCAGGATGGTGCGGAACCGGGAGACGCGGGCGTACGAGAGGGATTGAACGGATCCGGGCGCACCGGACCCGGCGGGGGCGGAGCGGGGCGGAGCGTGGGCTGATTTCCAAAATGCCATAGGGATATAGGGAATTGGATGTTTATAAATATTAACATGATGGACCATTTTCTATAAAAATGAAGATGAGAAACGGGATTAGAAAAAAGAGGGGAAAGAGAGATTAGAAAAAGAAGAGGGGAAAAGAAATGATCGGGGCTCGCGCCCCGATTTGCTCATTTTCAGTAGTCTTCGCCGCCCATGCCGCCGGGTCCGCCCGCGCCCGGCGCGGGGGACTTGGCCCTCGAGGAGATCATGTCGTCGATGCGCAGGATCATGCGCGCGGCCTCGGAGGCCGAGGCGATGGCCTGCTTCTTGACCTTGGCCGGCTCGAGCACGCCCAGGGGCTTGACGTCGGCGATCTTGCCGGCGTAGATGTCAATGCCCCACGAGGCGTTGCCCGCCGAGCCGTGCTTGGCGCGCAGGGCCACCAGCGTGTCGATGGCGTCCATGCCCGTGTTCTCGGCCAGGGTGCGCGGGATGAATTCGAGCGCCTCGGCGAAGGCCTGGATGGCCAGCTGCTCGCGGCCGCCCACCTTCTTGGCGTACTCGCCCAGACGCGCGGCCAGCTCCATCTCGGTGGAGCCGCCGCCGTAGACGTAGTGGCCCTCCTCGATGGCGGAGGACACCGCGCCGATGGCGTCCACGATGGCGCGCTCGGCTTCCGCGACCACGTGTTCGGTGGAGGCGCGCACGAAGAGCGTCACGGACTTGGGGTCCTTGCAGTTCTCGACGAACACCATCTTCTCGCCCGCCACGCTGCGCTCCTCGACGATGCCCGCATCGCCCAGGTCCTTGGTCCCGAGGTCGTCCAGCGACGTGACGATGCGCGCGCCGGTGGCGCGGGCGAGCTTCTCCACGTCGGATTTCTTCACGCGGCGCACGGCCAGGATGCCCTTCTTGGACAGGAAGTGCTGGGCCATGTCGTCGATGCCCTTCTGGCAGAACACGGCGTTGGCGCCGGACTTGGCGATCTTCTCGACCATGTCTTTTAGCATCTTCTCCTCCTGGTTGAGGAAGGACTGCATCTGGTCGGGCGACGTGATCTCGATCTTGGCGTCGACTTCCGTCTTCTCGATCTCGAGCGCGGAGTCGAGCAGCGCGATCTTGGCGTTCTTGACGGACTTGGGCATGCCCGAATGCACGACCTCCTTGTCCACCAGCACGCCCTGGATGAGGCTGGTGTCGTGGATGTCGCCGCCCGCCTTCTTCTCGATCTTGATGAGCTCGTCGTCCACCACGTAGGCGCCGTTCTTCTTCTCGGCCACCTGCGTGACGGCCTTGACCACGAGCTTGGCCAGGTCGTCCTTGACCACCCCGCCGGCGATGGACTTGGAGCCCATGGAGATGGAGGCCATCTTTTCGAGGCTGGCGATGTCCTTGAGGTCCACCGGCTGGGAGATCTGGCCGAGGAACTCCTCGCACTTGTGCGCCGCGTCCATGTAGCCCTTGACGATGGTGGAGGCGTGGATGTCCTGGTCGAGCAGGTCGCCGGCGTTCTTGAGCAGCGCGCCGGAGATGACCACGGCCGTGGTGGTGCCGTCGCCGACCTCCTTGTCCTGCGTCTTGGCGATCTCGACCATGATCTTGGCGGCCGGGTGCTCGACGTTCATTTCCTCCAGGATCGTGGCGCCGTCGTTGGTGATGATGATGTCACCCAGGTCCGAGACGAGCATCTTGTCCATGCCCTTGGGCCCGAGCGTGGTGCGCACGATGTTCGCCACCGCGTAGCCGACGGCGATGTTGGTGCGCTGGGCGTCGCGGCCCAGGACGCGCTGGCTGCCCTCGGGCAGCACGACATACTGCTGACCTTCCAATTTTCCTGCCATACAAAACACCTCAATAAATCCGACGATTCGATTTCCTTGCGGAGAACGGGCTCCCTAGAAGATGATGGATAGATATGGATTGCAAAATTAATAAAACGCTCTCCCGCTCCCGCCATCCCGTATCCGTTCCGGAAAATACTGTTAATATGATATTGACAAGAGTATAAAAGGGTTCCGGGAAACGGAGGGAACGTGAGGCGGCCGCCCGCGAGCGGGCGGGCGGCGGACCGGCTTACTTGCCCAGGACGGTGATCTTGCCGTACTTGCCGGCCGAGAGCTGGGCGTTGCCCTTGAACTCCGAGGCCCAACCGTTCTCGATGGAGACCTGGTCACCGATGTTCACGCGGTCGATGTCGTCGCCCCAGAGCGAAAGGATGATCTCGGCCGAGTCGTCCTTGAGCGTGGCGTTGCACACGCGCGTCTTCTTGCCGTATCGGGTGAGCACTTCGCGGGGCTCGTCCTTGGCGATGACTTCGCCCTGCACGGCGATGCTGCCGGCTCCGGCTTTTATTTCCGAGATTTTCATGATGTACACCTCAAATGAGAATGATTAGGAAATGATGCAAGACTAAAGTATATTAATGGTATGGAGGCACCGAACGCGCGCGCGAGGAAAAGGGCGGGCGCTGGAATGGGCAGGGAATGTTGATTTTAAATATTGGCCTCGTTGCCTAAAGCCATGCGAGCGCAAAAGAAATACACCTATTCGACCAGCGGCGTGGACCTGACGGCCATCCACACCATCCAGAACCGGGTCAATGCCATGCTCAAAGGCACGGCCAACGCCTACACGCAGGAGATGGTGATCGGCCATTACGCCGGCATCTATGAGTCGGGCGGGCAGCGCTTCGCCGTCCACTGCGATGGCGTGGGCAGCAAGATCCTCGTGGCCGCCGCCATGGGCAAGCACGACACCGTCGGCATCGACGCCGTGGCCATGAACGTCAACGATCTGGTCTGCATGGGCGCCAAACCCATCGTCGGCGTGGATTACATCGCCCTCTCGCGCCCGGACGAGGAGTTGGTGGAGCAGCTCATGATCGGGCTGACGGAGGGCTGCCGGCAGTCGGGCATGGCCCTGGTGGGCGGCGAGACGGCCATCCTCCCCGACATGATCAAGGGGGTGGAATCGACCGCCAAGACCGTCCGGAACCGGTTCGCGGACTACGATTTGGCGCTCACCGCCGTCGGGATCGTGGAGGGCGAGCTGATCACGGGGGAGAAGATGGCGCCCGGAGACGCGCTTGTCGGCCTGGGCTCGAGCGGGCTGCATTCCAACGGCTATTCGCTGGCTAGGCAAATTTTGAACACCAAGCGCTGGGGCCAGGAGATGCTCGCGCCCACGCGCATCTACGTCAAGCCCGTGCTGGAGATGATCGGCACGGGGCATGTGCATGGACTGGCGCACATCACCGGCGGGGCGTTCTCGAAGCTTTCGCGCATCGGAAAGCGCGCCCGCGTGGGATTCGTGCTGGACAAGATGCCCAAGCCGGCGGGCGTGTTCGCGGAAGTGGCGCGCAAGCTTCGCGACGACCGGGAAGCCTACCGCACGTTCAACATGGGCGTGGGCATGGTGGTCGCCGCGCCGGCCGGCATGGTGTCGGTGCTGGGCGCCATCGCCGTAAAACACGGCGTGCCGGCCCAGGTGGTCGGGTACGTGAGCGAGAAACAGGATGTCGTATTGCTAAAGGACGGGAAGAAGACCAGCCTGCTTTAGACCGCTCGCCCGGCCCGGGAATCACGAGGAAGAAGATAAGGAAAAGTGGATAAGATAAGGAAAAACGGGGGCCCGGGCCCCCGCGCGTTGCTTTCTTTTACGAGGTGTCTTGGCCGGCTTCAGAGGCTTGGGCGAAGCTCATCTGCCCGTTTTCTTCGGCCCGCCCCGGTCGATGGTGATCTCCGCGATGTTGTCCGACAGTTCGGAGATGCGCCTCAGGCTGGAAACCGAGTAGGCCGCGCGGATGGAGACGCGGGAAGGCAGATCGGCCGCCTTGCCGAGCACCTGATCGAAGATCGGCCGCTTGCGCCGGTTGGATTCGACGAGCGCGTTCGCCTTCGACGGCTCGCGTTCGAAGAAGAGCTGCGTGACCAAGGAATATGCCTCGGCCACCGGCCGGCCCTGGGCCAGGAGGATGGAACGGATTTTCGCCGCGCGCCCGTCCTGGCGCAGCACGGGGGCCTGCCGGGAAATCCGCAGGGCGTGGTCCCCCACCCGCTCCATCGAGCGGGCCGCCGTGCACATCCAGTAGGAGTCGGACAGACTGATGCCTTCGGCCGCCGCGCGCGAGGGCTGGGCGAGGAAGAGCTGGTGCTTGCGCTCCATGAAAAGGTAGAGCCGGTCCACGTCGTTCTCCAGCCCGTTCAGCCCGGCGGCGTCCATCGGCCCGTCGTCGAGCATCTGCATGCTCTCGCGCACCATCTGGCGCGAGATGTGGGCCATGCGCCGCAAGGCCGCCTCGGTGGAAATCTCCGAGGGGTTGGCGATGTCCTTGATGACGATGGAATGGACGGATTCCTCCATGATCTCCATTCCCATGCTCATGCGCAGGAAGCGCTCCACCATCGAGTGCGCCGCAAGTCCGATGCCCTTGGGGTCGCTCACCACCAGCTCGGAGCACCCGTGCACGTACGCGCCGATGAGCTGGCGCAGCAGGAACGCCTCGTTTCCGGCCGGGCTTTGGAGCCGGACCGGCTCGAACTTCGCCCCCCGTTTCCCCGGCGGATGCAGGATCAGCGTCCCGTCAACCTGGGCCTCGATCTCAATCGCCTGGTTCTTCTCCAGCCCGTAGGCGCGCGCCCAGTCCAGAGGCAGGCTGACGGTGAAGGACGACTGGCCGGTCTTCTGGATTTTGCGAAAAGCCATGCTTTGGAACGCGAAGAGAGAATATATAAGTATATACTAGAGTTTTTTTCTATAGAATAGAAATATATCCGCTCCCCCCGTGCCTTGTGCGTGCAACGGGGGTGAAAAAAATGGATGGAAAAGAAGAAGAGCGGATGGAAGAAAGGCAGGAACAGGACGAGCAGCCGTCCGACGAACGGCACGACATGCAGGAGGACGACATCTTCCTCTGCGAATTCCTGGGCCGCGCCAGCGTCGGGACCGGCGCAGGCCGCTACCGGGGCGAGCCGTGCCTCTGAGCCGTTTTGGGCGAAAGAATGTTCCAAGTGGAAATGGAGGTGCCTGAAAATGGGGGCGATTGAATTTGCGCTGGGAATGTCGATAAGCAGCCTCGTGATCCTGCTGGCGCTCTGGTGGATGCGCTCGCTCGACGGGGAAGAGGAGCGGGCAGGATGGAGGCCGTGGGGCGAATAGGCCGCGGCGCCCTGCGGGGTGGAGGGTTGAGCGGACTTCGGAAGCCCCGCGCACGGACCAGACTGGTTTTAAAGCGCCGGAGCGCCACAATTTACTATGCGGATCCTCGGCATCGAATCCACGGCCCACACCTTCGGCGTGGGAATCTATGATTCTGATCTTGACCAGATGCTTGCCAATCCGAAGGCGTTCTACAAGGCGCCGCCGGGGCAGGGCATGATTCCGAGGGTGGTGGCCGAGCACCACGGCGAGCACGGCGCGCGCATCGTGAAGCAGGCGATGGAAGAGGCGGGAAGAAATCTCGCAGAGAAGGACGCCGTGGAGAATGCGGGCCCTCTCGGTTTCGATTCCCTGGATGCCATTGCGTATTCTTCCGGCCCGGGCTTGGGCCCGTGCTTGCAGACCGGCCTTGCGGCCGCCTCTTTTCTTGCCAGAAAACACGGATTGCCCCTCGTTCCGGTCAACCATTGCCATGCGCACATTGAAGTGGGCAGATGGCAGTGCGGATTTGACGACCCGCTCGCGCTGTACGTGAGCGGCGGGAACACGCAAATAATAACCGGGACAAAACGGGGGGGAATCAGGAAGACACGAATCGGCGCTTCGGAGCCGATTGTGCCCAGAGGCTCGATTCGTCGAGCCTCTCGGGACGTCAAACTGAAGGGGGGGTGGAACCCCCCCTGCGGTTCGGTTTACGGCCCCCCTTTTCGCGTGCTCGGCGAGACGCTCGACATCGGCGTGGGCAACCTGTTCGACGCCTTTGCGCGCGAGCTGAAGATGCCCTTCGCGCACGGCTCGATGGTCGCCAAGAAGGCCATGGAAGGGAAGAACTACCATCCGCTGCCCTACACCATCAAGGGGATGAATTTCACTTTCTCCGGCCTGCTCACATCGGCAGGCAAAATGATCGGCCAAGTTGATGAAAACGACTTGTGCTTCTCGCTCATGGAGACGGCGTTCGCCCAGCTGGCCGAGGGCGCGGAGCGCGCCCTGATGCTCACCGAAAAGAAAGAGGTGCTCTTGTGCGGGGGCGTGGCCCAGAACACCGTGCTGATCGACAAGATAAAAATGATGGCCGCCCTGCACGGCGCGAAGGCCGGCACGTGCGAGAACCAGTACAACGCCGACAACGGGGCGATGATCGCCCTGACGGGGGCCCGGAGGCTCGCGCAGGGAAAAACGATCCGGGCCCAGGACGCGCAGTTCGACCAGAAGTTTCGCATCGACATGGTGGAATGATGGGCAACAAGATCAATGTTTCCCGCCTGCGCCGCCTCGCGGGCTGGAACGAATTGACGGATTTCGAGCGGGCCGTTCTATCGACGGTGTATTCCATCCCGCGCGGGCAGGTGCGCACCTATTCGCAGGTGGCGAAGATGGCCGCCGCACGGAGCAGGCGGGCCAGTTACGCGCGCGCCGCTCGCGCCGTGGGGGCGGTGATGAGGAAGAATCCATACGCCCCGCTCGTGCCCTGCCACCGCGTGATCCGGAGCGATGGCTCGCTGGGGGAATATTCGGGGAAAGGCGGACGGGCGGGAAAGATGAGGATGCTCAAAAAAGAAGGGGTGGAAATTCGCCAGGACGCCCGGTCCGTAACATATATAACCCGCCGCGCCGAACCGAAGACGGGGTGATCGGATGGCGAAGAACAAATCTGCATCGATGCAAAAGAACGGAGCGCATGCCAAGTTGGACGAGGGGAAGCTGGCCGTCGCCGGCGCGGTCCTTGGGGCCGTCTGGCTCGGCCTGCTCGGACTCACGACGATGGGCATGGGCTGGGGCTATGGCATGATGAACATGATGGGCAGTATCTACCTTGGATACGGGCCGACGCTGCCGGGCGTGCTCATCGGCATGCTCTGGGGCGCGATCGACGGCGCAATCTGCGGATATGCGCTCGCCTGGATTTACAACCGGGCGTAAGGGAAAGGAGAGGCGAAAAAAACGCAGATGGAAGAATTGGAAAACAGCCGTTCTTTTTTCATTTTACTTCTTCTCGAAGTAGCCGCACTTGCCGCACGAGAGCCGGTCCTTGTGGTCGGCGAGGCGCACGCCCGAGCCGCACTTGGGGCACGAACGCCCGGATTTGTAGGGCTTGAATTTCTTGGCCTTCTTTGGGGCCGCTTTCTTTTCGTCTGCCATGAGGATCACAACCTTTGACGATTACTTGGCTCACTTGGCCTTGGAGGTCGCCTTGGGGGCGGCCTTCTTCTCCGCTTTGGCTTCGAGGCCGTCGCGCACGCGCAGATGGCGCTTGTCCTTGCCCAGACGCTCGGCGCTCTCATAGACGCGCGCGATGCCCTGGGCAGTATGCACGCCGTACGAGCCGTCCATCCGGACGATGAGCAAGCGTTCGGACGGAATGGAGAGGGCGGCGCACAGGGCCGAGCGCACCTCCTTGCGGGAGGGCACGCCGGCGTCGAACGACAGTTCGAAGAGGACTTCCTGGCAGCCCAGCAAGGGGCGGGCTTTCTTGGATTGTATCGCGATATTCATAGGATCACTTCACAAAAAGAAAACCCGGAAAAAATTTTCCCGGATTAGCTTCGATTGAACATGAAAATTGTGCTCTCACGCCTGCTTGATGCGCTGGATGGCGCGCTTGCCCATGGCGCTGAGGATCTCGGCCTCTTTCCCGGGCGCGGCGTCGTTGCGCAACTCCTCGGGGATCTCCAGCTCGTAGGTCTCGAACGTCGAGGTGTTCATGAGCTGGGCGACCGTCCCGTTCACCGCCACGACCTGCGCCGTGGTGCGCTCGATGATCGGCACCTCGACATCCTGGTCGGACGGGCCGAGCCACTGCTTCTTCTGGCCGTCGAACACGCCGATGGCCGTCACGCGCATCTTGGCGGCGCCGTGCTTGCCCGGCTTGGAGGTGTCGATGCCGACCACCTTGCAGGGGATGTCGTCGATGAGGATGAATTTGCCGTCTTTGAGTTCCTTGGCCGAGGTGAAAATCTTGTCCATTGCGCCACCTATTGTTGCATTGCTCAAGTTAAGAGAATGGAAATCTTTAGCGCGGGGATAATATATAAAGAGCACGCATGGGAGCGGGGACTTGAATACCTGTCTTTCCATAAATAGACATATTTATAAGGGGAAGACGGGATAAATTGTGGTATGGAAAGGAAAATAATGCCTCCTGAAAAAATGGACGCGCCCGCCAGCGGATTGGAAACGCCGAGCGTGCGCCTGTTTGGAAGCCGGCTGGAAATCGTCTTTTCGCCCGTTGATCCCAAGCTGCGCATCCACGGGCACACGATCTCGGTCCGGGAGGGCCCGATGGTGTTCATCGGCGGGCGGAAGATGCCGGTGCGGGACGTGTATTAGCGCATTTTCGGCCGGCTCCGCTCAGGCGGGCGGGCGGCGCTCGCGCGGGACGCGTATTATAGCAAACCGCGAATGTTTTTCCACTGTGCCTCCGTGGTCATTCGGCTACGCGCATTAGCGGCTTTTTCAGCGGATAGTGGGCAGGAGGACCACGAAGGTCGTCATGCCCCCGCCGCCCCTCGGACCGGGGTCCGAGATGAAGATGCGCCCGCCCAGCTGCTCGATGATTTCCTGCGAAAAGAAGAGGCCGAAGCCGGTCGAATTGGCGGTGGCGTTCTCGTTGCGCACCCCTTTGGTGAATGCATTGGATGCCTCGGCTTCGGTCATCCCCTGTCCGTCGTCCGATATCCAGATTTTCGCGCCTTCCGGCCCGATGAGCGCACCGACCTGGAGCTTGCGGTCTGCGTATTTCACGGCGTTCGATGCGATGTTGAAGAGAGCATAGTCCAACAGGGTCGGATCGAGCGCGAGCGTGTATCGGGCGGTCAACCGGTCCGGGCGGACCATGTCCCCCACCCATTCCACCTCGGAGACGGAGGACTGCTCATGGAGGGCCTTCCGGACGGCCTTGGCGGTGGGCGGGAGAAGCGTTCTCCATATTTTATAATCTAGCTCATCCCAAATCAGTCCCATGATCATCGGAGCCATGAACAACCCCCACAAGAGCCTGGTCGAGGAGATCCACCTTTTCGGCGAGATGAATTTTGACTACGCGGAGATCACGGTCGAGCGGCCGCGCGCCGGGGCCGAATGGGTGGCCGAGCACAAGAAGCAGGTGCTCGACGCGCTCGGCTCGTACAATCTGGGCGTGCTCTCGCACATGCCCTGGTACTTCTCGGTGGCGCACCCCTACGAGCGCATCCAGCGCGCGATGGAGATGGAGTTCTCGCACGCGTTTCGCAGCGCCGCCCTGCTCGGGGCCAAGAAGGTGACGATCCACACCGAGACGCTCTCCCCGTCCGTGCAGGGAAGGAAGATGCACGTCCAGAACACCATCGCGGGGATAAAAAGGATCGACAAGCTCGCGCGCGATTTCGGACTTGAGCTGCACGTGGAGAATCTGGATGCCAAATCATTCTCCATCAAGGAGTTCCACCAGCTTTTCTCCGAGGTGGACTGCGCCATGACGCTAGACATCGGTCACGCCAGCACGGCCAGGGGCGAGGGATTCGAGAACTTCTACAAGGCATTCGCGCCACGCATCAAGCACGTCCATCTGCACGACAACTACTGCCAGACGGATGACCATCTCCCGCTGGGGGCCGGCAAGATGGACATCGAGGAGATCGTCAAGAGCCTGAAAACAAAATACGACGGCACCATCACGCTCGAGGTGCATTCGTCGGACCGGCATTATCTGGAGTATTCGCGCGAAAGGCTCGAGATATTGTGGTATGGGAAAAAGAGATTTTTGGAGAACAGGGAGTATTTGCAGCCGGAAAAGAAAGAAGAATGACACTGAGAACGGGTATTCTCCGTCTTTCTGGACCAAAAATAAGGAAGGATAAGGCTTCTTTTCAGAATCGAAGTTGTTTGGGACGTTTTATTTCCCGGCGTCCCGCCAAACCAATATATACGCGGCCCGGCGCAAGCCAGTCATGGAAAAAACAAACCAAGCTTCCCGCGAGGGAACCGGACTGAAGATATTGTTTGCGATTACGGTGCTGGCCTGCGCGGTCGCGCTGGCGCTGGCCGGCTACAGGATATTCCTTTCCCAGCCCGGCGGGCAGCAGGCGATGGATGACCGGATTGCCACAATCAATTGCGAAATGGGCATATGGCTGCAGGACGTGAACCGATGCAATGACACCGTTCTCAGAGACCGGTATTACGTTGAGCTTGCCATACAAAAACATAATTTGAGCATCTGCGAAAACGTCGAAGATCTTCCGGGCGGGTTTGGCAGCCCGCAATATACTAAGGAGCTATGCCGTTTCAGAGTCGCGAAGTCAAGCAATATCCCTCTCGATGATTGGGAGTACAAGAACATCACCCTCCGATTGCCGCACAACAACGAAACAGTAGTCCTTGAAGAGAGATCAATCGATTACATCGGCTGCGACCCGGCTAACGATCAGGCATGCGAGAACAAGACGGTTGAGTATCACTCTCCGAATGGCTGGGCAGGCGACTATGACAGAGTAAGCGTTTATCGGGGGCCAATGCCTTCCGACGGAACCATCATCGGTTACAGCGAGGCCGGGAGAGTGGCAAACGGGAGCCGCATTCGCTTCAGGAGTGTCAGCCCCTGGCAGATCGGTTCCGCGACAGGTTTCGGATGCACGCTACTCGAGTATCAGGATCCGGAAATCTTTTACAAGCTTGAGAGATGTGTGGGATCCGGAACAAATGAAGAGCACCTGGAGTGCATCTACGGCAAATGCCCGACCGACGTTTCCGGAGCAGACGCGGATTCAGCCGCGCCTCACACCCCGCCGGCAAGCGCAGAGCGAACGCTCTTGGATTGCCAGGGATTGGATGATTCCGGCAAGGCGAATTGCTACTATCAGATTGCCAAGGCCACGAATGACACATCCATCTGCGACCGTTTCGATTCTTTTGCCCCCGACTCGATTACGGCCACCGGTCTGTCCAAGGAATACTGTTATCGCAGCCTCGGTTATGTGGCGCCGGACGATTCGCCTTATTTGGCCGCCTCGGACGGCGCGCAAGCGCTCTCCCCGTTGCGCGGCACGCCGTTGGCCGGCACCGAGCTCTACCGTATCCAGACTGGATTCTATCCTTCCTTGGCCAACATGACCATCCGGGACCAGAGTGCCTCGGCAGACTTCACGTATCAGGAGGAACAAACGATCTGGGCCGATTCTGACAAATTCGAACCTTCGCTCTATGCTTATAGCGTCCGCTTCTTAGGAAACGACTATGGCATCCCAGTGTGCACGGAAAGCAGCGAGCAGCATTGGGGAAACAACGAGAGCGGCAATTGGGCGTGGTGCGACAACGATTATCTTTGGAGTTCGGCCAACCATCGGCTCAACATCTCGTTCCTTGGAAGCTCGTGGATCCTCTCTTCCATGACGCCCCCGCTTCGCATACTGGACAATTCCGAAGGAGCCATCAACGGCGGCGCCATCCGGCTTGCCAAGGAGGAAAAATACGACATTCTCTCCGTGGGCGATCGGATCGAGGCCGGCGGCATCCGGTTCCGGATGGCAGATGTCTCGGTGGCTGTGGGCCCCAACAATTCCCACCCGGCCATTCTGGACGTGCTGGACGCCAATGGCACGGTCAACGACCAGATCGGGGTGAATCCGGGCGAAACGTATGACTACCGCTCGCCCGCAGGCCCAACCGTCAAACTCCGCGCATACATTGTAGGCAAAGGCATGACGCTTTCGGCTTCGTGGGCCGAGCTGGCGATTTACAGCGACGAGATCGAATTGCAGGATGGGCAAACCTTAGACCTCGCTCCTTTTGGAATGCCCGGGCAAAAGGCCAAGGTCTCGCTCCTGTGGAAGAACCGGGACGGATACCCTACCAACTCCGCCCAGCCGGACTCCTTGCGCGAAATTGTGCTTTATGGAACGGGCCCCTTCAACTCGGCCCCGATCGTTCCAGTCATACAGGCTGAAAACAAAACCAGCGCTCCCGCCCCACCCGTCATCTGCCCCTTCGCGTCCACGTGGATGAATGTTGGGGACACGGGAGGGATTGGAGACTGGAAGGTGAGGTTGGCCGACATCGGCGTGGCTACCGGCGAGAACAATACCCGCCCGGCTATTTTAGATGTGCTCGATGAGAGTGGCAAAACCATCGGCACCGTGAGCGTGATGCCCGGCCAGCCGTTCACGTTCGCCAGGGCCGGAGATGGGAAATCTATCGTCATCCGCGTGGAGATGATCGGGGGCATTACCACGCTGGCCGATAAATCGGCGCAAGTGTGGGTGACTCCAGATACATGCCCGGTGCCTGACCCCAATCCGCCCCAGACCGAAGCGTTGGACGGCTTCTGCCCCTCCGCAGGCTGGACGATCATCTCTCGCGGAGAAGAAGTCAAGATCAAAGACTGGACCGTGAGGCTGAAGCAGGTGGTGGAAGAGATCGGCTCCATAAACAACCATCCCGCCAATTTGGAAGTCTTTGACGAGAACAACCGATCGCTGGGCACATACTTGATTTACCCCAAGCAGGCGTTCGCCGTGGGGCGCTCATCGGACGGCAAAAGCATCACCCTGCAAGTCGAGCGCTCGGACCCGGCCCTCACCCTGAACAGCCAATGGGTCGATATTTTTGGGCGGTCCAAAAATTGCTCGAAACAGTATTTCGATGCGGCCATGAGCAGGCCGGAAGCGAACTAACGGATGTAGTTTTGACATGGAATCGAAGTGCGATAGATTATTATGCAAGGTGATGAAATGAGATTGATGAATGAGAACAAAAAACGGATTCTGGCTTTGGGCCTCGTGGCGCTCACGCTCGCCGTGCTGCTGATGAGCGCGGCCGCCGCCACGGGAACGGGCGATGCGACCGGGCCGGGCGGGGCGTGCATCCTCACGCCGCAATTCGAGATTGCAGATGCCAATGTTTCCGCGCGGGCTGGCGAGGTGGGACACCTGCGCGTGGTCATCGGCGGTCGGCAGGCGGCCGAATGCGGCCCGATGCAATTTGGCGTGGATTTCACCAATGCCTATGACGCCTCCAAATTTTACCTAGGCGTGCAGGGCGCCAAGGACAAGCGCAACCTCGTCACATTGGCGCCGGGAGAGCTCAAAATGTTTGATTTGTACGCGGGCGTGGTGCCCGGAACGGCAGCCGGCTCATACAAACTGCAGGTGACGGCCTATTCGGAAGCCGACCACTGGAAGCAGACCAGCAAGCCGGTTTCGCTCACGGTCCTGCCTGCCAAAGCCGATGAAACCTATTGGGCCACCCCGCTTTCCGTGGGCTGGAACACCATCCCGTACGCGGAAGGCGTGAGTGTGTTCGGATGCCCGGCCATCACCGAAGGCTATGCGTATTCGCCCTCGCTGGGCGATTTCGTGAGAATGGTGCGCGAAGGCGCCACCTTCTCGCCGATGGGAACGGATGCGATGCCGGCCGGCGAGAAGAACGGCGGCCTGTTCGTGTTCAGCAAGAAACGATGCGTGATGCAGTCCCTGGTGCCGCCGGAGATTTTCCAGCGCGCGCCGGTGGCACAGGAAAAAGAGCAGCTGCTCACCGTCTCGCCGGACTGGACAGATTTGAATGCCACGCAGCTGGCGAAAAAATACTGCCCCCAAATACCCGACGCGCTGGTCAGGGGATACAACCCCATGCCGATTTCGGTTTGGAATGCGGTCGAACAGAGATGGGAGAAGCTGGGCGCGAATTTGATCCAGAACGGGCAGGTGCTCCGCCTGCATGAGCGCACGTTCGCGTGCGCGCTGGGAGGATGAGCATGGCGCACAAAGCACTTGTCGCATCCGCCGGCCTTTTGCTTCTCTGCGCCATGCTCAGCGCCCTGGAGCCGCCCAGCATGGGCTCTTCATCGACGGAATGGAACCTGACGTTCTTTTCCTCGAACCAGGCGCTGCCGGCGGATTCACTGGTCGAAGTGCGATATCTGATGTCGAGCGGTCCGATGGCGGGCCAATATGCACCCAAGACGCTCCTCGCCATACGGAACAACGGCCATGCCACACTCTACACTCGGGAGAGCAGACTCGCCGTGCGTCTGGTGCATGATGATTTGAACACCCCAGCCGATGACGAAATATGGACCGGCTTATTGGACGCGGCAGATGGCACGACCATCCATGTCATTCTTCAGCCCATGGCGTATCTGGGCGGGCGGGTGGACGGAACGGATGGGCAACCGGCCGCCAACGCGCAGATGGAGCTGACCTGCCAGAACGGACTCGACCGGAAGTGGAACGCGTCGGATACGGGTACGTTCGCGCTCGACGATTTGCGCCCGGCTTCCTGCGTGCTGACGGCATCCAAAGACGGGAAAGTGGCCCGGCAGGACGTGGAATTGGAAAAAGGGCGCCTGCAATATGTTTCATTTCGATTGGGCGACGACTGGGAAAACCTGCTGGGTTTCGCGGGCGCAATGATCGTTGTCGCCGGGCTTGGGTATTCTGTCCATAGATATTTCTCGGATAAATATCAGAAGGAAAAAGAACCATCCCCAAAAGGACGAATTCAGGTGGTCGAAAGAGTATCCCGAAAAATGGCGAAAAACGCGCGAGAAATGACACAGAGCGCGATCGCCCATGCCGGACCTTCTCCACGCCAGAAGGATCTGATGCAAACCTTGGGCAAACCCGAGAACGAAGTGATCCGCTATCTTCTCAAATCCGCTCCGGCCGGCGTCAAGGCGTCCAAACTCAGGCGCGATTTGCTGGTCCCCAAGACCAGCTTCTGGCGCATCATGTCGGCGCTCGAGCGCAAGCAGATGGTGAAGCTGCAAAAGGACGGCTCGCGCGTTTATGTCGGCCTGCACGAATTCTTCTTGAAGGAATAGGGAGATAATCGGCGCGAGGAGGAAAGCATCCGTACGGGCAGGATTAAATAACGCGCCCATGTCATTTAATCGGTGTTTTTTCATGGCCAGGAGATATTTTGACGTGATCGAGGGCCTCAAGGAGGCGGCCGCCCGCTTCCGGGACAAGGACGTGCTGCGCTGGACGGCCATATACATGGTCGGTGAGCTGTTGATCATGATCGCCATGTTCGCGGCGGCCATCGGGGCCATCGTTTCCTCTTTTTCGAAAGGGAATGGGGCCCTCGCGCTGGCCGGTTTTTCGGCTCTGCTCGCCGGGTTCGTCGCGCTCGTGGCCTTCGCGATGTACGCCATCCCGCGCGCCGTGCGCGCGGCGATGAAAGCCGATGGCATCAAGGTGGCGCCCAAGCCCCCGGGCGTGCTGGAATACTTCGTGTTCACCGTCCGGCTGACGCTCATCAACCTGTCCTGCTGGTATGACAAAAAGCTGCTCGCGCCCTCGACCGCCCTGTTGGCGATGGCGGTGCTGGCGGCGATATGCGCCCTGCTCGCGCCGGCCCTCTCGTACGCGGTATGGGTGATCGCGATCGTGCTGTTCGTGTTCTCATTATTGGCAGGCATGACCGGCATTCTCGTGCACGCAGAGCGCACGAAGTTCGCGGTGCACATGCTCCTGCGCGGGGACGGACCGGAAAGCGCGATGCCGCTCAAATCGTACGGGCTCGTGAACGGGCAGACCTTCGAAGTATACGCTGCCGGGGCCTTGGGCGGAGCGTGGCTGTACGCCGTCCGCATGGTCATCGACATCTTCTCGCGGGTGCTGATGTATGCCCTTCTCGTTCCGGTCATCCTCGTGGGCGGGAGCGCCGGAAGCGGGGCGATGCTGCTCGTTGGCATTGCGCTGGTCGTGCTCCTGTTCCTGGCGATCATCTTCGCGTGGGCGTTCATCGAGATGGCCGTCTGGAGGGTGTATCTGGCGGACATGTTCAAGTTCTATGACGCGATGGGACCGGTGAAGAAAACAGCTGGCGCGCCCAAGAAGGCAGCGAAAAAGGCAAAAAAGAGATGAGCGGGATCAGGTTTCCCAGTCGAGGCGCTTGAGGATGTCCTCGTGCAATACTTGGTTCGCGCTGGCCAGCCAGTTGAAGGTTTTGGACAGGTTGGATGCATCCGGGATGTCGAAGCCGTGGGCGTCGGTCAGCACGCCTCCCGCGCGGCGCACGATCAGGGAGACGGCTATGAAATTCTCAGCCGTCGAGACATCGCGCACGTCCAGGCATGCATCGTACGAGCCAGACGCAACATAGACCGAATCCAGGGCTGCCGAGCCGCCCCGCCGGATCATCCCCGCCTGGCGCAGGATGGGCTGGATGCGATTAAGTTTCCAGCGCTCAGCGGGGCGGAAATCCAGGTCGACCCCCACAAGGGCATCTTCGATGGAAGCCACCCCACTGGTCCTGATTTCGCGCTCGCGGTCGATAAAGGGATCGTATAGGAAATAGCCCGCATCGCGCTCGGCCGAGTGGACGCGGCCAGACCAGATGCTGCCCACCAGCGCGACATCGACGCTCGAGGGCCGGATTGACTTGTCGCCGATGATGACGGCGATGGAGACGGCGGTGCTCTCGATTCCCCTCTTGAAATTCGTAGAGCCGTCGACCGGATCGATGTAAAGGGTCAGCGCAGGGGTGCCGCTTCCAGTGACGAAGTCGCCGGCTTCCTCGCTCTTGAATCGGATAGATAGTTGATGGGTTGATGCCCATCTATCGAAATATCTAAATATGATTTTCTCGGCGCCGGCGTCGAATGACAGGGTGACGTCGTCTTTCCTTGGATTGTCGGCCAATTTCACCGCGTTCGAGAAATCCCTGCGCCTCAAGTACGAGTGCACTTTTGCGAAGACGGTCTTCAATTCCTTGCGGATGGAATCCGTGGCGAGGGCGTTGCGGGAAGATATTTGCATGATGGCACCAAATTTACATTAAAACTTATAATATACGACATTCTAAGTATAAAAAGCCGATGGTCGGGCGAAGTGAGAAAATCACTGGATATGCTTCCTGAATTCCTCGGCTGTAGCCTCCGGCCGCACCGAGTTCATGATCACGCCCGAGCCCAGCTCGAAGCCCGCCCATTTGGCCATGCGCGGCGCCAGCTCGATGTGGAAGTGGAAGTTCTTCTGCTTGTAGGGCGCCAGATGGAACAGGATGTTGTAGGGCGGGAAGCCCAGGGCCGCGTCCTGCGCGCGCAGGGCCATGCCCAGCACGCCGGCCAGCTCGGAGAGCGAATTCTCGTCCAAATCGCTGATGGAGGGGACGTGGGCGCGCGGCACGATCCATGATTCGTAGTTGAAGCGCGGGGCGAACGGCGCGAGCCACAAGAATTTCCCGTCCGGGACGATCTTGGGGTATCGGTCGTCGATGGAGAGCAGGCAGAAGGGGCAGTTGGTCTTGCACACCTTCTCCATGTGCTTGATGGCAGGAGGCACTTCGGGCATGGCCACCAGCTGGGTGTGGGTGTGCTCCAGCGACGCACCGGCCTCTTCCCATTCGTTCTTGAACACGATGGTGACCTTGGACTTGCGGTCGCGCGCATGCGCGCGCAAGCGGCGCACCACCAGGCCCAGGTACAGCGCCAGATGCGAATCGGAGAGCTGGGAGAGGGTCTGCTCATGCCTCGGCGTCTCGACCACCACCTCGTGAAGCCCGTGCGCCTTGGGCCAGGCGCCCGAGAAGGCCGGGAACTTGTTGGGAAACGAGCGGCACAGCCACGCGCCCTTCTTGGCCGGGTCGTCCACGCGCGCGATCTCGGGGGGCGTCTTGCTCTCGTTGCCGGGGCAGAAATAGCAGTCGGTCGGCGAAGTCTTCTTGGCGGGAACGGTCGGGATGAAATCGTGCGGGCGGGCGGCGCGGCCGGGAGTGAGCACCACCATGCGGCCGAGGAAGTCGGTGCGCAGCTCGCCTTGATCGGAGTTGGATGGGGAATCGGACATTGGAACGCCTGCGCATAAAAAGAAGGTGCGAATATTTAAAACGGGCGGAGATGAAGGTGAGGCATGGTGAAAAACAGGGGGAATACTGGAAAGGGAATAAAGAGCCGGACGAACCCCCGCCCCGCGCGCATCGAGCTGGTGCCGGGAATCGGCATCGGCCTGGCCGAGATCCTCTCCATCGGCGTGCTCTCCATCCTGCTCTTCGTCGCCGCCCCTTACCTGGCCCTCCTGCTGGGGCGCTACTCTTACGCCGGCGCGTTCGCGCTCGCCCTCCTTTCTTCGGCCAGCATCTTCGTGCCCACCGCCCCGCTCATGTTCGCCATCGTCGGCATGTCGGGCGGGCTGGATCCCGTGACGCTCGTGCTCGTGTGCGGCGTCGGTTCGGGCATCGGCGAGATGACCGCTTATCTGTTCGGGCGCGGCTCGCTGCATTTGCTGGAGGCGCGAAACAAGCAGTTCGGCTGGCTCATCAAACTTCAAAAAAGCATCCTCAAAAGACACGCCGGCCTGGGGATTTTCGTCCTCGCGGCGGTGCCCAACCCGCTCTTTGACGTGGCCGGAATCACGGCCGGGTTGATGAAGATGGAGTGGTGGAAATTCCTTGCCTGGTGCACGGCGGGAAGGATCGTGAGGTTCGCCCTTCTCGTCTACTTCGGATTGTGGGTGCACGGGCTGTTCTGAATGAAAACAGAAGAAATGTGAAAAACGGGAAAGCGAGCCATTCGCGCGATTTCGTTTATTCGCAGGCCCCTTTCACGCCCATATCCCTGACTTCTTTGCATACGGCCGGATGGCTTTCCACTTTGCCGTTGCAGGTGCATTCATTGGCCAGCCACTCCCGGCAGAGCTTGACATTCGCTTGTTGGGTATTGGAACCGGCGGGGATACTGTCGCATGCGGAAACCGAACCCTTCTCGAGGGCTAGATTGGCATAGCATGAGAAAAGACTCGTATCCGAGTCCGGGATTTTGCTGCAATCTGCAGCGGCATTGGATCGTGGAGCGCTTGCACAGCCCAAAAGGAATAGCGCAGCGACGAGGATTAAACAGATGGAAATTTTCAGGCCCATACCACCAACCTCGTATTGTTCAAAACACTCAGAGTTATAATTGTTCCGAATTTCATTTCTTGCGCGCGCTAATTCGGATGAGCGTACCTTCTGAATCGTCCTCAACCTCGAATCCGCACGCGCGCAATTGGTTGGAAACCATTTTGGTATCCACTTCGCTTTTTGTGAAAATCCTCGCTGGGTGATGGGGCAGGACGGGCGCGTTGGTGATGAGGAGCGTGCCGCCGCCGCCAAGGATGGAACGGATGGAGTGGAAAAGAGGGCGACGGCTTTTCCTGGGAAGGTAGGAAAGCACGGAATTGAGCATCACAGTATCGAAAGAAGCGGGGGGAAAACGGCGAAGGCTCGATGGTTCGGCGAGGGATTTGATTTGGATTTTGTTCCTTGCCATCTTGTTTTCGGACAGGGATTTTTTCGAGATGTCGGCCGCCACGTGCACCGGGATGTAGGAATAGGAGCCGGCGCCCAGGTCGAGGATTTTGCCGCGCGCGCAAGAGGAGAGCCAATCGGCCACGTCTAGGCGCGCGGGCTGGAAGGAGTCGAAATGGTCCCAGAACGAGGAGAGGGGGGCGCGCCCGTCCTTCAGGTGATAAGCTCGGGAAAAGCGTGCCCAGTACGCCCCGGCGCGCTGGCCGCCATACAGAAGCTTGAGCATGTCCGGGAGAGTGGAGGGCGGCAGGGGCTTCTCAATCTTCAGGCTGCCGGAGGCGAGGCGCGCATTCTGCCTGATGATGAAGGCGTTGATAGATTCCCAGAGCCAGAGGAGGCGCTCGGCCCGCTTCCCCCGCCCGCGATGGTAATAGTCCGAGCAGGCGCGCACCACCTCGTCGCGCAGGGCGTCGCGCGCGGCGGGCGTGTAGAGGTTGAAGGGATATTTCCGGCCCTTTATGATGCCGTGCCAGAAGAAGGCCAGGTCGGCGCCGAATGGGCCGTGCGATGAAGACAGCGCACGATACGCTTGGTTGAAATCCGCTTCCATCGGCAAAAACGCCCCCGCCCTACAGGAATGCCCCGATCTCGTCGTCCGTGCGCGACATCTTCTCCTCGTAATCCTGCGCGATCTTCTCCAACGACTGGCCGCGCTCGGCCGAGTGGCTCCGGCGCTTTCGCACCGAGACGAACACGGGAGCGCCCACCGCCTCACCCAGCACGAGCGCCTCGCCCACGCGCAACGTGGTGATGGAGTCGAGCATGTGCGAGTCGATGCCCTCGCAGGATTCGCCGATGTGCTTGAGGTCGAAGGGATTTGTTATTCTTAGGATGATGTTGGAGTTGCACTGGCTGAGCGCGGTCGTGGAAAGCTGCACCGGTCGCTGGGAGATGAGGCACAAGGAGGCGCCGAACTTGCGCCCCTCGCGCGCCAGCGTCTCGATGATGGGCTTGGCCAGCGCGTTGTGCTTGTCGGCCTTCTCGCGCGCGAAGTTGTGCGCCTCCTCCACGAGCATGAGATAGGGCGGGAGGGTGCCTTTCTTGCGCAGGCGGAAGAGCTTGCGCCCGTAATAGGCGACGATCATCTGCTTCTTTCGCAGGTTGTCCACGCCGGAGAGGTCGAACACCACGAGCTTGCCGGGCTTGAGCGAATCGGCCGGCTTGAACGAGTCCGAGCGGCCGATGAGGCGCAGGTAGCGCAGCTCCTCGAGCGCCTCCAGGAGCGGGCCGCGCACGTTCTCCTTCTTGTTCAGCGAGGGGTCGTTGCGGATCTTGTCAACCAGCTCTTCCAGGCTCTCGGGCTGGTGCGTCTCCTTCACGCGCTTCTTCAATTCCGAGAAATGCGAATCCAGCGCCCGGCGGGCTACGGCCGACATGGCCGACCATTCCGCCAATTGGCTCGCGTTGAGGTGGTGAAGCCCGATGCGGATTTTCGCGCAGTCCACCACTTCGACCTTGGCCCGGTACTGCGAATCCTTGAAGCCCACGTATTCGCCGTGGTTGTCGATGGCCACCACGCAGATGCGCCCGCTTTTCTCGGGACGGTCGAGCAGCTCCTCGATGAGCACGCCGGCGAGGTAGGATTTGCCGGAGCCGGACATGGCCAGGATGGCCAGGTGCTTCTGGAGCAGGCGGCCCAGCGAGACCTTGATGGAGAGGGTGTGGTGCGCCAAGGTGCCCAGATCGAGGCCGTCGGGCACGACGCCCAAAAACGACTTGAGCTGCTCTTCCGTGGCCTCGGCCACCGGCGCGCCCGGCGCGACGGGAAGGGAGCAGCGGGCCAGGTGGCTGCCGTTGAGCACGCCGTGCACGCGCACCGAGGCCACCATGTATTCCCATTCGTTCGTGGGGAACTGGCTGGTGAGCACGCCGAGGCGCTCGTATTCGGCCACGCTTTCCGCGCGCTCGAAATAGCGGTTGGCGCGCGAGATCTCGGTGACCGAGCCGAGCACCGGGCCGGAATGGGCATCCACCTGCACGAACTGGCCCTTGCGCACGCTGGGCGGGGCGCGGAGGGCCGCCGGCGCATTCGGGCCGGCGCCGCCGCCGTCGCCTTGGATGACGAAATGGAATTCGGTGGTGTTGGGCCCCTCCATAGTGGAGATCACGGTGCCCACCACCTTGCCGCCGCTGATCGAGGGCTTTGCCTGCGGAGCGGATGGGGAAGAGGTTCCGGGTGGCACGTCGGACATGGGATAAGGATGGATGAGAAAGTTAAAAAACGGGGAGAAAGCGCATTTCCGCTCGCGAAAAAAGAATGGAATGGGAAGACGGCTGATTTGCCGCTCGAAAAAAGAATTGAATAAAAAAGAACGGAAAGAAAAGGAAAAAAGAACGGAAAGAAAAAGAGCCCGCGGGGATATGATTTCAGCCGCTCGGGTTGGATGCGTTGGCGTCCGCCAGCTCCTCCTCGATGACCTGCTTGAAGTCGTCGTAGGGCCGCATGCCCACGAGCTTGCGGCCGTTGACGAAGAAGGTCGGCGTGGCATACACGCCCAGCGAATTGCCCTCGGCCTGCAGGGCATCAAGCAGGGGGTATTTCTCCTGCGTGGCGAAGCAGCGCCGGAAGGCGTCCATGTCCAGGCCCAGCGCCTGCGCCTTGGCCTTGAGGCTCGCGTCGTCCACCTTCAGGTCGGAAAAGACCGATTCGTGGTATTCCCAGAACTTGCCCTGGTCAGCCGCGCATTCGGATGCCGACGCCGCCTGCTTGGAGAAGGGGTTCACGAGGTAAGGGAGGAACGTCTCGTTGATGCGCCCGCCGTAATCCTGGAGCGCTTTTTGCATGAGCGGCTCGGCCGCCTTGGTGAACGGGCAGGCGAAATCCCCGAATTCGGCGATGGTGAGGGTGGCGTTCGCCGAGCCGCGCATGGGGCGGCCCGTGATGTTGATGGACGGGCGGGGCGGGGGCGGGGGCTTGGCCCCATAGAGCGGGACGAGGAATTCGATGCGCCCGGGCGAATAGTAGTTGTAAAGCAGGCCGGACGGGGTGGAAAAGCCGGGGGAGATGACGTTGGAAAGGACGGCGCGCATGGGCGAGGAGCGGCCGAAGAGCTGGATCCACTCAAGCGAGCGGTTGCTGGAATTGGCGCAATCCCGGCAATAGAAGCGGGAGTAATCGGTGTCGATGACGATTTGGCCGATGGATTGGCCGTCCAGCGCATCCGGGACGAGCAGGCGGCCGGAATCGATGAACCGGGACGGGGCCCATGCGGTTCCGTTGAGGTAGCCGATGAAGAACCCGGACACGCGCCCGTCGGCATGGTAGGGGAAGCCGGATGCCGGAGCGGGCGCCGAGCGGTTGCTTAAGGGGGCGAAATACTGGCCTGACGGCAGGATGTAGAACTCGCTGGAGCGCCCCTCCCGGAACGTGAAGGCGCCCGGGATGGAGCTAGATACGCGCACGGCGGGCTGGCGGGAGAGGGCGCCGGGATTATCCGGCGAGGGAAGGGAATAGTTCCCGATCTGAAGGAGGAGGAAATCGTGCTGGCTGACCACCGGAGCGGGCTCGGGGTTGGTGAGCAGGCGGGGGCAGAGGCGGATGGCGAGCATGGTGCCCGCCTCCACGGAGAAATTCCGGTAGGTGACATAATAGCGGCTGGAATTATCGCCGATGACGGCATCGTACGCCGTGTTGGGCACAAGGGCGAATTCGGTGTCCGGTCCGTAAGACGGGGTCAGGTTCCCGCCCTCCGGGACCAGGCCGATGCGCATGGAATCAAGCGGCCGGCCGTTCCCCGGATCCAGAAGCTCGAAGGAGACGATGGCGCGGCCGCCTGAAGCATTGGAAATGATATTTTTGGCATACGGGCACGGCGCCTCGAACACGGGAGAGGGGGCGGAGACGAATGCCGGGATGGAAAGAACGAAAGGGGAAGGAGTGGACGGGGATCGGGAGGACGGGCCGGAGGCGGACAGCTCCGGAGCCGAGGGACCCGGGGCCGAATCGTTTTGGCTGGAAGGAGAAGAGGGCGGGTTTGCGGATGGAGTGGAGGGCTGGGGGACGGAAGGGATAGAAGGTTGGGAAGCAGGAGGGAAAGGGGCCGGATTCACCCCGATCACGGACGAGGAGGGCAGCGGGATGAGGCTGAATTGGCACGAGCCGGTGGCGAACGAGCAGGAGTAATTGATGTTCAGCGAATACGTGCCGGACACGAGCACGGCCATGTACTGCTGGCGGCAGAAGGATTGGCAATCGTTTGCGTTGCCGGGGTGGACGGCCGGGGAGGCGGAAGCGGCCCCGATGAGAAGGGACAATGCGAGCACGAGACAGAACAGCCCACGCCCGAAAAAGACGCGTCCGAAAACCGGCTTGCTCCCAAGAACCAATGGATCACCCGATGCTCTTGTCGACCCCGGCCGGCGGGGCGGAAAGGCCCGCATCCGACATCGAGGCCTTGAACGGGCTCCCGAAGCGGGATCGGATCTGCTCTTCGGCCGTCTTGGATCTCCCGAGGGCGAGCTTGACGTGCGAGGGCTCGATGAGCGGGGCGCCTTCCATCACCGCCAGGTCGCCCGAGGCCTTGATGATGCCCGAGAGCGAGCGCAGGCGCAGGGAGAGGCCGCCCGTCGCGTCGATGGCGCGGGCGCGCGCTCGCGCCTCGCCGATGATGGCCTCGACGGCCTTGGAGGTGGCGTGCGGGATGCGCCCATCGCGGCGGATCTCCTGCGCGACGAACTGCACCAGCTTGCGACGGTTCTCCTCCGTGTCGGGCATGGTGGAATTGACCAGGACCTCGTAGCCGTTGCCATTGATGCGGCTGCGCAACGCCGGCATGATGCGGCCCAGGTCCGAGGTGTTCACGGCCGCCACGAGGATGAAATCGCAAGGCACGTGGTCCACGCGCACCGACGCGCCGGTGGAGGAGGCGTTTCGCCCGGAGATGGGGAAGCGCTTCTCCTGCATGGCGGTGAGCAGGTGGCGCTGCAGTCGCCCGAGGGCCACCAACTCGTCGACGAAGAGCACGCCCTCGTGCGCCTCGTGCACCGCGCCGGGCACCACGCGCGAATAGGGGGGCGAGCCGATCTGCGGATGGCTCCCGTACGGGTCGTGGCGCACGTCGCCCAAGAGCTCGGTCTGGCTGGCGCCGGTCGCCTGCACGAAAACGGAGCGGTCGAGCGAGAGGATGATGTTGCGCGGCACCTGCCCCTCGGCCATGTTGAGCTTGGCGAGGTCCTTCTGGTCCAGCGCCCGAAGGGTGTGCGCGTCGGAGCGCTCGAACACCACCAGATCCTCGTGCCCGCGCACCACCCGCGTGGTGGACACCGAATCCTCGCGCTCGGGGACGGTGCTGGGCGAGAGCAGGTCGTCGAACGGGCCGGGGGCCTGGCGGAATTTCTCCCGGGCGCACGAGGGGCAGGTGGCGACGTCGGGATCCGAGAAGGCGGCGCAATGCCGGCACCGGTAGCCGAGGCGCTCGGAGACGAAATCGGGCACCTGCTCGGGGGACACGAGGAGGCCGGCGGGCGGCTGGGCGGCCGTCTGCTCCACGATTTTGGCGCGCGAGCGGATCTCCAGCAGCGGCCGCTCCGGCTTGGCCGGATTGTTCAGCACGGACACCTCGACCGTCGGCGGCGGAAGCAGGCTGGCGATGGCCTGGGCCACCATGGACTTGCCGGTGCCGGGCGGGCCGACGAGCAGCAGGTGGCGCTTCTGGCGCGCGGCCACGATGGCGGCGCGCACGGCCTCCTCCTGCCCGATGATCTGCTCGATCAGGACGGGCGGCACGCTGACCTTGGAGGTATCGGTAAAATCGAACAGGCTTCCCACAGGGGGATATGCGGCAAGGGAGAATAAATAGATGACGCTTTCCTGACGGAAAGGGATTTTCCTCGCGGAAAGGAATAAAAGAGGCAAGATTCGAAATCTCGCCCGTTACAGGGAGTTTGTTCGCGAAGTTCGCGAAAAATCTATTCACAAAGAGGCGCTTGGATGGAAGTCGTTGTCACGGGAGGGGCGGGGTTCATCGGCTCGAACCTGGCCAAGGCCCTCGTCGGCGCGGGGCATGCGGTGGGCGTCATCGACAACCTGCATTCGGGAAGCATGGAGAACCTCGCCGGAGCGGATGTCAAATTCTGGCGCGGGAACGCCGGCGACATCGAAAAATCCGGCCTCCCAAAGCCGCAGGTCATCTTCCACGAGGGAATCTATTCCTCCTCGCCGATGTACAACGCCGACCGGACGCTCATTTCCAAGGCGGTGGGGGATTTCGTCTCCCTGCTCGAATACGCGCGAAAGAACGACTGCGAGATCGTGTTCGCGGCCACCTCGTCGGTGTACAACGGCGTGGCCCCGCCGCACCGCGAGGATGCTACCATCCCGGTCAGCGACTTCTACACCGAGCCGAGGCTGATGATGGAGAGAGGCTGGGCGAGCTCTACCACAAACGGCACGGCCTGAAGGTGGTGGGCCTGCGCTATTTCTCGGTCTATGGCCCCAACGAGAAGGCGAAAGGAAAATACGCCAACCTCGTTTCCCAGTTCCTCTGGGACATGATGGAGGGAAAACCGGCCGTCATCTACGGGGACGGGACGCAGAAGCGGGATTTCACGTATGTCTCGGACGTGGTGGATGCCAACCTGCTGGCCCAGGAATCGAGCGTCAAATTCGGCATCTACAACGTGGGCACGGGAAGGAATTACACCCTCAATGAGCTGGTGGACCTGCTCAACGCTCGCCTCGGCACCCGCATACCGGCCCAATATGTCGAGAACAAGGTCAAGGGATACGTGGCCGAGACACTGGCCGACACGCGCAAGGCCAAAAAGGAGATCGGGTTCGAATCGAAGGTGGACCTTTCGCAAGGAATCGCGAAACTGGCCGAGATCGAGAAGAAAGCGCGCAAAAACAAGACGAAGTAGAACGAGAATAAAGATATGCCAGTCTCGAGATATGATATGGACCGCAGGCTTCGCATCATCCAGGTCGTGCATGCCTTTCCGCCGGCCTTGGGCGGCATCGAGACGCACGCGTACGAATTGAGCCGGGAGCTGGCGAGCACCGGAGCGGACGTGGTGGTGCACACCTCGGCGCAGGCCGGCGGCGAAGCGGTGGATGCCGAGCTCTCACGTGAGGGCGTAAAGGTCAAGCGCCATTTTGCGATTAAGCTTCCGTTTTTTTCCTCGCTGGTGCTGATCCCGTGTTTGCCGGTTTTCGTGGCCCTCGAAAAAGGGGATGTCGTTTGCTCGCACGGGTTCGGGGGCATCGTGCCCTTCGCCGCCGCGATCGGCGCGAAACTGTCGGGAAAGAAATTCTACTGGACCGTGCACGGCCTGCCGAAATTCAAGGGGCCGGCGAAGTGGCTGGCGGGCGCGTACGGGATGCTCATCGCGCCGGTCATTTCCGCCTGCTCGACTAAGATAATTTGTGTTTCGCAGACGCTCGCGGATGAGGCGGGGAAGAAGATGGGAAGCGGAGCAGCTAGGAAAATCGTGGTGATTCCGAATGGTATCGGGAAGGAATTCCGGGAGGCCGGGGAAAAAGGGGCGGACTGGAAGAAAGAGTCGGCGCAGGCGGATGGAAAAAATCCCGCGGATGCGGGAAGAAAAACCCCCTCTTTCGTCATCCTCTTCGCCGGGCGCCTGGACCGCAGCAAGGGCGTGTTCATGCTGCTGGACGCTTTCGAGAAATTCCATTCTCTGCACAAGGACAGTGCGCTTAAATTTGTGGGACCGGACGAGGGGCAGAAAGGGAAATTGGCCGCCTTGGCCAAAGAGAAGGGGCTGCCGGTGGAGTTCGGAACAATGCCTCGCGACAAGATGCCCGGGGTGTACTCGTCCGCCTCCGTTTGCGTGCTGCCCTCAGAATACGAGGGCTTCGGCCTCTCGGTGCTCGAATCATGGGCCTGCGACACGCCCGCCATATCGACCCATGTTGGCGTGGCGCCCCAGTTTCTGCGCGAGGCGTTCGGCGAGGAAACGGCCGGCGTGTTCCTGTTCGAGGACGAGGAGAGCCTGCTCGCCTGCCTCGAGCGCGTGTATTCAAGCAGGGAGGAGATGAAAAAAAGATGGGCGGCCGAGGCGAGGAAGGCGCTCGCGAAATACGCGTGGGAAGAGGCGGCCCAACAGACGATTAGGCTGATAAATGAGGAGGGTGAGGGACGGACGGACTGATGCCTTTTCGTTAGCCTGACCGACATGGTAGATTGGCTAATGACGAGTTTTGGACTATTGAAACTTCGGCACGCAGAAGGGAAGGGGGTCAGGAGGAACCTCAAACTGGGGGGAAACCGTAGGTTTCCCCGCGGTTCGGATAGGAAACCACGGGAGAAATCGGAGAATAGGGCGATTCTGTGAAAGCCATTTGCTCATTTTTGCTGATTTCACGTCGGAATCTGCTTCGCCTGCTGGCGAAGTCTCGCCAAGCGCTCCGCGCTTGACGATGATAGTTGATGTCCAGTCTAATGCGACTTCGTCAATCAGCTCGGCAAGCTATAAATATGACTTCGAGCAGGACAGGCCAGCATGTACGTAAACGATGGAAGAACCAAAACTGACTTCTTTTTCCTCAGAGCTTGAACACGCAGACCCTGTTTTTGAGAGCGTGGTAGAGCGGCGGCTTGACGTTGATGCCGATTTTCTGGGCTTCTGATATGCGCAGTTTTTTGGTTTCGGGTACATAGGGAGATTTGGAGGCATAGCTGAGCCAGATTTTCACAAAGTCCTTGGATTCGTGCATGGTGAGGTCTTTCTCCCGGGCCAGTTGCCTGAAAACATCGATGACCGCCAGGTAGCGGACAGTGGAATAACCGGCCAATATAGGCCTTGAGAGAATGGCTTGCTTCACTTCCTCAATCTCCAAACCGGCGATGCGACCGATTCGTCCCAATTGGTTTAGAACCCGGGAATGGTCAAGGCCTGCGAATTGGGGGAAGGAGAGGATGGCTTTCTTGATTAAGGGTTCGTTGTCTTTGCCATAGGCTTGGATGGCCTGCTCGATGACGCGGGAATGGTCATAGCCTGCGAATTGGAGGTGGGAGAGGATGGTTTGGCGAACTTCGGAATCCGAAATCCCATAGATGGATGCGATTTTTGAGATTCGCTCTTTCATGCCGTCATCCAAACGTCAGAATGATTTTTTCTGAAAAACTTGTTTGAGAGGAGTGTTTTGGCTTCAGCTTCGCTGAACCCAGCCTCAGTTAGGGATTCAGTAGATGACATGTATTTATTGTGTTATCTAGTGTATATAAGAGTATGTTTTTGAAAGACTGCTGGGGAGGCGTACAAGGATTTGGGCGGCGATACCGGACAGTATCAAGGAACAAGCCCGTTTTCCAACAATTGCGATTCCTAATTGTTTGGGCGTTCTGGGCGTCAAAACAATGATTTTTGAGCGAAAAACGCCCCACTTGATACGCCTACAACTCCAAAGCAAAGTCAAATTATCTTACAAAACATATTTAAAAGTATGATAAATATTCATTCGTTGATTTTATCATACAATTAAAATAGAAATGTAAGATAAGCTTATTAATTCAGCCAGCTAAATAGACCCATGCAAGTGCGCAGAAAAACAGTCAATGACCGCTTCTATTACTATTTGGAGGAGTCCATCCGATTGGAAAAACCCAAAGTTTACTCGATTTCGCTGGGAGTAAAAATTCCTAAAGAGAAAGAACTCGCGAAGTTGGAAAAAGAGTTGACTGAGAAGATTTACGCCGATTTGCTTCATGAAGCCCGGACTATTTACCTGTCCAAAGAGCGCCTCATCGGAATTGAGAAAAAAAGGCGACAATACGAAGCCCGCCTAAAACGCCTCACAACCGGCCAGAGGGAAGAGAAGGACGAGGTGGACATCGTCAATTTCGTTTATACCACCCTGAGCACCGAGGGTGTCCCCATTACCAAAGAAGACGCGGATTTGGCTTACCGTTTCGCGCAAAAAGGAGTCCGAGATATCCGGGACGAGAATCTCCGGGTCTCGCTGGACATGATCAAGGGCTTGAGGCAGGTGCGAGAAAGCAGGAAAGGACTGAACATGGACTTCATTCTGGACTTGCATGCTGGAATTATGGGGGGCTTCCCGGCCAAAAACCCCGGAAAGCTGCGAGCGAAACCGGCTTATATTTACCTCAAGAGCTATGACAAAGTCGAGGAAATCGGCTTCAGGCCGCCTGCGCCTGAGAAAATAGAGGGCTTGATTGACGAACTCGTTTCGTGGTATAATGCGAGCTTGAACAAGCTCAATGCGATAGAGTTGGCGGCAATGCTTCACCTGAAGCTCTATTCCATCCATCCGTTCGAGGATGGGAACAAACGGATGTCCAGGCTGTTACTCAACAAGGCGCTGCACGATTGCGGGTATCCTATTCTGAATATTTCAAAACAGACCGGGCCGTATTTTGATGCTCTGGTGAAATCGGTCGAGAAGAAAGACGAGCGCCCATTCGTGGAGTTTGTGGCGCAAGAATTCGAGAGGATGTGCCCGAAGCGGAGCTCGTAGGCACCCGCCCCTCATTTGGCGCGCCTTTGGCCGTTTTAGGCCGTTTAAGCGTGCTCAGGCAGACGATCCTGAACGCGAAGCGTTTGGGAGCTTTTGGCTGCGTAGAGCAGCCAAATAAACAACCCCGCAGCAAGCTGCGGGGTATTCACGAGCGAGAAAAATGAGTCAAACCGCTGCAAGCAGCGGGGTCTCAAACCCAAGAACCGCGTTCGCCAACAGCAGTTGGCGAGACTTCGGCCCCGAAGGGCCGAAGCAGATGGGGGAGGGTCAGGAGGACACGAGTCGGCTCTGGAGAGCCGACTG
>JAZDHB010000097.1:0-4391 GCA_043806415.1 Microcaldota archaeon | reverse complement strand
TGGCTATGCATATAAGGTATAATTGCCATATTGTCAAGCATAATATTAATAATAATGAAATTATTAGTGGCTACACTTTAAGCGCAATTCTTGCCATTACTAATAAATATCATATACTTATTAAAATTAGTGGTTGGAAGTTCCCATCTAAAAAGCAACTTGATGACCTTCTGGATTGTCCGCTGAGCTATGAGGGCTACCTGTCCATGCTTAAGGAGAAGAAAATCATCACGACAGGCACATCCCTACGGTAAGATGTCGGACAGGCGGAAAACGCCATTGTGAGAAGAATGAATAGTTGCGCGCTTAAAAAAACGCCCCCGAAGAGGAGGCGTCGGGCCGGAGATGCTATCTCCGGGGCTGTTGACGGTTTTACAATAGTGGCATCTAACCACGCTGTCAAGAAGTATTTTCTTTGAATTTTCTTTGGGCCGTGAGAACGCAACGTGCCAATTGGAGACCATAGCGTGGAAAGAGTTATCGCTTACATCGACGGTTTCAACCTCTATTTCGGTTTAAAATCAAAAGGGTGGAGGCGTTATTATTGGCTGAATCAGCAGGTGCTCGTACAAAACCTTTTAAAACATCAACAACAACTATCTCTCACAAAATACTTCACTGCGAGAATCTCCGGTCCGGCGGATAAGCAAAAACGTCAAACCATATATGTTGAAGCCCTGAATACCCTTGCGGACTTTCGGATTTACTATGGCAAGTACCAGAATATTCCAAGACAATGCGATCGTTGTGGCTTTGAGGATGAAGTCCCCAACGAAAAGATGACGGACGTCAACATCGCCGTCGAACTACTGTCCGATGCTTTTCAGGATCGCTACGACACAGCCTTCCTGATCTCCGCGGACAGCGACCTAGTCCCACCAATCAACAGGATCAGGCTTCTCTTCCCTAAGAAAAACGTGATCGTTGCCTTTCCTCCGGACCGCTTTTCCAAGGAACTTGATAAATATGCAAGCGCTTCTTTCACGATAGGCAGGGCTAAAATTGCCAAAAGTTTATTCCCGTTGGAGGTAAGAAAGGCTGATGGCTACATTTTGAAATGCCCTGAACGGTGGAAGCCTTCAGAGAAACTGTAAAGAGGTCATCATGAAGAATGGGTATGCATTCGGGCCGGGAAACCCGCATCCCCTGTCGCAGATGCGGACAGGGTTGGTGTTGGATGAGCAATACCCTAAGGATAGTCTACCGGACGGAAAATCCTTGACGGGAAAGACGGTTAGATATAATGTCCTCCACGAATGAACTACCCCGCAGCAAGCTGCGGGGTATCTGAAACGGCAAGGAACGAAGCAAGCTTCGGGGAATATGACCCGGAGAGAATGAACTACCCCGCAGCAAGCTACGGGGTATCCAAGACGGCAAGGAACGAAGCAAGCTTCGGGGAATATGACCCGGAGAGATTTAAGGTTCATCCGGTTGATGCGTGTCTCTTAATTCTAAAAGAGAACTGCGTCGCTATTGACTGCTCGCTATCACGAGTCAACAGCGCTCGATGTCGATTCAAAAATGATATAAGCGTCGCATATCCATTAAGGGGTCAGGCTCTTATAGCATTAATGATTTGGAAATGGAATGAGCCGCAGTAAGCCGAAAAGCGGATGCAGTCGGCATACTCCTCCATCATCGTGTCGGAGTATGTGGCGCCGAGGAACACGTTGCATTCGCCGATGGCATGGCGCTGCGCCATCAACGCCTGGGTGAGCGGCAGCGGTTCGGCGTCCGCCTGGCCCCACATGACACTGTCGCCGGGGCGGACGATGGCGCCAAGGTCAAGCGCGTTCCGTTCGAGTTCTTTTGCCAAGATGTTTTCAACAGGGGGAAAACGCTGTGCCCGATTCACAGGCCGCGAATCGGAATATACCAAGCCTGACCCCGCCCCCGTTGCTCAGTCGCACCGGCCTTAGCCCGCCGTCACGCGGTTGCGCCCGTTGGCTTTGGAGCAGTAGAGCGCCTCGTCGACCTGCTTCAAAAGGGCCTGCATCCCGTCGTCACCCCGCCCGGTGGCCATGGCCGTACCGAGACTGATGGTCACCTTGAGGTCGATCGGTGGATCGCTCCCGATCGCGAACGGAGTCTCTGCAATGGCGAGGCGGAAGCGCTCTGCCGCTTTCGTGACATCTTCCTCGCTGCAGGGGTAGAGTACGACGAGGAACTCTTAGCCGCCGTAACGCCCCAGGCTGTCTCCCTCGCGCGTGTGCATCTGTAGGCGGCGCGACACTTCGCGCAGCACCTCATCACCGGCCAGGTGCCCGTGGCTGTCGTTGACAACTTTGAAAAAGTCGATGTCGGCGAGGATCACGCTCAGCGGCTGCCCGGTGCGCGTGCAAACCGCAAGCTGGCTGCGGAACCGGTCGATGATGGTGCTGCGATTCAGGAGGCCGGTCAGGGCGTCGTGCGTAGCTTTGGTCGTCAGGGCCTCGATGGCCTGCCTTCGCAGCAGGATGCCGGAAATGCGGTCCGCGAAGTGGTCACCGAAGAGCCGGATGAACTTTTTGTCCAGCTCGCTGAACGGCTCATGGCGTGCCGCCGCGGACAACAGGCCGATGCAGTCGCCCATGCGCACGAAGCGCAGCACCTGGATCTCGGTGATAGACTTCCCGACCAGGTGTTCGGGCGGGGCCGGCCCCGCCAGCGGGTCGGCCATGCAGACGAGTCGCGGGCGCTGCAGCTCCCAGTGGTGCTCGTCCCAGGGAGACAGCGCCTGCACATCCGCGAAATTCGCCTTGCCCCGGAAACCGTCAATGACCTGGAAGCCCCCGTCTTTCGCGACCACCATCCGCCAACTGGTGACATTGGCGAAGTACTTCCACCGAGTGGCGATGAGCTGCGAGATCGCGACGATGTCCTCGATCACATGGATGTCGTCGAGCAGCTTGAACATCGCCTCGTACCGCACCAGTTTCTGCGCGGTGAGCTCGTTCCATTGCAACAACGGTAATATCATATCGATGGGACCTCAGCAGGCCATGGCGCGCGTGTCACAGGATGGCGCAATACTGCGGATCCAGGTCCAGCCGTAACGCGCTCGTGTAAACGTTGAACATGGTGGCCAAGTCGATTACCGCGATGATCTCGCCGATCTCTTCCTTGGAGAAGCCTTCGTCCATCAATGCCTCAAAGTCTTCGTCGCTGAGGCCGTTGGCATCCTTAACCACTTTGGTCGCGAACTTGACGACGCTCTGGTAATAGGCCGGCAACTGGGCGCCGGGGCCGGACTTTAGGAAGGACTGCAGGTCCTCGAACGCCAGGGTCTTGTCCAGGCTCAGCACGTTCTGGGCGTGACAGGCGGAACAGTATTTCGCGCCGTGCTGTGCGGAAACGACGAAGACGATCATTTCCTTCAGTGGCAGGGGCAGGTGACCGCTGAACAGGGTGCCCTTGGCACGCTCCCAGTAGGCGCGCGCCAGCGCGCTGCTGTGCCCCAGGCTCTTGATCCAAATCGGCACCGCCGTGGCCCCCGTGGTGTGCATGAAGTCGTCATACACTTCCCGCGTCGCGGGGGAAGCGTCTTCGTATTCTGTGAGCGTGTAGCGTTGCATGTTCGTGCCTCTCTGTCAGTGGGTCGTGTGGTTTGATCAGCCTCTGTCCGGACACGCGGATCGTGCCCGCACGGCCGGTCGTCGTGCGTGCGGCCGCGACCCGGCTGACCATGTACGACCAACGTGCGCGCATGACGAATGACTTATTCCTCGAAAGGGACAGCGATTGATAAGAACTTCCTTTTTCGCGGTTGCGAGCATATCAATAATAATTTTGAGTTTCAAGAGGATTTTGACCACAAAATATGGAGTGCGTTGCCGATCATTGTGCGAGTGATGTATCGTGTCGGCGGTCTTTTTGATAAATCGGCTCATCTTCTTGTTGATTTACCTGCCACGAAGGCCATTTTGAACGGAATTCAGGCAGACCTATCCTTCACGCCTCAAATTAGCTCTGCTGATTCTTCGAATTCTCAAAGCGTGATGCATCAATGTATTCGTCCCAGGAGTATTCACGCTCCCGATGGAGATGATCATTACGCATCGAAATCGTGTATCCATGCAAGAAAGGCAGGTCTATTAAGGAAGCAAAACATTTTTCGCAAGTACGCCAAAACCGGATGAACAGAATTTTCAAGAGTCCCCGGATTGGAGGTGCTCTGGATGCCCCGCTCCGGGAAAACGGAACAAATGAGGAAAGACGGGTTTCAGGTTGCCGCGCAGTTCCGGCGGTACTTTTCGTCGAGCATCCGGTCGATGCTGTCCATGACGATCTGCGTCACCCCCTCGAACTGCTCCCGATAGCGCTGCTGCGATTCCCGGGAGAGGAGGCGGAACGGCTCGCGGATCCGGAAGGGCTTGAGCCGGTCGTTCACGGAGAGGGGCTCGCCGATC
>JAZDHB010000096.1:0-14877 GCA_043806415.1 Microcaldota archaeon | reverse complement strand
GCCTTCGTCGGCGCGCTGCTGCTGGGCATGTCAATCTGATGAGAGCATCGGCGAGAAAATATCCACCCGCCCCGCAAGGGAAATCCCTTTGCCGTCGTCATTAAAAACATCCATCCGTATAATCAATCGTAGATTCCAATGCATCCTTCGCCTGTTCCATCCATCGGCGAGCTCTCCTCGTGCTCCTTCGTCTTCGTCGACAAGCCCCGGGGCCCCTCCTCGCACGAAATCACCACCCACGCAAAGAAACTCTTCGGGGCCAAAAAGGCCGGGCATGCCGGCACCCTCGACCCGCAGGTGTCCGGCGTGCAAATCATCGGCCTGAACAAGGCCGCCCGCCTCCTGCGCTACGTCGTCGGGCAGGACAAGGAATACGTCGGCGTGCTGCGCCTGCGCAACGCCCCCCGTTCCATCGACGAACTGAACAAGGCCATGGCCCGCCTGGTGGGTCGCATCTCGCAGGTTCCTCCCAAGGAGTCCGCCGTGGCCAAACGGCGGAGGGAGCGAAAGGTTTATGAATTTACGGCGCTTGAATTAAGCAATAAGACTGCTCTCTTTAGGGCTAGGGTGGAGGCCGGCACGTATGTGCGCGTCCTCTGCAACGACGTGGGCAAAGCATTCGGCGGCGGCATCATGCTGCAGCTGAGGCGCACCCGCGTCGGCGAAATCGACGAGAGTCGGTTGGTCCGTCTGCCGGATTTGGCCGACGCGCTTTACCTGGCCAAGAACAAGGGGGACGTCAAGCCGTTGCAAGCGATGCTTGTGCCGGCCAAGAACATGCTCAAACTGCCCTGCCTTTCCATAAGGCCGGCGGCCGTGGAAGCGGTATGTCGCGGATCGCCTCTGGCGATATCCGATGTGTCTGCCGCCGAGGTCCGCCCGCAAGAGGGGCAGGAGATCCAGTTGCAGGACAACAACGGGAAGCTCGTCGCCATCGCCCGATTCGGGGACGGCGCGCTCCATCCGAAAATCGTCCTCCAAGAAGCAAGGAAAAAATAAATCCAACATTCCTCGTATCATTCGATAAGAACGCAACTCCAATGGTGATATGCCAATCGAAACCGCAATGCCTGTTCGTGCCGGAATGGACTTTTTTCTTTTCTTTCTTTAGGAAAGAAAAGAAAAACCTCCACTAAAAAGAAAAGAAAACTTCGGAAAAGAAAAGAGAAACGATGTAGACTGGAGAATGCTAATAGCTCGTATCAACCCATCAATCCTCTTCAGAGGATTGATAACACGGACAATCGGAAATCTGTCATCGGAGACGATTGGTGGGATTGATATGCGCTTCAACGTAATCAAATGGTGATATGCCAATCGAAACTGCAATGCCTGTTCGTGCCGGAATCGCATAACCTGGCAGTGCGTGAACTTTTTTCTTTCTCTTCTTCGGAAGAGAAAGAAAAACCTTCACTAAAAAGAAAGAGGAACAAAAGCAAGATTTGGTGATACAAAATTTATGACGTGAACCATACTCGTGCCGGAATCGCATAACCTGGTAGTGCGCACGCCTGGAAGAAGCCTTTTTCTTTTTGCGAAAAGAAAAAGCCTTCAAGGAAAAAGAAAGAAAAACTTCGTGATAATCCCGTAGGGGGGAATCAGGAGGAACCTCAAACTGAAGGGGGGACGAAGGTATTTCGTGTGTTCCCCCCTGCGGTTCGGTAAGCGTGTGCCCGCAAGGGCTTGTGGGTTCAAATCCCTCTTCCGGCGAACTTTTTTCTTTTCTTGTGCGCAAGAAAAGAAAAACCTTCACTAAAAAGAAAAGAAATGTGCGAGCCGGCGTTCATATTCGAAAACTCCGGGCAATCCGAAAAAAAATCGCGTTTGTAAAATGGTGGTATCCAATGGCACAGAAACCTGACAACAAGAAAACGGCCGCTGCGGCTCCCCAGCCCAAGGCCGCCGCTCCCGCTCCGGCGGGCGCGCCCAAGCCCCGCCCCGGCGCGACGCCGGTCCGACCGACGCTCTCGCCTTCGGGCAAGGAATTGCGCGGCATCGTGCGCATCGTCGGCCGGGACCTCAAGGGCCAAGCCACCGTCACCCAAGCCATCCAGTCCATCAAGGGCATGGGCCAGAACGTCGGGCAGGTCGTATCGGTGGCCGTGCTCAAGGCCCTCAATCTCTCGCCCAAGACCATGATCGGCGAGCTGGACGAGGCGCAGATCGACAAGCTCGAAGTCATCATCCAAAAGCCGGAGGCGAACGGCGTCCCGAAATTCATGCTCAACCGGCAGAAGGAAGTCATCGGCGGAGAGACCCGCCACCTGAGCGGAACCGACCTCGTTTTCGCCCAGCGCCAGGACATCGACCATGACAAGGACGTCCAGACGTGGAGAGGGTACCGGCATGCCTATGGCCAGAAAGTGCGCGGACAGCACACCCGCAGCACGGGCCGCACCGGCATGACGGTCGGCGTGCTGCGCAAGGCGATTGTCGCCAAGGCCGGCGCCGCGGCCGCCGCCCAGACGGGCGCCGCCGCGCAGGAGAAAGGCGCGGCTCCGGCTGCCGCAGCCGCCCCGGCCAAGAAGGCCGAGAAGCCCGCCGAGGCCAAGAAGTAGATCCGGCATGATTCTTTCAGGTGATATGAATGGGTGATCCTCGTAAACTCAAAGCCAAGGCCGAGACCCCTCGCCGGGTCTGGGATGCCGAGCGCATCTCAAGCGAGACTGCTCTGCGCCGCGAATACGGCCTCAAGAACGCCCGCGAGCTGTGGACCGTTCTGGCCGAGCTCAAGCGCGTGAGGCGCACGGCCCGGCATCTGCTCTCGCTGGGCGACGCCGGCCGCGCGCAAGGCCTGCAGATCGTGGCCAAGCTCCAGCGCCTCGGCATCGCGCGGGGCGAGATGCGCCTGGAAGACGTCCTGGGCTTGGGCGTGCGCGACTTCCTCGACCGCCGCCTCCAGAGCCTGGTCATCCGCAAGGGACTGGCCCGCACCCCCATGCAGGCCCGCCAGCTCGTCACCCACGGATTCGTGTCCGTCGGCGGGCGGCGCGTGACCATCCCCTCCTACCTCGTCACCGCCGGCGAGGAGCCGACCGTGTCCTATTCCAAGGCCATCGACATCAGCGTGCCTGAAGACAAGCCCAAACCGGCCCCCCGTCGCGAGCACGCCAAGGCCCCGGATGAGGGCGCCGTTGAAAAACCAGCCGAGAAACCCTCGGCACCCGCCGCCGAGAAAGCCCCGGCATCCGCCGCTTAAGTGTTAGGTGATATTCATGAGCGAAGAGAAGAAAACCGAAACTCCGAAAAAGGAGGACAATCCGGTCGATAAATCGATCGGCGAAGTCCCGAGCGGCGCGCCCAAGCCCGCCGATGCCGCGGCCCCTCCGGCCTCTGTGTCTCCGGCCGCTCCGGCTCCCGGTGCCACTCCCGTTCCAGGTGCCGCTCCGGCTGCCGGCGCAGCCCCCGCACCCGTTTCCCCGATGATGCAGCGGGGCCCGATCCGCTGGGCCATCTGCAACGTCTACTCGTCCAAGAACGACACCATCATCACCATCACCGATCTCTCGGGCGCCGAGACCATCGCGAAGGCGTCCGGCGGCATGATCGTCAAGGCCGACCGCGAGGAAGGCAAGCCCTACGCCGCCATGCAGGCGACGATCAAGGCCGTGACCGAGGCCAAGAACCGCGGCATCACGGGCCTGCACATCCGCATCCGGGCCCCGGGCGGGCACGGCACCAAGACGCCGGGCGCCGGCGCGCAGGCCGTGGTTCGCACCGTGGCCCGCCAGGGCGTGCGCATCGGCAAGATCGAGGACGTGACTCCGGTTCCAACCGACACAACCAAGCGCCCGGGCGGCCGCCGCGGCCGGCGCGTATAGAGGTGGCTCCATGAATGTCTCTGTGAACAATGAAGACGACCGGAAGCTGGATTTCACGCTTTCGAAATCCAGCGTCTCCTTCGCCAATCTCCTGCGCCGTTTCACGATATCGCAGGTGCCGACCTTCGCCATCGACAAAGTGACGGTCTACGAGAACTCGAGCACCCTCTTCGACGAGTACCTGGCCCACCGCATCGGCCAGATCCCGCTCAAGATCTCCGTCTCGGTGCAAGCCGACGAGGAGGCGCTCTTCACCCTCGATGCCGCCGGTCCGTGCACGGTCTATTCCGGCGAGCTGCGCACCAGCCACGACAAGATCCGCGTGGCGCTGGACAAGATCCCCCTGCTCAAGCTCATGCAGGAGCAGAACCTGCGCCTCGAAGGGAAGGCCGTCTCGGGCATCGGCCGCAAGCACGCCAAGTGGCAGGCCGGCCTCGCCGGATACGAGATCCTCAAGGACGGGGGGTTCAGCTTCAAGGTCGAGGGGTTCATGCAGTTGCCGCCTCGCCAGATGGTGCTCACGGCCTCCGGACTCATCGAGGAGAAATGCGCCCAGATCTCCGAGCAGCTCGAAGTGATCCGCAAGGAGAACAAGGAGTCGAAAAAGAAAAAGGAGGACTGATGTCATATTCGCGCAGGGGTAGCAAAGCTTGGTCAAATGCGTTAGCTTGAGGGGCTAATGTCTTAGGACTTCGTGGGTTCAAATCCCTCCCCCTGCACTTTTTCTTTCTTTTCTGCGGAAAAGAAAGAAAACCTGCGCTAAAAGAAAGAAAAACATGTCTGCGGAAAAGAAAGAAAACCTGCGCTAAAAGGACTTTTTCTTTTCTTCTGTGGAAGAAAAGAAAACCTGCGCTAAAAGAAAAGAAAGGTATAAATTGGAAATTCACGTTTCAAATATCTCACGGTGATACAATGGCAGAAAAATCCAAGAAGAACAAGAGCCCCTTCTGGGCACGCGTCCGGGAGCTGGTTTCCCGCCCGTCGCGCATGAAGCGCGGCATGAATCTCTCGCGCCTCTCGGTGCTGACCACGGCCGGCCAGACCGTCGTGGTCGCGGACAAGGTGCTCGGCACCGGCAAGCTCGCGCATTCCCTGACCATCGGCGCGGTCTCGTCCAGCCACAGCGCCAAGACGGCCGTCGCCAAAGCCGGCGGGAAGATCCTCACCCTGGCCGAGCTGGAATCCAAGCACCCGTCCGGGAAGGACGTGGTCATTCTCATCTAGAGGGAATTTGAAAAGGTGGATATGATGATTGTAATCAACGCAAAAGGCCAGATCGCCGGGCGCCTTTCGGCGCGCATCGCCAAGTTCCTCCTCGCCGGCGAGGAGGTCGCCGTCATCGAGGCGCAGGACTCCGTCCTTTCGGGCACCCTGCAGGCCCACATCGCGCGCATGCACCTGCGCCGCACGCAGAAGGACAAGCGCGACCCAGAGAAATCCCCCAAGTACCCGAAGCTGCCGCACCTGCTCTTCCGGCGCATGGTGCGCGGCATGCTTCCCAAGAAGAGCCAGCGCGGGCGCGACGCGCTCCATCTCTTCAGGGCCTACACCGGCACGCCGGCCGCCCTGGCCGGGGAGAAAGCCGTCTCCTATCCCGAACTTTCCAAGGCGGATTCGCTGCGCAAGAAGATAACCCTCGGCCAGCTCTGCAAGGTGTTCGGCTACGAGGAGAGAATCTGATCATTTAGGTGATTTGTCATGAGCACCAAGAAACCTTCCGTGAAATCGGACAAGAAAAAGAAGAAAACCGGGATCGTCACCCGCGGCAAGCGCAAGGAGGCCCTCGCCCGCGCGTCCATCCGCAAAGGCAAGGGCGTCGTGCGCATCAACTCGGTCAACCTGGATTCGTTCCAGAGCCGGTACGTGCGCGAGCTCATCCGCGAGCCCCTGCGACTCGCGCCCGAAGCGGCGTCCGGCGTCGACATCGACATCTCGGTCCGCGGCGGCGGCGCCATGGGCCAGGCCCAGGCGGCCCGCATCGCCATCGCCCGCGCGCTGGTCGAGCACTCCGGCGACGAGGCCCTGCGCGAGCGGTTCGCGACGCGCGACCGCTTCATGCTGTCCGAAGACTCTCGGCGCGTGGAGCCCAAGAAATACAAGGGACCCAAGGCCCGTGCCCGGTTCCAGAAGTCGTACCGTTAAACCGACTGATCATTACGAGGTGGAGATATGTATTTCCCTGTCCGTTGCTTTACCTGTGGAACGCCCATCGCCCAAAAATGGGAGGAGTACGATTCGCGCCTGAAAGCTGGCGAGAAGCCCGCCGAGGTGCTCAACGATCTGGGCATCGAGCGGTTCTGCTGCCGGAGGATGTTCCTCTCGCACGTGGAGATCATGGAGAAGATCGTCAAATACGACAAACTCTAGAGGTGCGATCGCGTATCTTTGATGTTTATGGGGCCATGGGCTAACCTGGTAGACTACGTGCTTGGGGTGCACGTGATCCGAGAGTGGATCTGATCCCAAACGGGATCCCTCCACCGGGAATTCAAATCTCGGTGGCCCCATTTTATTCTAACAAAAATAAAAAAGAAAAACCAAAGAAGAAAATTAAAAACAAGAAATCATAAAAATAAAATTCGAAAACAACCACGTCGTCTCGAAAGTAGCCGTCGATTTGTCGGCGAGCATTTGCGAGCCTCTTGGATAAACTGGTGAAAACATGGCACAGGAAGGATTTCTCATAAAGCAGGAAAAATACCTCGAAGCCGGCATCCACATCGGCACGAAGCTGCGCGTCATCGACATGACGCGGTTCATCTACCGCACCCGCTCGGACGGCCTGTACGTGCTCGACCTTCGCAAGGTGGACGAGCGCATCCGCCTCGCCGGCAAGCTGCTCGCGCACTACGACCCCAAGGACATCGTGGTGGTCGCGAGCCGCACCTACTCCTCCATGGCCGCCAACCAGTTCGCGGCCCTCACCGGCGCCAAGGTGGCCACCGGCCGAGTCGTCCCGGGCCTTTTCACCAACTCCTCCCGCTCCGACTTCGTCGAGCCCAAGCTGGTCATCATCTGCGACCCCAAGGGCGAGCGGCAGGCGGTCGTCGAGTGCGGCAAGATGGGCCTTCCGACCATCGGCCTGTGCGACACCGACAACTTCACGATGTACATCGACTGGGTGGTGCCCTGCAACAACAAGGGCCGCCGCTCGCTCCTGCTCATCTTCTGGCTCTTCGCCCGTGAGATGGCCCTCTCGTCCGGCAAGGTGGCCTCCTACGACGAATTCAAGCCCACCTTCGAGGAATTCGAGGCGGCCGCGCAGGCTCCGCCGCCGGTTGCGGTGCCCGAAGCGGCCCCGGCTGAGGGCGTCCAAGCTCCCGACGTAGCCTCCGAGGCGCCGGCTGAAACCGAAAAAGAAGCCGAAGCCCCGGCCGAATCAGGGGACGACGAGACCGAAGCCCCGGACGAGAAGAAGGACGGCGAGACCGACGAGGAGCACACGGCCCGCAAGAAGGCCAAAGCCTCCAAGCCCAAGGCAACGAAGAAAGCTCCTGTCAAGGCCAAAGCCAAGGACGGCGAGAAGGAAGAAGCCAAATCTGAAAAGGGCGGCAAGGAGAAGGAGGCGGCCGCCGAAGAGAAAAAGGAATAGGGACTCCACATCCGGATTCAAGCCGAGAAAAACGAATAAGGGTCCGCGAAAAAACGAATAAGGGTCTGCGCGCTAGAATTCGAGTTGCGTGCAGATCGTTCTTTTTCCCTTTAGCAGCGCTCCGATGCGCTCCGGGTGGCGGGCATTGGCCACATATGCGGACACTTTTCCTTGCAGCAGCTCTTTTATCTTGCCTGCCATGCCGCCCGTCACGTCCGGCGAGCCGGATTCGCTTAAATTCGGTGCGATCTTCCCGAAATTCTGGCTGGTGATGAGCGGAACCACTTTCCCTTCCACCAGCACGCCGTCCACGTCGGTGCCCAGCACGATTCGCTCGGCCCTCCGGCCCAGGCGTGCCACGATCTGGTCTCCCGAGCATACCGACATGCCCAGAACCGTGTCGGGCACCATGTCTCCGCGCAGGATTGGGAGATAGCCCCCGGCCAGGCAATCGAGCACCTTCTTCTCGTCGAATTTCACGATGCGCTTGTCAGTCTGGACGATGAGCAGGGCAGGCGAGAGCGCCACGACCGGCACGCCTTCCAAAAGCAGCGCTTCGACCAGAATGGCCGTGAGCTTGACGCAGGCGGCCCTTGTCTTGGCCGCCGCCACCTTCTGCTCGTCGCTATGCACGCCATCGTCTATCTTGTGCTCCAGCACCAGGGCATGGCCGAACGAGCCCGCGCCGTGCACCAGCACGATGTCGCGGATGCCCGCGCGCCACGCCTCGCCGACCACTTTCGCCAGCGCACCGATGGCCTCCAGATTGGCAGTCTGGGGCTTGTCCTTGCGGGTGATGACGCTGCCGCCCAGTTTGAGGATTTGCATGCGAACCGTTTCACCATAAGCTATTTAAATATCCTTCTCAAAATATAGTTGTTATGGGTGATTTAATATGTCGACTAGCCAGTATGTGAAGCTTAACCAAGATTCTGGTGCATTCAGAAAAGACATCGGCTCATACAATTCGGCCACGCCTTTTTTCAAAGCTATCTTCGACGCTTGCCGTTTTGACCAGTTCAACAACCGAGATTCCAATGGGCCGATCCGGCTTATGGATGCCATGTCCGGCCCGGGCAAGCTTGGAAAAGATATTCTCAAGATGTACAATGAACAGAAACCGGAAAGCGGCAAAGATCTGCATGTATTTTTCAACGACAAACTCGACAATCCGTTATCCCTCCTGACCCGCGAAGGTTTCGACACGATCAAATGCGATGTGCGCGAACTGGGCGGATCCAGCCAGAAATTCGATATTATAGCCGTGCGCTACGGCCTAAAGGATTTGCCTAAGGACCAAATTCCACTCGCGCTCAATTCCCTCCGCGCTTCCCTGCTGCCCGACGGCCTTCTGGTCATCGGTGACATGACGGCGTACACCCTTAATGGCCAGCGCAGCGTCATCGAGCTGCACTCAGCCAAGCAGGAACTGGCCGGACGCGATTCAAAAACAGAAGGCATCTGCCATATTCCAACCGTTGGAGAATGGGAACGGCTCCTGGTCGATTCCAATTTCTCAAATCTTAAAACCTATACGAATTTCACATCCGACGTGGAAACTTCACAGTGGGGAGGTCAGTTTGGCTCCAAGGACACGCCAGAAAAGACCGCGCTTGAACGAGACCTGGAGTTCATCGGCCGACTTGACGATCTGACTCATGAACTAGCAAAGTCCTCTCCAACCTTCTGCAGCGAATTCCGAATAAAATTCTCTGCAGACAATAAGGTCTTCATCAAGTTTCCTATCCTGGTCATAAGCGGAGAGAAAAGGCAGTAGCCGTGGTTTCAAAAGTAATATAATTTGCACCTGCCTTATTTTCCCATGCGCATTCTCCTCGTAATAACGGGTGCCTCCGGCATTGTTTATGGGACGAAATTGGCGCAAGCGCTGAAGGAAGCCAAGCAGGATGTGAAAATCGTCATCTCGTCCGGCGCGAAAAAAGTGGCCGAAGCCGAAGGAATGAGCGGAGAGCTTCCTCCTGATGACTATTCGGAATCCGATTTCTCATGCCCCTACGCCTCCGGCTCCAATGCGGCCGATGCCGTCGTCATATGCCCCTGCTCGCTCAAGACCTTGGGAGAAATAGCGAACGGAGTCGGCTCCTCGCTCATCACCCGCGCGGCCGAAGTCGCGCTCAAGGAGCGCAAAAAGCTCATCCTCGTCGTGCGCGAAACCCCCTATTCGCTCATCGCCATCGAGAATATGCGGCTCATCACGCTGGCGTGCGGCATCATCCTGCCCGCCTCGCCCGGCTTCTACCACCAGCCAAAAACCATCGAGCAATTGGTGGATTTCGTGTGTGGCAAAGTGATGGACCAACTGAGCATCAAGCACAAGCTGTTCAAGAGGTGGAAAGAATGAACATGTGGGAGTCAGCTGCATTGAATCGCGACAACTCCGTGCCGAACGCGTTTGTTCGAAAAATCCATAACATCAATCGGCAGCTCAACAAGAATCCCGAGCAGCGGTTCCGTGACGGCCCCAACGCCCCGCCACGGCGATCCAACTGGAAGCTGCAAATGAGCGTCCGGGCATGATTCGAAGAGGTGCTTTCATGAGATCCTTCCGTGAATTCGTTTCCGAACTCAAGGCCGACGGCTCGCTCATCGAGCTGAAGAAGCCCATCTCCAAGCATCTGGAGCTGGCCGGCCTGCTGCACGCGCTCGACGGGAAGCCTGTTCTTGCAACAAAGATAAAAGAAAACCCCGGCGCCGTGGTGGTGGGCAACGTGTTTTCCACGAAGAATCTGATCGCCAAATACCTCGGATGCGACAAGAACGGATTGACCCAAAAGCTCGCGAATGCCATCGACCATCCGACCTCGCCAAAGCTCGTTTCAAAAGACAAGGCACCCGTGCTCGAAATCACCGATTCATCCGTCGATCTGGACACCTTGCCCATCCTTTTCTTCGCCCCCAAGGACGGCGGCCCCTACTTCTCCTCCGCCGTCGTCATTGCCAAGGACAAGGAATTGGGCCAGAACTGTTCGTTCCACCGCATGATGCAGATTGGAAAAGACAAGATGGTTGCCCGCATCCTGCATCGGCACCTGGACGAATACCTCTCGCGCGCCGGCGGCAGACTCGAAATCGCCATCGTCATCGGCGCGCCCATCAACTTTTTGCTGGCGTCTGCTATATCTACGCCAAAGATAGGGATGGACGAAACCACCATCGCAAATTCCCTCGCCCCCATCGAAGTGGTCGAGCTTGCCAACGGCATCCGCGTGCCAGCACAGGCCGAATTTGTGCTCGAGGCCACCATCACCGGCGAGATGCATGCGGAAGGGCCGTTCATCGACCTGACCGAGACCTATGACGTGGTGAGACAACAGCGCATCGTCAAAATAAACAAGATCCACCATCGTGCTCATCCCATCTATCACGCCCTCCTGCCCGGCGCGCTGGAGCACAAATTATTGATGGGTATGCCCAAGGAACCCACCATCCTGCTGGAAGTGAACAAGGTGGCCAAATGCACGGGCGTGAACATCACGCCCGGTGGCACGAGCTGGCTGCACGCCGTGGTCCAGATCGACAAGAAGAGCGACGAGGACGGGAAAAAAGCCATCGAGGCTGCCTTCGCGGGCCACAAATCGCTCAAGCATGTTGTCGTCGTGGATACGGACATCGACATCTACTCCCCCGACTCGGTCGAGTGGGCCATCGCCACAAGAGTTCAAGCAGACCAAGACGTAGTCATCAAAAGCAAGCAGAAAGGCAGCTCGCTCGACCCTTCCGCCGACCCGCACACCTACGAGACTTCCAAGATGGGCATCGACGCCACCAAGCCCATGGTGGCGCATGGCAAGAACTTCGAGAAAGCGAGCTGGAAAGACGTCGACGTGAAGGCCTATCTCTGAAAAGTCGCAAGCTCCGGCTCCATCACGACCCTACGGGTTTTCCTGCTCGCTGCCGGCCCGGATAACTATTCGGGCCGCAGGATGTTTCCAAACGGGGGCCGGGAATCGCCCTTCGTTTTCTTCGCGGATTTTCGCGTCTCCCCGTTCGGAGCATAGAGGCGGAAAAGGGAGAGCAAAAAGCGGTTCTCCAGATCCACAGTCTGCTCGTAAATTTTCGGGTGTTCGAGGTTTTGGTGATAGAGGTGATGGTTGGCGAAGGCGCGCGCCAGCATGATGTACAAGTCGGCCACGAAGAGCACGCCTTTGTCCGGATGCTTGGAGCTGTGCACGATATTCGCCTCGATCAAGTTCTCGAAAGAGTCGTGGCAGGGCGTGCGGCATATCATGATCTGGTTCTTTCCGAAATCGCCCAGGCTGCGGCCCGCGAGATTGTGGGCCTGCAGGTATTGGATCAGTTCGTCGTGGTAGGATCTGAAGCTGCCCTTGGGCAGGATATGATGGACCGTGCGCTGCGCCATATCCAGTTCTGCCGGGCCGCGCAGACAGAAGATGCAAGGCGACGTGCGGTCGGCCGGCACGAACGGTTGCCGCAGCAGGATCGAGCTATACTCCTCGAAGCTGATGGAGACTTGGCGGGAGCCCATCTCGTTCTCCTGCAGATGGCGCTTCTGGGTGAATTTGCGCGTGAGAAAAGAGCCCATCGCCTCCGCCCGCGCGAGCAAGTCCTGCAAGGTGTCCGAAAGCCAATCGCGCATGGGCGGGTCTTCGGTCTGGAACGCCCAATAATACACGGCCGGGATCAGGAAGCTGTTGAGGCCAAGATAGATATTGGATTCGGGGTACGTGTTTTTGAGCTCATTATACGCTCTCGAGAATTTCGGATGATGCTTGCGCTCATATCTCGCCACCGAGCCCAAGACGTCATGAATCGGGATGCAGGTGCCTGATTCATCGGGGTGCGTGCGCTCCCAGCTATCTCGGATGCCCCCGATGATCGCGCGCTGGTATGCGGTCTTGACCTGCAAGCGCAGCGCGGCCTCGACTGACAAGTGGGCGAATCTGAACGGCGCGTTGGGGGGCAGGGAATAGCCGCCATACCCTCGATTTTTTTTCTGGCGTCGTCCGGCCCCCGAACCGTCTTCCCTAATGCGATGCCGATCGGTCATTGAACTACCTTTCTGCGTGTTTCTTTGAAGCTGTTCCAATCCATGGGACTACTCGGTTAATATTTTTTAATCTAATACCACAAAACACCCTTATCAGAAGGTATAAATGAGCCGTCATTCTGATTCAGATGAGGTTTTCTGGATGAATTTGACTTCCTTGCAGCAATCCATGCTCGATGGCAAGAGCGGCGAGGCCGTCCAGCAATCCATGGAAATCCTCGTCGCCTTGGGCAAGATCTACAGCGCAAACGGCATGGTGCCGGTTTCTTCCGCGCAAATTGCCGGCGTATCCTACAAAACGATCGGCGAGGCGGGTTTGGATTACCTCTCCGACCTGGTCCGTAACGGCGCCAAGGTGCGCATTCCGACTTTCCTCAATCCGGCCGGCATGGATAGGGACCAATGGCAGAAGATGGGCGTGCCGGAGGAGTTCGCCAAGAAGCAGATTCTGGTGCTGGATGCCTTCTCGAAAATGGGCATCACCATGAGCTGCACCTGCACCCCCTATCACATCGGCATCCGGCCAAAAGTCGGCGAGCACGTGGCCTGGGCCGAAAGTTCGGCTGTCTCCTTCTGCAATTCTGTGCTGGGGGCGCGCACAAACCGCGAGGGCGGCCCCTCCGCCTTGGCCGCCGCCATCTGTGGATTCACGCCAAATTACGGTTATCATCTGGACGAGAAACGGACCTGCGGTCTGCTCATCGAAGTCAAAACACCCCTGAAAACAAATGCCGATTTCGGCGCCTTGGGCGCCTGGGCCGGTCCATTGGCCAAGAATAGGAATCCGGCGTTCACCGGCATTTCGAAATCCGTCTCCGGCCAATTGGAAGACAAGCTCAAGGCCTTGGGGGCCGGCATGGCCGCTTCCGGCTCGGTCGCGCTCTTCAACGCGAAAGGCATCACGCCTGAATGGAATGTAGGTGGGGATGCCGAGAAAGTCTCGTTCGGATCTGATGAACTCAAGGCCACGCGTCGCTCGCTCGATTCCGCCGACTCTCCTCCCCAATTAATCGCCATTGGCTGCCCGCACGCCAGCCTCGACGAGATAAAAGAGGTGGCTGCAAAAGTGAAAGGCAAGAAGCTGGCGCACATGCTCTGGGTGTGCACGGCAAGAGAAACCAAGAAAAAGGCCGATACGGCCGGTTTCACCGCCACCATCGAGAAAGCCGGCGGCCTCGTGGTCGCCGACACCTGCATGGTGGTCTGTCCGCTCAAGGAATCGGGATTTACCTGCACGGCCACCAATTCAGGCAAGGCCGGGAAATACCTCGCCAGCCTGCAAGGCCAGAAAGTGGCGTACGGGGACGTGGACGACATCATCACGCGCTAAAAGGAGGCGAGCACATGGCAGCCGACAAAACAAACCGCAACATCATCCACGGCCGTTCCATTTCGCGCGGCACGGCTTCCGGCGAAGTGCTCATCTGCAAAGAGGCCATCTCCTTCCTGGGTGACATCGACCCCAAGAACGGCATCTGCGTGGCCCCAAAGCACGCGCTGGAAGGCAAGTGCATCGCCGGAAAAGTGCTCGTCTTCCCGCAGGGCAAAGGCTCCACGGTGGGCTCTTACGTGCTGCTCCAGCTCACCAAGAACGGAAAAGCTCCGGCCGCGATGATCAACTTGGAAGCCGAACCCATCATCGCGGTGGGGGCGATCATCTCGAAAATTCCCATGGTGGATAAATTGGAGAAGAATCCGATGGAATTATTAAAAGACGGGATGAGTGTGGAAGTGGACGGAGATAAGGGGACGATAAAGATTGTTTCTTAATCCAGTTTCACTCTTATCTTTAATTGCTTGAGGGTCTTATTCACTAACTCCTTGTCCGGCGCCACGCTTTTCGCGCCCTCGCCGATGCCGGAAACGATGATCTTCTTCACGCCTTTTATCTTCTTGAGCATGGCCTTGATCTTCGCCGCTTCGCCCTGCGTGGTGATGATGTGCGCATTCGGGCCCGCATCGAACGTGTAGGCGGCCCGGACCGAACCAACGGATTCGTTGTGCATATGCACGGCTTCGGCTATCCTGTGGGAAACATCATTCATGTAAACGACGGGCGGCCACGAGTCCAGCATCAGGGCGTGCATGTTGTTCGAATCGCGCATGGTCTCAATCGCCATGGAAGCGAAATCCTTTTTGCGTATGGCGTTCTCCATCTTCGGAATCCTGCGTTTGGCCGAATCCCGGCGGGGGATGAAGAATTCCGAGGTCAGGGCGCTGCGTTCCATCCCGTCCTTGGAGCTTACTCTCTTCACGCCCGCGTCCGTGATGGCGACGAGGTCCACGATGTCCGGCCAATGCGAGGCCGGGGCGATCTGGGAAGCATACGAATCCTCTCCATCTCCCAGGCTGCCGCCATTCCATCTCACGAACCCGCCATACATCGAGCGCGAAGCCGAGCCGGAGCCCAGACGGGCGATAATGGACTTCTCTTT
>JAZDHB010000095.1:0-5170 GCA_043806415.1 Microcaldota archaeon | reverse complement strand
GCCATGGTCCCGGCCTTGGCCGGCTCGTGGGCAAGATAATATCCGAATATGCCCAGGGTCACGGCGGCCATGGAAAGGCCGCCGAACACGATGGAAGCGAGCATCGGCCGGCCCAGGAACGGGGCGGAGGGCCGGCGCGGCGCGCGCACCATCACGTCCGAGCGCGCGGGCTCGAGGCCCAGCGCCAGCGCGGGCGGGCCGTCCATGATGATGTTGATCCAGAGGATCTGCACGGGCTTCAATGGCAGCACGACGAATAGCAGGGGCGAGGCGAACATCAGCGCGAGCGCGGCCACGTTGGTGGTGAACTGGAAATGCACGAACGAGCGGATGTTCTCGAATATCGAGCGCCCCCGCTCCACGGCCCGCACGAGCGTGCCGAAATTGTTGTCCAAGAGGATGATGTCGGCCGAGCCGCGGGCCACGTCGGTCCCGCCGATGCCCATCGCCACGCCGATGTCCGCCTTCTTGATGGACGGCGCGTCGTTCACCCCGTCGCCGGTGAGCGCCACGATCTCCCCGGCCGCCTGCAACGCCTTGACGATTCGAAACTTGTGGTCCGGCGTGGCGCGGGCGCACACGGCCATCCCCCGGACGGCCTCGGCCAATTGCGCGTCGCTCATCCGGTCGATCTCGTCGCCGAGCACCGGCTTTTTTCCCGCCTCAAGGATGCCCAAATCTTGCGCGATGCGCCGGGCGGTGAGCGGCGAGTCTCCGGTGAGCATGATCACCCGCACGCCGGCCTTCTGGCAGGTGGCCAGGGCCGCCCTCACTTCCGGTCGCGGCGGGTCCATCAGGCCGACCACGCCAAGCCACGTGAGCCCCTCCTCGTACAATCCATGCTTCTCTTTCGCCAGATCGCTTTTTGACGAGGCCATCTTCTTGCGCGCGACGCCCAGGGTGCGCAGGGCCTGCGCCGCGCAGTCCTCGTAGGCCGTTTTGATGCGCTGGCGGTCCGCAGCACTGATGGGCCGCTCGCCTTCGGGGCCGAGGATGCGCGTGCAGCGCGCCAGGACCACTTCGGGCGCGCCCTTGACATAAGAGACGTGCTGGCCCTCCCATTCGCGCACCTGCACCATCATCTTGCGCGCGTATTCGAAGGGCCGCTGCTTGGAGAGGATCCAGCTGTCGCGCAGGCGGGTGGCGTCCAGGCCCCCTTTGTGCGCCGCCACCAGCAGGGCCACCTCGGTCGGGTCGCCCCGGCTGCCGACGAGCCGGTTCTTGTCGTACCAAAGGGAAGCGTCATTGCACAGCACGCCCGCGCTCAGAAGGCCGATGATATGCGCGTGCTCGAGTGCGTTCATCTCGCGCCCGTCCGAGCGCGCGATGCGCCCCGAAAGTTCCATCGGCCCGCCCCCGATGAGGTAGTCCCCGCTCGCGAGGCCGATGCGCAGCGCCGTCATCTTATTCTCGGTGAGCGTGCCGGTCTTGTCTGTGCAGATCACCGTCGCCGAGCCGAGCGCCTCCACGGCCTGCATCTTGCGCACGATGGCCCGCTCCCGGGCCATGCGCTGCACGCCCACTCCCAGCGTGATGGCCATCACGGTGGGCAGGCCCTCGGGGATGGCGGCCACCGCCAGGCTGACGGCGACCAGGAGCATGGCGACCAGATCCTCGCCGCGCCAGAGCCCCCACAGGAAGAAGAGGAGCGAGAGGATGACGGCCGCCTTGCCGATGTTCTCGCCCAGGCCGGTGAGCCGTTTCTGCAACGGGGTCTGGCCGCCCTCCACGCCCGCCAGATCCTTGGCGATCCGGCCGAAGCTCGTGGCAAAGCTGGTGGCGAACACCATCGCCTTGCCGTTGCCGCGCACGATGAGGGTGCCGGCATAGAGGCAATTGGTCCGCTCGGCCATCGGGGTGGCCGCCGGAACGCTTCCCGCTTTCTTGTTGGCCGGCAGCGACTCGCCCGTGAGTGCGGACTGGTCTGCCGACAGATCGCCCTCGAGGAGCCGGGCGTCGGCCGGGACAAGGTCCCCTTCCGATACGCGGATGACGTCCCCGACCACGAGCTCCCGGGCATCCACCTCGCTCTCCCGGCCTTCCCGGATCACCACGGCCCGCGGGGCCGCGAGCTTGCGCAGGGCGGAGAGCTCCTGCTCGGCCTTGTATTCCTGCGCGAACCCGAATACCACGGACAGCACGACGGCCGCCAGGATGCCGGCCGCGTCGATGAGATGGCCGGCCAGGTAGGCGATGACGGCCGATGCGATCAGGAGGAGGATGAGGAGGTTCTTCACCTGGCGCAGGAGGATCTCGTGCCACGTGTGCTTCTGCTTGATTTCCCACGTGTTGGGCCCGTGCCGGCGCAAAAGCTCCTTGGCCTGCGACAGGCTCAATCCGTCCGGCGAGCTTGCGAGCGCCTCCATGAGCGCCCGCTCGCTCATGCCATGGGCATTCGCTATCGGATCGCTCGCATGTCCAGGCGGGGTCATGCCTGCCTTTCGCGCACTCTGCTTAAAATTGCTTGGGCCCCGGCGCTTTCTTTGCGGGAGCGACCGGCCTTAGGGCGTTGACAAATATAAAACGAGAAAGACAATATGGGCGGCCCGGGCCGCCCCTCGCACGACCCGGCTGCCACTCTCGGCCCTGAGCTGCTTTGCTGCATTTCGATTCGCTCGGGACAAAACGCAACGGCCTAACCGGCCTCCTAGGTGGCATTCTTATTAACGTATTTGCTCTCGTTATAACACATGATCGAGCGAGTCCGCCATGCCATGGCGCATTTTCCGCCCGGGGGCGTCGCCCTGCATGGCACCAGCTTCCAGAAGGCGCTCCTCATCGCCAGAGACGGGCTGCTTGGCGACTCCTATTTCTGTCCCATTCCGAATCCGAATTCGCCTCTCTTCCGCCTGCTCCCCGGATTCTCCCGCATGGACGAGCAGGCGTATCTCTCCCGGGTCATCGGTTCCATCTTCTTTTCCGGCCGTTTCTCGTTCAGCGAACGGCACGCCTTGGAATCCCCGGCCGATCCGAGCCGGCCCGAGCCGGCCCTGGTGGTCTTCGCCAGCTGGGACGGCCAATGCCCTTTTTTCAATCGGCCCGCAGACGGCTCGGATATCCCGATCTGGGCGTCCAACCTGGCTTTCACCTTGCGCACATACCGCTCATTCGGCAAATCCAAGCGCGCGATAGAACCCGAAATGGCGTGCGCCATCGTCCGGCTGCCTGAAGAGGAGCGCGCCGCGCTGGAGGATAAAGCCCGCGCGCGCTCGGCCGCCGATCCCATCCTGCTCTCCATGCTCTGCGCGCGCTTGTCTGGCCATGCATTGGCCATCAAGGCCCTTAAGCTCATCGAGCAGCTGACCTCTTTCCAGAGCCGGCCGGCGCAGATCCTGATACCCTAAATCCTAAGCGGCCGGTCCCTTTCCATCCGGCCCGCCTCCGCCCGCCGCCTCTTCGGCCCCCATCGCGCGTCTCTTTCACCGGTCCGTTCCGGCCGTGGGGCGGTTCGTCCATCTTTATTTCCCGTCCGCCACCGTCGAGCATGCCAGAACTTATTTAAATACTCCCCTCGTCCCGCCCACCCCGTATCGCCGACGGGAAACCCGTCCTCCGAGGTGAAAGAGGGAGGCAAAGGTTTATATATATCCTCGCGGATAATATTTCATCATCTTTTAAAGATATCTTGACTCGCACCAGCGGATGGTACTAGTTCAGATACTTAGCCTGAGGTCGAGACTATGGTGGACAAATGCCCGGAATGCGGTAACAAGAAACTGACGCGCGATTACGAGAAGGGCGAGGTGATCTGCACCAACTGCGGACTCATCGTCGCCGAGAACATCGAGGACCCGCGCCCCGAATGGCGCGCCTTCGACTCCGAGCAGCGCGAGAAGCGCGCCCGCGGCGGCGCGCCCATCAAGTACATGCGCCCCAACAAGGGCCTCGTGACGGAGATCGACCAGTACAACCGTGACATCCGCGGCGCCAAGATCTCGCCCAAGAAGCAGGCGCAGCTGTACCGCATGAGAAAGTGGCACAAGCGCGCCTCCATCGCCACGTCGATGGAGCGCAACCTCGCCATCGCCCTCTCCGAACTTGACCGCATCGCCTCGTATCTGGGCCTGCCGGACTCCATCCGCGAGTCGGCCGCGCTCCTCTACAGAAAGTGCATCAAGGCGGAATTGATCCGGGGCCGGCTGATCGAGTCGGTCGTCTCGGCCGTCATCTACGCCACCTGCCGGCTGCATGGCATCCCCCGCACGCTCGACGAGATCTCGCGCGTCTCGGGCATCGAGAAGAAGGAGATCGGGCGCGCGTACCGCTTCGTGCGCCGGGAGCTGGACATCGACGTCCCGCTCACCGACCCGGCCCAGTACGTGCCCAAATTCACGGCCGCCCTCAAATTGTCCGGGCAGGTGCAGGAGAAAGCCATCCAGCTGCTCAAGAAGGCCATCCACAAGGGCCTCATCTCCGGGCGCGGCCCGACGGGCGTGGCCGCGGCTGCGGTGTACATCGCCTCCGCCATGTACGGCGAGCGGCGCACGCAGAAAGAGGTGGCCGACGTGGCCGGCGTGACGGAAGTGACGATCCGCAACCGGTACCGCGAGCTCAAGAAGGAATTGGGCCTGAAGGTCGCGCTCTAGGGCGCGCTTAGAAGCGTCTGTGAATTTTTTTCTTTTAATTTTCAAATCTTCTTTTCGATTTTCAAATCTCCTGATACACTTTCTTCCGGTGCCCCACGTGCAGCACGGCGATAATCCGGATTTGCTCCTGCAAGTCGGCGATCACGCGATAATCTCCGACGCGCAGTTTGTAATACGGGAGTCCGGCCAGGCGCTCGAAGAAATGGTGTGGATTCTCGCGGCAGGATCCGAGCTTGCGCACGAGCGCTTCGGAAACAACGCGCTCGCACCCGCGCAACCATTGCCGTGAGGCGGGCGAATACACCAGTTCCCAGCGCACGCCAACCACCTAGAGCTTGATGCCCAGTTCCTTGGCGACCTGTTCTTGCGTGTAGAACCGCCCGGCCTTGATTTCCGCGATGCCCTGTTTTATCGCCTCGACGTCCTCGCGCGAGAGGTCGTCCGGATTATCGAGCATCTGGTTGATGACCTCGTCGTACGACTGCCGCCCGTAGCGCTTGAGATGCTTGAGGCGCGCGACCGTCTTCTTCTTGAGCTGCACCATCGTGGTCTCCATTATAAACACCAATATAAGTTGTTATAAA
>JAZDHB010000094.1:0-19194 GCA_043806415.1 Microcaldota archaeon | reverse complement strand
TGCGCAGATATCCCCTTCCATCATAAAAGTATGGTGCTTGCAAACCGTGAAATTCGATGCGGATACAGTCTTTGTCTTCAAGGCGCACTTGGTTTATCTCAGGGAATATTCTCGGTTCAATCTTCTGATTCGCGAGTTGAGCGATGTCTCGAAGAGTTTTGTCGGAGACGTCTTGACCTATCACCTCTCCGTTATCTTTTATCCCGAAGTACAATTCTCCCTGTTGATGTTTGTTGAGGATCGCCACCATCGATTTTAATGCTTCCTCTAGCTCGGCGCTGGAACGCTTCAATTCGCAGGTTTCGGATTCGTGGAGGGGCATGGAAATATCATCACAGACGCTTTTGTTCATAATCGTTTTCGTTAATCTCGATTTCGAAATCGTCTGACGATCCGATATGGATATTTCCTTTTCGGAACGTGATTTTCCTAGTATCCTCTCCCATCAGCTTTCGAAATCTCGTGCCCTTCTTGTCGTAGAATTCCATGATTATCTTCCGTTCAATTTCCATCGAATCACCTCGTTTCGTTCGTGCTCTTTATTTTTTATTCCCATGTCCCGTTTATCTCACTTCTTCGTGAATTTCGCGTCGATGGGCTGGTCGCTGCCCGAGCCGCCGCTGCCGCCCGCGCCGAAGCCGGGCGGGAAGCCGCCCTGCGAGCCGGAGGCGCCTGCGTTGTCATTTCCCGAGCCGCCGGTGCCGGCGTCTCCGGTGCCTCCCGCGCCGGTCCCGCTCTTCTTGTAGATTTCCTCGCCGATTTTCTGGAGCGAGGCCTGCAAGTCCGAGAGCGCCTGCTTCACGGCCGGGATGTCCTTCCTGGCGTTGGCCGACTTGAGGGCGGTGAGTTTTTCCTCGATCTCTTTCTTGACGTCCGCCGAAACCTTCTCGCCGAATTCCTTCAAGGTCTTCTCGGCCGAGTAGGCCGTCATCTCGCCCTCGTTGAGCGTCTCGGCCTCCTCTTTCTTGCGCTTGTCCTCTTCGGCGTATTTCTCGGCGTCCTTCATCTTGTTCTCGATCTCGGCCTTGTCCATCTTGTGCGGCGCGACGATCTTCATCTTCTGCTCCTTGTTCGTGCCCTTGTCGGTGGCCGTCACGTGCAGGATGCCGTTCGCGTCGATATCGAAGGCCACCTCCACCTGGGGCATGCCGCGCGGCGAGGGGGGGATGCCCACGAGCGAGAAGCGGCCCAGCTCGACGTTGTCCGCGGCCATGGTGCGCTCGCCTTGGAACACCTTGATCTCCACCGCGGTCTGGTTGTCGGCGGCCGTGGAGAAGACCTGCGATTTCTTGGTCGGGATGGTCGTATTCCGATCGATCAATTTGGTGAACACGCCGCCCAGCGTCTCGATGCCCAGCGAGAGCGGGGTCACGTCCAGCAGCAGCACGTCCTTCACTTCGCCGGCCAGCACGCCGGCCTGGATGGCGGCGCCCAATGCCACGCATTCCATCGGGTCCACGCCGCGCTCCACCTTCTTGCCCAGCATCCCTTCCACGAATTTCTGCACGATGGGCATGCGGGTCGGCCCGCCCACCAGGATCACCTTGTGGATGTTGTCGGCCGTCATCTTGGCGTCGGAGAGCGCGCTCTTCACGGGATTGGAGCAGCGCTGCACGATGGGGTCGATGATCTCCTCCAGCTTCGCGCGCGTGAGCTTGTGCACGAAATGCTTGGGCCCGTTCTTGTCGGCGGAGAGGAAGGGCAGGTTGATCTCGCTCTCCATCGTGGTGGACAGCTCGATCTTGGCCTTCTCGCCCGCCTCGCGCATGCGCTGCATGGCCGTGCGGTCGCTCTGGATGTTAATCCCCGTCTCGTGCAGGAACACGCCCACCAAATAGTCGAGGATGGCGTTGTCCATGTCGGTGCCGCCCAGCTGCGTGTCGCCCGAGGTGGATTTCACCTCGAACACGCCGCCCCCGAACTCCATGATGGTGACGTCCAGCGTTCCGCCGCCCAGGTCGAACACCAGAATGCGCTGCTCGGCGGCGCTCTTGTCCAGCCCGTAGGCCATGGAAGCGGCCGTCGGCTCGTTCACCAGGCGCACCACTTCCAGGCCCGCGATCTCGCCCGCATCCTTGGTGGCCTGCCGCTGGTTGTCGTTGAAATAGGCCGGCACCGTGATGACTGCCTTGCGGATCGGCACGCCCAGGAAGCTCTCCGCATCCTGTTTTATCTTGGCCAGCAGCATGGCCGACAGGTCCTGCGGCTTGTATTCCTTGCCTTGCAGGGCGTACTTGTAATCCGTGCCCATCTTGCGCTTGAACGCATAGGCCGTGCCTTCCGGATTGGAGACGGCCTGCCGGCGCGCCGGCTCGCCCACGAGGCGGGCGCCATCCTTGCCGAATGCGACGTAGGACGGGAACGCCTTGCCATAGAGCGAAGCTCCTTCCGCGGACGGGATGATGACCGGCCGGCCTCCTTCGAGGACGGCTGCGGCTGAATTGCTCGTGCCCAGATCGATTCCGATGATTTTCTCAGTTGCCATAATACATCACCTTGAACATGTTTTCAAATATTCTCTGGATTCTTCAGGTTCTTTTGATTCTCTGCTTGTTTTCAGATGCTTTCCAGATGCTTCTTCGCCCGCTCGACGAGCCACTCCTCGCGCGGCGAACCGGCGATTTCCTGGATGATGGCCACGGCATTCGGATCTTGGTAAGTTCGGGCATGCCCCGCGATCAGGTCGAGCTTCTCGAGGCATTCCTCCACTGAAAAGTATTTTCCTTCCACGGTAGGCGATGCGCCTGTCGTGATCTCGCATTGGAGCGTCAAGAGCTCTTCTGGGTTCAGACGCCTCATGATGGTTTTCTGCACGGTCATGGAAATCCCTTCCTATCCGGATGCGTTCATGCTCTTCCTTCCTCGTTTCCGTTGTTTTTTTCCTTCCGCTCCTTTTCAGATTCCGGTTTCTGCGCCTCCTTTTTCCTTTCGGAGAAAACGGCCACCTGCGCATGCCGGAGCACGTATCCGTCCATCTCATAGCCTTTCCGGAAAACCTGCGCGATGTGGCCGGCCGGGTGGCCGTCCGTCTGGAGCATGACCTCGTGGCGGGCGTGGTCCGGCAGCCCGTCGCAGCGGATCTCCTTCACGCCGTCGGCCGCGAATACGGCTTGCAGCTTGCGGTGCAGGAGCCCGAGGCCTTCGCGGACGGGCCGATCTGCCCCCTGCCGGTCCGCCGCATTTGCTCCCATCCCCTTGTCGGCGTGCGCGAGCGCCTGCTCGAACGCGTCCTCCATGTCCAGGAACGGGGCGAGCGCCTCGGCCTTGCCCTGCAGGCGCGCGGCGCGTTTCTCCTTCTCCACGCGCTTCTTGTAATTGTCGAATTCGGCGGCGAGCCGCCTGAGGTCGTCCTCGTATTCGCCGACTTTTTTGTGCAACATGAGAATTTCGGCCTTTTCGTTTTTCTCGGGCACCGGTCCTTCTTTTTCTCCGGCTGCAGGCCCGTTCCCTCCGTTGGCCTGCCCGTCTTTTTCTTCGCCTTCCGATCCGATTTTTTCCGGTTCGGCCGCCCGGTCGGAATCCGCGTCTTGCTTCTGGGCCGCATCTAGGTGTTGGGGGTCTGTCCTGTCCACTTGAAAACCTCACAGTTCGCGTTTCTTCGGGCTCGGCGGCCGGGGCCTCCGGTCGCGGGAAGCCGAAATCAGGGCGGGGGGTTCCTCCCCCCGTTTGCGAGCCGTTGCAAGGGCGGCATGGCCGGCCGGCGCGCTCGCTCCCACGGTCCTTGCCTCTTTCGCGAGCCTCCGGGGGCTGGTTTCGGAGCGGCCCATCAGCGGCGCGTCGAGCATGAATTCCCGGTCCAGGCGTCCGGCCATCTCTTCGGCTTCCTTGAACGATTCGAGCATCTCCTCGCGCATCCGCTCCACTGCCTCGGAGAGGGCGCTCACGCGCAGGAGGTATTTGCGCTCCGTGTGCTCCACGAGGCCCATCGCCTGGAGGCGTTGGAGGTGATGGATGATCGTCACCCGGTTAAGGTGGGTGAAGTCGGCCAGTTCGGAGCTGCCGACCGGCTGCGCCCGTCCTTTGGTGAGGATGGAACGGAACACCACCATGACCGTGCCGTCCATGTCGCGGCGGCTGATGATGTTCATGGCGCGGCAGAAGGATTCCAGCTCGTCCTCGCGCTCCTTTTGGACGGGCGCCCCCCGGGCGCGGATAATTGTCAATATCATATTAACATTTTAGGGGTCAAACTATTTAAACATATATCCGGCCCGTCCGGTGTCCGGCTCGCGCCTCGGCGCCGGCTTTTGACGCCCGCAAATCGTGTTTCAGAATGCCGCCCCGGGCGGTTTGGGCTCTGTTGGTTCGTCCCCTTTCTTGCGGCGGGCCCTGGCGTTATGCAGGAAGAAGTAGGCGGTCCGGACCACGATCTGCAGGTAATAAGCCACGACGTTCTTGAAGCGGAGGATGATATAGATCACGAGGAGGATGGCCAGCAGCTCGCCGAGGATGACCGCGTATTCGGCGTTCTGCTTGCTCTCGATGCTCTTGCGCTCCACCGGGGGCACGCGGTCGACGACGAAGGCCACGGACGGCGTGGCGTCCGGGCGCTTGTTGTTCTTGAGCAGCTGGATCTGCATCGAGGTTTCCTCGTACTGGTTCGCGGCGGTGATGTAGAACTGCGTGTCTTCCACCACGCAGAGGATGCGCTGGAAATCGAGGCTGTCGTTCGAGGCCTGGCTGCTTTCCATGATGAACGGCAGCTGGTCCTGGCTGTCCTTGGCTTTCGCCACCACTTGCTCGATCGCGTCCGGCCTCGGATCGGTGATGTTGATGCGGATGCGGTAGCAGTCGTCGCCCAGCGAAGCGATGTCGGGGGGCTGGATGGTCAGGAGCACGGGCGTGTCGATCCTCGCGGGCGGGTTGCGGGTGTCGATGGTCGCATTGTACGTGATGTTGTTGAGGAACCAGGTCAGGTCCAGGGAATCGTACGGGACGTCCCGCAGGTAGATGATGCCGTTGCTGTCGCTGAAATAAGTGTCCTCGACTCCCGGGGCGCTCACGTTGAAGGGCTTGATGGCAAGCAGGTTCCTTGCGCTGTCGAACATCTGCACCGAGAACGTCCGGCTGTCGTTGGCCACGGAGAAGACCGGGTTCTCGAACGGGATGCTAATCGTCTGGTTGAAGACCTGCGGGAGATTTTCGGTCCGGCTGGGAGCCTGCGGCCCGCTTGCGTTGGCGGTCCGGGCGCTCGGTTCGGTTCCGGTGCTTCGGTTGGTCTCGATGTCGGGGTTGGTTTGGTCGGGCGTCCCGAGCGCGCCGGGGCCTTGGCTGGGCGTTCCGAACTCGAATTCCTGCACGAAGCCGGCATATTCCACATCGCCGTGCACGCGCCCGCCGCGGGGGAGGCGGAACTGGGCGACCCCGTCCTGGTCGGTCCTCTTGGAGGCGAACATCGGCTCGAAAAGGCGCACGTTCACCTCGGGGAGGGGCAGCCCGTCTTTTTCCACGTTCAGGCGGTACGTGTCCAATGCCAGCGGCAAGGTGAAGTTCGCCTCCGCCCCCCCCGTACCGGTTTCGGGGATCCGCAGGGTGACGCGGTCCGACGACCAGAATGGGGTGTACGCGCTCGCGTACGCGTATTGCGGGGGCGTGACGTTGGGGGCGAAGAAGAGGCTGGTGCGCACCGAGCCCGCGACGTCGCTGAATCCCTGGCGGACGCCGTCCAGTTCCGAGCGGTTGCCGTCCGTCTGGTAGTTCACGACGATCATCGTGTCGGGCACGGCATGGCCTTCCGAGTCGCTCACCGAGAATAAGAGATTCACGCTGACTGGTGCCGTGGATGCCGCGGCCCAGGCCGGGGGCGCGAGCAGCGCGCCGGCGAGCAGGAAAAGCGCCACTAGGGCCGTCCGTTCTTTGCCTGGGCCTTCCGGTTCGCTGTGTCGGGCGCGCGTCATAAGCTTCATCCTTTTTGATGCTTGGTGCGTTTAAAAAACTGCTTTAGGGGCCGAACGGTCTTCGGCTGCGCTTCGTCCCGGTCCCCGCCTTCTTGCGTTCCCCGGTTTGATTTATATCGTTATCCGCCCTATGGGATGCCATGCGCGCAAGCCCGCCCGACGCCGACGTCCTGCAGGAAGCCCTTCCGGCTCCATCCTATTCTCTCCAGGACGCGAACATCGAGAAGATGATACTCATGCCGACGTGGCGCGAGATGCTCTACGACCTCGTGCACACCAACCAGCTCGATCCCTGGAACATCGACCTGGTCGAGATCAGCAACAAATACCTCGAACGACTGAAAGAGATCCGGACCGACGACCTGCGCGTGCCGGCCAACCTCATCCTCGCGGCCGCCATCCTCCTGCGCTTCAAGTGCGACCTCCTGAGCCTCAAGGAGGCGCCCGCGCAGTCCACGCTCGATGAATTCGTCGAGGAGGGCGTGCCCCTCATGGAGATTCCGGCCCTCGAGCTCAAGGGGCGCGTGCCGCCCAAGGGGCGCGTCACCTTGCAGGAGCTCGTCTCGGCCCTCGAGAAGGTGTTCGCCGACCAGAAGAAAAAGAGCGAGCAGGTGCCCGTCATCGAGGTGCCCTCCTCGATGGAGATCGAGGTGGCCGAATTCAACATCGACGCCTACATCCAGAAGGTGTATGACAAGATATTGGGCCTCCAGGACTCGGAAGGGCTGGTCACCTTCTCCTCGCTTCTTTCGGAGCGCACGCGCGAGCAGGTCATCTTCACCCTCCTGCCCGTGCTCTTCCTCTCCAACAAGGGCTCCATCTCCATGGCCCAGGATCCGTTCTTCGGCGAAATCTTCATAAGGGTGGGGAATGCAAAGAAGGGCAAACCGGACCCGTCCAAGGCGACCTGAAGTGATTTCTATGGCAAGGAAAAAGAAGGAAGCCCCTGATTTGACAAGGAAAGAAGCCTCGGCTTCGGCAATGAACGAAGGTTCCGCGTCCGTGCAGAAGGAAGGCTCCGCGTCCGTGCAAGGCGCCGCATCCGTGCCGGCCGCCGTTTCATCCGTCTTATCCAAGCCGGTTTCCCTGCTTGAAAAAGAATTCCCGGACGGGCCGAAGATGCCCGAGCAGGCCAAACCCCCGCCAGAGGCCTCGCCGCCCTTCTCATCCGAGATGACGGTCATCGCCGACGCGCCGGAATCTTTAGCCTCCTCCGCTCCGGCTTCGCTCGACATCCACTCGCCAAAAACAAAGAAGTTCTTCTCCATCAAGAAGTCCGCGCGCGCGCCTGCACAGGAAAAAGCGGACGACGCTGGAAAGACGGCCGATGAAGCCAAGAAGATGGCCGGCGAAACCAAGGCCAAGATGGCGGGTAAAACCAGGACCAAGACGGCCGAAGAAGTCACTTTTCCCGCTTCTTCGAGCTCGGTCGTTTCGGTCGGGGATGCAATGGATGCATCCGCCCCGTCCGAACCGGCCACGTCCGACACGATGCCCGAGGCTCCGGCCAGCGCCGGCCCGCAGGCGCCTCCCGAACCCGAATCCCTCTCCGCCGACGAGAAGCAGATCCTGCTCAAGCCGTATGTCCAGGACTCCGACCCCTCCCGCGTGCTGGAGGCCGCGCTCTTCACGAGCAGCCAATCGCTGGCCACCTCGGACCTGGCGCGCCTCGTGGGCATCGCCGCGGTCGGGCACGTCAACGAGCTCATGGGCAAGCTGGCGAAGGAATACGACGAGCGCAACTCCTCGCTGGAGATCGTGCAGGAGGAGAACAGCAGATGGGCCATGCGCGTGCGCGCCTCCTTCGCCCCCACCGTGCGCCAGTTCGCCGGCGAGGCCGAGATCTCGCGCCATGCGCTGCGCACGCTGGCCTACATCGCGAAGAACAACGGCATCGCCAAGCGCACGCTCTTCTCGCGGCTGGGCAGCACCATCTACGAGGACGTGGCGGAGCTGGCCGAGAAAGGGTTCGTGTCCGCCACGCCATCGGGCCGGACGTCGGTCCTGCATACCACGGCCAAATTCAAGCAGTATTTCGAAGGGTAGGCGCGGCGCGCAAACCCCGGTCTTCAAGGAAACGGGCCGCGTTCATCCCGTCTTTTCGCTTTCATCATGGTAATGCATTTCCCCTTCTTTTTCTTCGTCGTTCTTTGCGCGTTTTTGCGAGCCTTTTTATTCTTCATCCCCTCATCCATCGCTGCCTGAAATTCATATCTACTACCCGAGGTGTTTTCAATGACTATCGAACTGGACTCTAACTCGTTCAAATCCCACATCGCCAAAGGCTGGGCGCTCGTGGATTTCTGGGCCCCCTGGTGCGGCCCCTGCAAGGCGCTCGGGCCGGTCATCGACGAGCTTTCCAAGGAGACGAAGGGCGTCAAGTTCGGCAAGGTGAACGTGGACGAGCAGAACGAGCTGGCCGAGCAGTTCTCGGTCACCTCCATCCCGACCGTCATCCTCTTCAAGGACGGCAAGGTCGCGGACCAGCGCGTGGGCGCGGGCACGAAAGCCGCGATGAAAAGCTGGATCGATTCGCTGATGAGCAAGTAAAAAGAGCAGGAACGAAAAAAAGAACCCCGAAACCGGAACGAAAAAAAAGAACCGAGGAACAGGAACGAAAAAAAAGAACCGGGGAACAGAAACGAAAAAAAGAGCCAGGGGGCAGAAACGAATGAAGAACAGGGCGGCCCGGGCCGCCCATCTTTTTTTAGGGTTTTTGTCCGGGCGTTTTTCGGACGGTTTTTCCGCCTTTTTCGTGCGTCCAAGACAGACGGCACCGCCATCTTTGCGGATGCAAACCGATTTATAATCCCTAATCCATACGTATCCTCATGAGCGATTATTCAACCCCGAAAGGGATGCGGGATTTCTCGGGCGCGACCATGCTTCTGCGCCAGAAGATGGTTTCCACCATCGAGGGCGTGTACGCCGCCTGGGGCTACCAGCCCCTCTCCACGCCGGCGATGGAATCTCTCTCCACCCTCAATGCCAAGGCCGGCGCCGAGATCGCGGGCCAGCTCTTCAGGATCGAGGACAGCGAGCTGGCCTTGCGCTTCGATCTCACGGTGCCGCTCGCGCGCTTCGCGGCCAATTCCTCCATGCCCAAGCCCTACAAGCGCTATGCCATCGCCCCGGTCTGGCGCCGGGAGGAGCCGCAGAAGGGGCGTTTGCGCGAATTCTTGCAGGCCGATGCCGACATCATCGGCTCGTCGTCCATGCGCGCCGAGGCCGAATTGCTGGCCATGGCATCCGATGCGCTCGCTCGTTTGGGCTTTGCGGATTTCACCATCCTTTTGAGCAACCGAAAAATCCTCTCGGCCGTGATCCAGAAGCTCAAGATCCAAGACGAGACGGGCGCGTTCAGGGCCCTGGACAAGCTGGACAAGATCGGTCCCGAAGGCGTGCGGGCGGAATTGGCCAAAACGGGCTTGGACGAGGGCCAGCGCGACGCCCTGCTCAAGGTCATCTCAAGGAAAAGCGGCGAGACGAACGAGCGCATCCTCAAAAGCCTCGCGGCTTACTCCGAGGAGGGCGCGAGCGAGCTGGGCCAGATCCTGGAATTCCTCAAGCCCTACGCTCTCCTGGGAGGCAAGGTGAAAATCGAGCCTTCGCTCGTGCGCGGGCTGGGCTATTACACGGGCCCGATTTTCGAGATCAAGGCATCCGACACGATCGGCTCGGTGGCCGGCGGCGGGCGCTACGACAACCTGCTTTCCATCTACGGCCAATCGGATTCGGCGGTGGGCATCAGCTTGGGGATCGAGCGCCTCATCGCATTGCAAGTGGGCAAGAGTGAGAAGGGGGCCAAGGCCCGCGTGTCGGGAACCGACATCCTGCTCGTCGCCATCGACGAGTCCTGCTATGCGAAAACCGTCGAGCTGGCCAAGCCGCTGCGCGCTTCCGGCCTGTCGGTGGAAACCGACCTCAACGGCCGGAACATGCGAAAGCAGCTGGATTATGCCAACGCGCTGGGCATCCCGTTCGCGCTCATCGTGGGAAAGAAGGAGATCGCATCCGAAAAATACGTGCTCAAGGATCTTCAAAGCGGGGAGCAGAAGGAACTGTCCGTCGAGCAGGCAGTCAAGCAAGTTCTCAAAAGCAAGGAAAAGGAATGAGGCCCAAAGCAGGAGAAAATCGGGCGGCAAAAGTCCGAAGCCCGACGTAAAGAGGGAGCGGGCCCCAAAGAAGGCGCACGCGCACAAGAAGGCACACCCATGGAAAACAAATCCGAACCGCTCCCATTCATTCTCGATGCCTTGCGCCAAGGCACGCCTCTGGTGCTCCTGGACGATCCGGGGCGCGAGGGCGAGGCTGACATCATCCTGCACGCGGGCTTCTGCACGCCCAAGAATGTCGGCCTCCTGCGCAGCCGCGCCGGGGGGTTGGTGTGCCTGGGCACGGACATGGCCACCTCCAAAATCCTCCAAATCCCGTTCGCGGCCGACCTTTTGCGCGAAAGTTCCTCGCCCACCTTGCGCGCCCTCGCCCTTTCCCGCGCCCCGTACGGCGACCCGTCCGCGTTCTCGGTCTGGATCAACCACAAGAGCACCTTCACCGGCATCACGGATGGGGACCGCAGCAAGACCATCCTCGCTTTTGAGAAAATGGTGCGCGAATCCGTTCCCGCTCCGGGCAAAGCGAAAAAAAGCACAATCGAACCCGGTTCATACCCCGGCGAGGATTTATGCGCGCGTTTTGTCCAGGAATTCTATTCGCCGGGGCATGTGCCCCTGCTCATCGCGCGCGAGCTCTCCGTCCGGCAGGGGCACACCGATTTCGCCCTTGCGCTCGCCGGTCGCGCCGGCTTGAGCCCGGCCGTCGTGATGTGCGAGATGCTCGGCACCGATTCGAGGGCCCTGCAATGGGCCGAGGCCCGCCGCGTCGCCCAAGAGAACGGCTGGCCGGCCATCGACGGAAAAACCCTGCTGGGCCTCTTGGGCGTGAAAACAAGGAAGAACGGGCCGGCCGGCCGTCCGAATGAGGGAGTGTGTTGAGATGAAATCCCGCTCCAGCGCCAAGCTCCGAATCGCCATCGTGGATACCACGTTCTCGACCGTGGACATGGGAAAAATAGCCGTGGACGAACTAACCCGCCAATATCCATCCATCCGTTTCATCCGCCGCACGGTGCCCGGCTTCAAGGATTTGGCCGTGGAATGCCAAAGACTGCTCAAGAACGACAAATGCGACATTGCGCTCGCCTTGGGCATGGTGGGCAATGCCCCCATCGACACCCAGTGCGCCCACGAAGCATCTCTCGGAATCCAGATGGCCAAGATGAATACGGATAAGCACATCATCGAAGTATTCGTGCACATGAATGAGGCGATGAGAAAAGACGGAAGCCTTGACGAACAAGACCTCCTTTCCCTTGCCGATGACCGCACCCGAAAGCACGTTCATAATGCCGTGTGGCTCATATCAGACCCAAACAAGCTCATCGAGCGCGCCGGCACCGGAAGGCGGCAGGGAAGAAACGACGTGGGCGCAGTAAAAAAAGTGTTGAGGTAATCCATATGGACCGATCAAGCATGCCCAAATCCATCGCCATCGCCGTGGCGGATTTCAACGACGAGCTCACCGCGCGGATGCTGGCCCAGGCGCAGGAAGAGGCCAAAAAAGCGGATGCCAAAATCGTCAAAACGGTGCATGTGCCGGGCACCTATGATCTGCCCCTCGTGGTGGCCACGCTTCTTGAGCGCGAGGACGTGGATGCGGCCGTGGCGCTGGGGGCCGTCATCACGGGAGAGACGAAGCACGACGAAATCGTCGTTTCCACCGCGGCCAAGCAGCTGAGCGACCTGTCCATCGAATTCGGCAAGCCCGTCGGCATGGGCATCATCGGGCCGGGCGCCACCCACGCGCAGGCGCAGGCGCGTGCGGACGGATACGCGAGGCGCGCCGTGAAAGCCGCCTTGCGGCTCATCGACGCGCAGCAAGAAGCCCAAGATGAATGATATGGTCAAAAAAGCAAAACCCGCCCACGCCGCCAAACCGGATTCCTCGGCCAAACCTGATTCTTCGGCCAAAGCGCTTTTCAAAACCGCGGATTGCGGCTCATCGGCCGCCTGCCTCTGCCATCATCAGAATCTCGTCCTCGTGGCCAAGACCGTGCTGCCCACCAAATACGGCGCATTCAACCTCTGGGCCTACCAGGAGAAGTCCGGCCCCACCCACCTGGCCCTGTTCGTGGGCAAGGTCGAGGGGGCCGAGCGCGTACCGGTCCGGCTGCATTCCGAATGCGTCACCGGCGATGCGCTCGGTTCCTTGCGCTGCGACTGCGGGCCGCAACTGGAGAAGGCCATGCGCCAGATACAGGCCGGCGGGCTGGGCGTGATCATCCATCTCGATCAGGAGGGCCGCGGGATCGGGTTGGCCAACAAGATGAAAGCCTACGCCCTCCAGGACCAGGGGCACGATACGGTGGAAGCCAACCTGCTTCTGGGGTTCGCTGAAGACCGGCGCGATTACTCGTCCGCGGCCTGCATCTTAGGCGATCTGGGCGTCAAATCCGTCCTTCTCATCACCAACAATCCCAAGAAGATCGAGGGATTGGAGAAGTGCGGCATCCGGATCGAGGGCCGCCTGCCGCTCCTGATTGCCAAGAACCCCCACAATGAGCGCTATCTGGCTACCAAGAAGGAGAAGATGCGCCATTTGATCGATTGAGCGCGTGGCAGGTAGGCTAAAAAATCTTCTGATTGTGCCATTAACGATTCTTATGCCTAGTCTACCGAGCCGCAATACCTGGTCCGATTTCGATGCCCTCTGCATGCGCCGGGCCGTCGAGCTTTCGGTACTGGGAAGGCCCTCTCCGAACCCCTGCGTGGGGGCGCTCATTGCCAAGAACGGGAAAATCCTGGGCGAGGGGTATCATGCGCGTGCCGGGCAGGCCCATGCCGAGGTGGCCGCGATCCGGGACGTGCGAGAAAAGCACGGCTCGCGCGCCGACGCGCTCCTCCGGGGCTCCACGCTCTACGTGACGCTGGAGCCCTGCGCGCACCACGGCCTCACGCCGCCCTGCACGGACGCGATCCTGGCCGGCAAGATGAAGGAAGTCGTCTTCTCCATGCACGACCCAAACAAGTCCGTGCGCGGAGGGGGCGCCAAACTGCTCGCGCGCGCCGGCGTTAAGGTCCGTTCCGGCCTTTTTTGCGACTCGGCCTGCGCCATCAACGCGGCGTTCATTTCCCGCTGCGAGCGCAAGCGGCCCTTCCTGACCCTCAAGATGGCCATGAGCCTGGACGGCAAGAGCGCCACGCGCTTAGGCGATTCCAAGTGGATCAGCTCGGAGAAATCCCGCGAGCTGGTCCATCTCATGCGCGCCAAATGCGGCGCCATCCTCGTGGGCGCGGGGACGGTGGTCAAGGACGATCCTCATCTCACGGCCCGTGTCGATCCGGCGCGCTCCGAAAAACGAGGCCGCATCGCCGAATCCCCATCGCCGGCTGGAGCCGCGGGCGCCGGGCTCGGCCTGTCCTTCTCCTCGATCGGGCTGGTCGCTGACCCCCTGCGCGTCATCGTGGACGGGGGATTGAAAATCCCGCTCCATGCCAAAGCGCTCGCAGACGGCAACGTCCTTATCGCCACTCTGGCGACGAAAGACAAGTCCCGGCTGGCCAAGCTCCAAAAAATCCGGGCCGCCGGCGTGGGCGTCATCGTCTGCCCCGCCATTTCACGGGACAACATGGACCTGCGCCACGTGCTGGCGCATCTTCATAATCTGGGCATCAACCACGTGCTTTGCGAGGGCGGCCCCGAGCTGGCCGCCCGCCTGCTCAAGCAGAGCCTCGTGGATGAGATGCTTCTCTTCGTGGCGCCGAAGATCATCGGCGGCCGCGCGGCGCCCGGTCCGGTCGGCGGCGAAGGGGCCCGTCGCATGCAAGACGCCGTTCCCGGCGAGCTGGCCGCCGTCTATCCGGTTGGCGGGGACGTGCTTCTGTGCGCCCACGTCGGCCCGTTCGCGCTTAAATTCCCCAAACGGATCCTCGGGCCGGTCTGGCCCAGATACCCCTGATCCATGAAGGGGGGTTTGGCGAGTCTAAGGTCCCCCACGTTTCTCATGTCGGGCTCACGAATATAAACATCAACCGGCCTCTCTTATCCAGTATCCTTATTCCATGCGTTTGTGGTTCCTATGGCCGATCTCAGGAAGTTCGAAGCCCTCAAGAACGAGGTGCTCCGCCACGGCGGGTTCTACCTGCATTTCTATTTCGACATGCACGCGTCCGATTCGACCGCGCTCCAGAATATCATGGTGGGGTTCGTGGGCAAGCTCACCAACGAGGAGGGCGTGCGCTTCGCGGTCGGCGAGGTGGACGAGCCGCTCAAGCGCGACGAGCTCTATTCCACCACGGCCAAGGTGAGCATGCTGGTGGTCGACCTGCCCACCCTCTTCACGCTCGTGATGAACTACGCCCCCATCGCCATCGAGCTGGAGGAGCCGCTTGACGTCCGGGTGACGGCCGGCGAGCTGCAGACCTCGCTCATGAACGTCTCGGCCATCACGCAGGATTTCACCCGCCACATCCTGACCTCCACGCTCAAACCCGAGGAGAAGATCATTTTCCAGAACCAGATGGCCCGCCGGGCCGAGTTGGGCAAGCGCATGATCGACGGCAAGGGCGGGGATGCCAAAAGGGACGTAAAAGACCCGGGCGCGCCGGAGCAGAAAACGCAAGATTCGAAAGCGTAGCGTCCGCGAAAACGCATATGATCGGAAAGCGTAGGCATAAAAACGATGTGCGCATGGTGTCTGTATGGGCCTCCTGTTTCCGAAAGTCACCTCCGGCATACCCGGCCTGGACGGGATGCTGGGCGGCGGATACACCAAGAACAGCATCGTGGCCGTGGCCGGCAGCACCGGCTCGGGGCGCACGACCTTCGCCACCCAATTCCTCGTCGAGGGCTACCGGCAGAACAAGGAGCCGGGCCTCTATCTCTCCTTCGACGAGCCGAAATTCTCCATTTTCGCGAACATGAGCGGATACGACTGGAACCTGCCCGAGCTTGAGCGCGAGAAGCACGTCCTGTTCATCGAATACCCGCACAACGAGCTGGGTGATTTCATGGAGCAGGAAAGCTCGCTCCTCGAACTCATCGACACGCTGGGCGTGGAGCGCGTGGTCTTCGATTCCGTCACCCCGCTGGCCCTGCTCTCGGAAGGCGACGCGCGCCGGCGCGAGCTGACCAAGCTCGTCAACACCATCCGCCGCTGGGGCGTCAGCGCGCTGCTCACGGCCGAGGACATGCACGGCTCGCCGGGCGATATCCCGCGCACCACGGTCGGCATCGAGGCGCTGGCGGACGGGTTCATCCACCTGGGCTGGGCGCACGACGGCATGCGGCGCACCCGCACGCTCGAGATCGTCAAGATGCGCGGCAGCGCGCACGAGCACATCCTGCGCCCGGCGTCCATCAGTGATCGCGGATTCAGTCTGGTCATGGACAATCCGGTCGCCCCGGCTCTTCTTCCGGACGCCGGCGCAGCAAAGCCGAAGCAGAAGCCGGCCAAAGCCCCCGAGGATTCGAGCGATTCGAAAGAAAAGGAATCTTCTTCCAAAAAACAGGCCTCTTCTCCTAAGGGCCATCATTCGTTCGGCGCGCCGTCCATACGTCCCCTGTCCAAGTCCGGCGCCCCGTTTTCGCCGGGCCGCAAGTAAGAAGTAATATAAATCATGTAATGGTGCATTCCTTAACGCGAGTGCTCCATCCATCGAGCACCGGTTGCCTGCAATCAGGAGGGGTAAAATGGGAAAATACTATGACGTCATTTCGGGTTTCAAGCTCGCGCTCGGCCGCTTCACGGACAAGGAACTGCTCAAATGGGCGGCCGTGCAATTCATCGGCAGTCTGGTCCTGACCCTCGTGCTGAGCTTCTCTCTGGCCGTCTTCTTTGTTGCCACCATCCCGTCGGAGTCCACCGCGGCGGCCCTCGCCTCTGCCGACCCGTCCACGATCGTCGCGCTGATCATGGGCGCCGGCCTCGGCGTCGTATCCGCCTTCATCTTCCTCTTCGTGCTCTGGATGGCCCTCGCCACGCTCTGGTCGCTGTATACCGTCATGTTCATGGCCCGTGCGGCGATGGGACTCTCCGGCATCCCGGTCCCGTCCAAGCCCCAGCGCCTGTTGGACCTGTTTGTGCTCAATCTGCGCGTCCTCCTCCTGAACGCGGGCTGCTGGTATGACCGCAAACTGCTCACTCCGGCCGCCGCCGCGCTTGTGCTCGCCCTCTTGGTTTTGGGCGCCGGCCTAGCCATGGGCGATCCGTCCATCGCATCGTTCGCTCCTCCCTTGGCCATATTGACCCTCATCCTCTGGGCCCTGGGTTCCTTCGTCCATTCCGTGCGCACGACCTTCGCGAATTACCTCTTCTTCCGCGGAGACGGCGTGGAGAGCGCGATGCCCCGTGAATCCTATGGCCTGGTGGCGGGCCAGACCCTGGAGGTCGCCATCGCCGTCCTGGCGGGTTCGGTCTTCCTGATGGTGGTGATGGAAGGTTCCAAATATATCGCAGCGGCCCTGGCTTCCATCCCGCCCGTCGGGCCGATTGCCGCCGTGTTCGTCAGCGCGGTGGTGTCCATATTGGGCGTGTCCTTCCTTATCGCCTACGTGGTGGACGTGTTCGGCTTCTATGCCGGCAAACCATCTTCCGGCGCCTCGCGGGCGGCCCTGTCCATCGCTTCCATGCCCAAGGCCAAGCCGGCTCCGAAAGCCGGGTCGGTCAAGAAGGCCAAAGGCAGGAAGAGGTAAATCTGGAGTACAAAATAAAGAAGAATAAAAATAGAAACAAAAGAAAAATAAAAAATCGATCGGGGGCCCGGGCCCCCGATTTCCGTCTTTTTCGTTTTTGTTTTTCCTTATCTTATTCCCGGTTCATTTCTTCCCCTGGCATTTCCCGTCGCATTTGTTCTTGCAGAAGAGCAGCTTGTCCAGGCTGTATCTGCCCGGTCCGCTCAGCGCCAGGGCCACCGATATCACGAAGTACGAGATGGGCAGCTCCATCTTGAGGTAGCCGAAGGGCAGGCCCGCTTTGAGCGCCGAAGGCAGGTGCGCGGTCAGGATGGCCACCAGCATGACGAATGCCATCAGCGGGGCGACGTAACGGGTGCCCAAGCCCAGCAGCAGGGCCAGGCTTCCGAACGTTTCGATCAGGGACACCACCCAGGCCATCGCGTTCGGCATCGGGATGCCCAGGCCCGAGAAGAATTTGGTCGTTCCCTCTATGTCCATGAGCTTCTGCACGCCATGCAGCATCCAGGCCACGAAAATCAGGCGCAGAACCAGCAGCCCGACGCTTTTGTACATGCATCGGCGCCTGCAGGCTTCGTCATCGTTGTTCTCATGAGTATTTTTCATCTTTCCACCTCTAAATCTTGAATATGAGCGCCAGAACGAGCAGCACGCCCCCGATTTGCAGGGCATTGAGGCACGAGCCGAGCGCGTCGAGCGTTTTTTCCTTGGTCAGGAGCGAATAAGCCCTGAAGGCCACGACGCTGCCGAGCAGGGCCATGAGTATCTCGCTCGGCAGTCCGTACCATGCGACCGACGCGATGAGGACCAGCGCGGCGAAGACGTTAGCCAGCAGGAAGATGTTGTAGAGCGCCGAGGGCCCGAACTTTGCGCTGATCGTGTGTTTCCGGCTCGCCTGGTCCACCTCGATGTCCGGGACCTGGGCAGCCAGCAGGATGTTGAGCACCAGGACGCCCAGGAATGCCGAGATGAGAAGGCCGGCCGTGCTGAATGTGCCGGTCGTGGCGAAATAAACGGTCTCGAAGAGCAGCGGCCCCATCCCGACGAAGGTGGCCAGCTCGCCCAGGACCCGGTAGCCCAGCTTGATTGGCGGCGCGGTATAGAAGAAACCGATCGCCACGCCGGCTGCCCCGAGCATCAGGACGATCGGAGAGACCTGGGCGGCCAGGTAGGCGAACAGCGCGAGGGAGAGGGCGAAGCACGCGAGACTCATCCCATAGACCTGTTCAGGCGAGAAATCCTTGTTCTGGATGGCGAAGCTGCCGCCGGTCGGCTCTTTCTTCACCTTGGGGTAGTTCCCGGTCTTGTAATCGAAGTAATCATTGGCCAGGTTGGTGCCCGCATGCGCGCACAGGACGGCGAAGGAGACGATGAAGAAGGGCAGGGCCGAGAAATTCCCGTCGTGCACGGCCAGCGCTCCGGCCGCGGCCGCCGGAAGGAAGCTGGCAATCAGGAACGGGAGGCGCAGGGCATTGACTAGTTTTTGCATCATGAAATCGGTATTTTCTCATCGCCATGATTTATAATTCATATGTGGCATATCTCCCCATGGACCTGATCATCTATGCCCACCCCGACTCGAAAACCAGCCACAACGCCGCCGCGCTCCGCTTCGTGAAGGAGAAGCTGGACGCCGCCGGCCGCCCATTCGAGGTCATCGACCTTTATTCCGACCAGTTCGATCCGCTTCTGGACTCGCGGGATTATGCGGCCATGAACCGCAAGGGCGAACAGAGGGCCGATCCTCTCGTCGCCCGTTATCAGCGCCTTATCCAAAAGGCGGACCTGCTCGTTTTCATCTACCCGGTCTGGTGGTATGGCGCGCCCGCCATGCTCAAGGGTTTCTTCGACCGCATCTTCACGGCCGGGTTCGCTTACAATTTCAAGCAGGCGCCCCAAATCCCCGCGGCAGCCAAGCCCGTGATCGGGGCGCTGTGCGGCGTGGGCGCGTGCTATCCCATTTTCCTCGCCAACCTGCCCATCGAACAGCGGCTGGCCGGCAAGCGCGCGGTGGTCATCAACACCTATGGCGGGGGCGCGGAAGGCTTCTCTCTCTTCGGGCGCGCACCCGAATTCTCGGTGGACAAGGCGGTGCTCAATTTCTGCGGCATCTCTCCGGTGGCGCGAATCAACTGGTTCGAGGCGCGCGGGCCCGCGCAGGTGCCCGAGGGCATCGCGCGAAAAATAATCCAGGCGCTCAGGCTCTGAGAAATATTCGCACCTGATAACAAATTGGGGGATATGAATGAAGAAAGACAACACGCGCCCGGGCGCTTCGCCTCCCGTGGAAAAGAAGGTTGCGCAGCGCCCAAAAAGAAGAGGGGGCGAAGAGCGTCCCGGAAAAGAGAATGGCGCGCAACGTCCAGGTGCATCCTCTTCGTCGCCCTCAAAAGTCGTCCTCTCGGAGCCGGAATGGAAGGCCCGGCTCACGTCATCCCAATACCACGTCCTGCGCGAGAAGGGCACCGAGATGCCCTTTTCCGGCAAATACGTCCACCACTTTGAGATAGGCATGTTCTTGTGCGCCGCCTGCCACGAGCCGCTT
>JAZDHB010000093.1:0-7239 GCA_043806415.1 Microcaldota archaeon | reverse complement strand
ACAATCTACCGCTACATCAAGGAGCACCGGCACAAGGAACTTCACCGCACCGTGGATTCAGCAAAAGTGGAACTGCACCAGCTCAGCCTGCTGGCGTTTGCATGAGTCGAGAAAACCGCACCCGAGCCCGCAGGCGAGGGCGCGCCGAAGGCGAGCCCATAAGGGGGCGGTATTTTTTATAGTTCAAACGGTGCCCACTTCTTAGAGGTCATGAAAATGGCAAAACCCATCGAATGCATCATCGAAGTGGACGAATGGGGAGCGAAGCGCCTGATGGAATCGCTCCTCCACCCAAAAAAAGATCCGGCCCGGGACAGGTTCATCGAGCGCGTGCGCAAGATGAAATTCGATGTGCGATGAAGGTAGTTTAGGATGAACTACACAAAGGTGGATAGCGTGAGCCTTGAAACGAATCAAAACCAGGATACGTTCATCCAGATGCTTGGAGACGAGCATCTGGCGCGCATTGCCCAGTTTAACTCTAACAATGACGAGCTCAACGATTTCCTGCGCAAGGACGCGTTGAGCTACCAGAAGCTTCACATTGGCACCACATACCTCCTGCTGCGCAAAAGTGATTCCAAGCCCTTAGCGTATATCACCTTGAGCATGAGCGCCCTGAAACTTCCGGAGAAGAAGGAGGAATTCACTCTCGCTGGAAGACGCTTGGGAGAATACCCGAAAGACTTCCCGAACCAGCTGCCGGCTCTGTTGCTTGGGAAACTGGCGACCGACCAGAGTGAGGAAGGAAAAGGGGCGGCTAGCCAGTTGCTCGATTTTGCCGTCTATCTCGCGCTGGCTCAGCGAGAGTCCATCGGATGTGCATTCCTGGTCGCCCATGCGTATGCTACGCCGAAAGTAGTCGGCTGGTACGAGCGCAAGCGGTTCATGCGCATCGTCAGAGACATCGAGGGGCGCGAGACGGTGCCGTTGTATCTTGAATTAGGGGTGTAACGGAAAAACGGGCCTCACAATAATCCCAGCTTCCCAGTGATCTTGTCCAGCCATTCGGCTTTCGCCGGCCCTATCCCTGCGCACGTCATGCTGCCCGGCGCAAGCTGCGTGTGCCCGGCGTCGGTGATGAGCGAGCACGGAAGCTCGTCATCCTTGGCTTCCTGGAAAAGCGAAACCAGCTCCTTCTCGTCTTTCACCTTGAGCGCCACTTTGCGCATGCCCATCTCACGCCATCGCTTGGCGACATCAGGCGTCTTGCGCACGGCGTCCAAATAGGCGTCCAGCGAGGCGTGCGCACCCTGCGCCACCATCTTTCCGCGCCCCATGCCCAAATCCATGCGCACGAGGATGACCTGCTTGAGTTCGTTGGGGTCTGAAGTGGAAACCATTTGATCACGACCGGAAGACTACTCGCCCATAATTCTTAAACTATGCTTCCCCTCTTCATCCATGCAGGACGCCGACTCCATCGTCTCGCTCGCGCGCGATTACCTCGCCTGGCAGGACCAGTGGGACGGGATCGCCAAGCGCATGCGCTTCAATGCCGGCAAGATACAGTATTCCGAGGCGCTCGAGGCCGATCTTCTCTATAAGGTGGACCCCCGCAAGCCCCACGGCACCTTCGCCGCCGTCGACGGCGGATTGGGCAGCGAGGAATTCCACGGCCTCGATCTTCTGGTGCTGCGCTCCGTGGCCGTCCAGTTCGAGTACAAGGAGGGCGCGCTCGTGCGCCACGCCTATTTCCCCTCCTCCAGCCCGCCCCTGCAGCCGGCGGCCCGCTCGGGCCTCGAATCCTTCGAGCGCCTGCGCTTCTCCTCTCTCATGCGCCTGCGCTCCGAGCTTTCCTGCGCGATTGGCGCGCTCGAGAAATGGCATCCCAATTACCTGCTCATCGACGGCTCGCTCGCCCCGCTCGTGTCCGACAAGCCGCCCGACGATTCCGAATTCAAGTCCCTGTATATGGACGTGATCTCCCTTTACCAGAAGCTCTATTCGGGCGCGGCGGCCGGGGGCACGAACCTGGTGGGCGTGACCAAGGACTCGCGGGGGAAGCGCTTCATCGACATCGTCTCGCGCGCCATGCCCGAGGCGGCCGAATCGCTTGTCAACGCGTCGGACACCGTGTTCCTGGACAACCTGCTCGAGGCGGGCGAGCGCTCCTTCGTTTTCCGCTACTCGCTCTCGCCCACCAAGAATCCGATCCTCAAGGACTTGGGCGAATGGGCGGGGCGCATCCTCACCTTCTACATCAAGCCCGTGGCCGGCGACCGGCCGCTGCGGATTGAATTCCTCTCCACCGCCTCGCCGTTTTCCGAGGTGGCCGAGGTGATGGCCGGCCTGTGCGCCCTCCATCCCCACTACGCCTATCCCGCCATCCTCATCGAGGCGGACCTGCGCGCCGCCCTCGCGCCCGAGGAGGTGGAGCACGTCATCCACGACCTGTCCGCGCGCGTGGGGCGCAAGAAGCCGCTCTCGCCGCTGAGGAGAAATTCCAGACCGTTCCGTTGAGCTCATCTTTGCGCTGAGCCAATCGATCCAAGGTCGCCGCCTTTTCAGCGGGAAACTGTCGAATCCGGCCCGAGGGCCGTTAAAAAAGGCATATAAACGCTCCTCTGTTTATCTCCCCATGCTTCTAAGCGAAGACATCCATCCGAAATCTTCCCAAGACGCCCGCGCGCCCTCGCTCATTGACGGGTATTCCTTCACCTCCATTTTCGACGCCGCCAATCCCACGGAGTCGGCCTGTCGGTATTCGGTTTCCTTCTGCCCCATCGCCCCCGTCCATCTTGGGGAGGTGTCCGACTCGTTCTCAGCGTTCCAGCAGCTGCGCCAGAACGCCATCATCTCCTCGGGTGATGCGAAGTCCTCGCCATTCCCCTTCTATGTGCCCACCTGCTCCTATTCGAGCGCCACCCAAACCAAATTCCGCGAGCTCAACGCCGTGCCCGCGCCTTTTCATTACCTCGAATACATGGTTTCGGGTTCCAAGCTGCAGTCCATCGACCATGCCTTCGAGGCCATCCTATCCGTCGGCGAGGGCAGCGAGAGCCTCTTTTTGCAAAACCTTCCCGATTTCCTGCCAGGGCCGGTCAATCCGAACTACGCCGCCAACGACAGTTTTCTACAGGCCACGCTGGCGACGGTTTTCTCCGGCCTCAATTCAATCACCTTCCCGGCCATGTTCAAGCAAAGCCTCTTCAGCGCCTTTCTGGTTCCGCAAGAGCTTGGCCTGGACCCGCAGGAGCTCGAATCCGAGTTGCGCCAGCAGCTGGCCGGCTGCCAAAAGCCCGAGCAGCTGCTGGAGCAGGCCAAGGACAAAATAAAGGACATTCTGCTCTCCAAGGGCGTTCCGCAGGAAGGCGTGGACGATCTGCTCGCGCATTTCGAGCGCCAAATCTCTCAAATCGAGCTGGTAATATACCGGCCGGAAACGGGCGGCCTCACCCCAACGATAGCCGACGTCGTTGCCCGCCGTCCGGCCAATCTGGCGATGGGGCAGGATGAGGGGGCCCATCTCAAATCCATCTTCCCGTTCATCCACGGCTTCAACGTGCGCCTGGTGCTGGATTTCAATCCGCTCGCGCCGGACGATGAGGCCGGGCTGGCCGAGCGCACGGCCCGCCTGCAGCACGACCTGTCGGCGCTGGAGCAGGACCTGGTCCGCATCGATCCCAACCACCCGGTGCTGGCCGACATCCGCGCCCTGCTCGAGGACCCGCTCCTGCTGCAAACCCCCGATGTGCTCGAAACGCTCAAGTTCAGGCTGCGCGACATCTCCCATGACGATTATACGCCAGTGGGCGATGTGATGCGCCGCTCGTGGGCGTTCATGCCGGCCGTGCTGGTGAAAATGCCCTGGGAGGACATGTCCACCCGTTTCTCCTGCGGCAACGCCCCCCGCCACCGTGAGCCTGGCGACGGATCACAAAACACTTTCCATCTCCTGGTCCATGCGCCTCTCCTCCACCTCGACTGCGGACCCGGACCTGCATGCCAGCCTCTGGGCCTTGCAGCAGCTTGCCTTCCTGCGCACTCCTGGCCTCCTAATCTGCAACCAGCCGGCCACCATCCAATGCACCCCGCTTCCAAATCCCGCCCTCCACTGTGTCGACATCTCGGTTTCGGCCACCATCCAGCTGGCGAAGCCGTCGGAACTGGACGACGTGCGCATTACGTCTGGGGACAATTTCCTGCATCCGTCGGGCCAAACCATCGAAATCCTGCACACCCGCACACCTCCCGTTCCACCGAGCGAAACGGCGCAAACCAAGCCGCCGGCCAGCACCGAAAAGCCGGCCGACAAGGAGGTCCAAACCCGGCCGCCAGCGGAGGAGAATAAGGCCACGGTCAAGCCGCCCACCCTCGCTCCCTCTGTGATGGCCACGGCGCATGCGCTGGAATTGGCCGCCCAGCTGGGGTTGCCGGTCCCGCCGGAGGCCAAACAACTTTCCGGGCAGGGCCTTGGCCTGTTTTTTGGGGGCTATTCCTTCCCCATCACCAACACCATTCTGCCCCCAAGCGGAAACAAAATCAGCATGGGTCAGGAATCCCAATTCCGATCCGCCCGCGGATTTGCGGAGGATCTCATCCAAAGAATGAAGGGCACCGTGCAAATCGCCTACCAAATCAACGACAATCCGGCCGAGCGCACCTCCATCTCCCTCTTTCTCACCCCCTGGCCTTCTGCGCGGCAGGACTTCTCAGCCTTGAGCCTTTCCTTCGGCCGGGCCGTCGGAACCCTGCTGGATTTCCAAACCCGGCGGGCGATAGCGGGGCTGGAGCCGTTCGACGTCCATCTCGTCGCGTCCGCCGACGTGGGCTCCATCTTCCAGCGCGGCGACGTTTCCTTCGGCCAATGGCAAGGCAACGTTTTCACCCGCAACACCCGCCCCCAAATCCCCCTCCTGCGCGTCGAGCTGGGGGCCGACATGAGCTATCAGATTTCTGTTCTCCGCCTCTCGCTGCATTCGACCCTGCGGGGGTTGTATGACCCGGATTTGGCCAGTTCCAATCCCATCTCAATCTCGTACGCCCAGGCCTACCTCAACACCGTCATGCGCTTCTCGCTTGACCCAAACAACTTTCTCGTGCCCGGCGTTTCGTCATATCTGCAAACCACGCTGCAGAACATGAGCCCCAAAGACCTCCAGTTCGGCTTCACCTTCTCCGGCCCCCTGTCCTCTTCCATATCGCTGAACGGTGGTTGGATGGGCATCGACAAGCTGGCCCCCTTCGGCCGGTTCAATATCCAGATTCCCCTGACCATATTCAACGCTTCCGGCCGCGGCATCTCCGGCTATGTCTCAAACGATGCCGTATTCGGCCCGTCCTCTCGCAGCATCTACGCGGGCTATCGTCTGGACTATCCCCTGCCGCTTTCCGGGCGGGGCCTGGAGAACCTCGCGGCCAGCGCCGAGCAGAAAGATTACGAGATCGTCCTTCAGATTCTGCAAAATTACACGACCGTGCTTGATGTCTACCGGCAGTCCATCGAAGCCCGCGTCAGGCCCACGAACATGAGCGTCATTGGCCTGAACAGCGCCGCCGCATCCGAACTGGCGGGGAAGCTGCAGACCCAGAAATACCAAAGCTATGCATCCGACCTGAAGGCCAAATATGATGTGCTCTGTCAGGAGAAAGATCAAGAGCTTAGTAGAACGGTAGACTTCCCCTCCATCGCCCCGCCTGAGAAGCGGTTCCACCTTTTGGAAGACCAAATCAAGCAATTGGCGCAAGAATCCTCCAGGGCTAATCCTGTTCTCGTCACCCCGCTCATCGATGTCCGCACCAAGATCGGGAGCAATACGCTGGCCTATGTCGATAACCAGTTCTATCCGGCCCTGCTCATGGCCAAGAATGCCGCCGATCTTTTCGGCCCGAACCAGGATTTTGCCCAGAAGGGTGGAAACTACCTCGGAGGGCTTGTGGCCGCCATCCATTCGCGCCTTCAAACCTTCAGCGACCAGACCAAAAACCTGTCTGGCGCGAACTTGGAGGGCTATGTTCCGCCCCACCAAAGGCTTTTGATTATCGGCAATGGAGGCTCTGCCAAAATCGGGGATGATGAACTCAACTCCCTGGCCAGCCTCGCCAACAGCCTCAACCTGCGCATAGATTTCATATTCGTTGGAAAACCCGATGCCGAAGCGAAATCCAGCCTCCAAAGTCTGGCGGCCGCCACGGGCGGCGTGGTGCTGGACAAGACCGGGTTGCAAGAGAGCGATTTCCTCAACCCAGACGACAAAGCCATGGACGCGCTGATGTCGGATTACCTAAAGGCGGTGCGCCGGGATCCGCTTTTGGGGACCAAAATGACCCTGGCCAACCTGTGGAATTTCAGCCCGAACACCAAAGTGGATCAGGTGATGGACGAGCGGGCCGAGAGCCTCCAGGACAGCGGGTATATCTGGGGCGTGATGGATTGCAGCCACTTTGTGCAGAGCGTTCTGGCTCCGCTTGCTTCCATGAATGCGCTGGCGCTGAGCGATTATCGCGGCGAATACCTGGAATCCGGCTCGCTGTACGACTATCTTTCCAGCAAAAGCCTGCCCACCAACACCATCTACGGCTCAAACCGCATATCCGGCCTCCACTCCTTCGACGAGGTCCAGGTCGGCAAAGCCCTCATTTACATCACTCCCGAGCGCCGGCGCAAAACCATCGTGGTATCCTCCATCACGAGAATCAGCCCCTACGAACTCACCATCACCGCAACTGAAGCCGGGGCCGGAACCCCGGCCAGTGAAGGGGGCAAAAAAAGCAAGAAAGGCAGGAAAGAGACGCGCCAAAAAAGCCCCGCAACATACTACATTGAGCATGCGCTGGACAAAGCTGGCGAACCCTATCTGGTGCTCAACACCGCCAGAGGCAAGATGCAGGTGCTGGGAGAATACCTGTTTGCCGGGGACGGGGGCCGCTTCAACTACATCCACAACGGGCCGAATTCCCAGATTTTCGTCACCGCCATCAAGGGGAAACCGGGTCATGTCGGCATATTCACCCGCCGCACGGCCCTCTTCAAGGCGTTTTCGTTGGACGACCTGGCCTTGGTCGACAAGCTGGCCGGCTACATCCCAGTTATGTTCAACATCCCGCCCGATGTCCGGGCCCTCCCCCCCGCCTGGTCGAGCGACCGCAGCGTCTTCCGCATCGAGTTCGAGGGCTGGAACGAGACCGACGCCCAATTCGGGCGCTATTGCAAGGCCGTGCTGGAAATCAATTTCACGACTGGCCATGCCGAGCTGCGCAAATACCAGTTCGCGGGAAAGAAGTTTTCGGACACGC
>JAZDHB010000092.1:0-9910 GCA_043806415.1 Microcaldota archaeon | reverse complement strand
TCGGTCTTCAATTCCTCGTTCTCGCCCACCCAAGGCTCAGGCTGGAGCTCCAAGAACGCGCTCAAGATCTCCATGCTCAAGAGCGGCGAGCGCCTGGTCTTCTCCAACTGGCAGCTCCGGCTCTCCGGCCTGACGCAGACGGGGCTCCCGTCCGCCCAATTCGACGCGCTCGATCCGTTCGGCGCCTCCCTCGTCTCCTTCTCCGTCCCCAACGATCATGCGGTCGAGCTGGTCCTGCCCGACGGTTCGAGATTCATCGTGGCCGCCGTGTTCGCCGTGGGCGAGGGCTCCAAGGCCTCGGTGCAGGCGCAAGTCTACGAAGCGAAGGACCTCTCCAAATCCAACCTGAGCATCCAGGTGAGCGAGCCCCAGAACGGTTTCACGGTCGAGCAGATGTTCCCGGCCCCGCCAAAAATCCAGAGCGGCTCGCTCGCCATCGGGGACCGGATGGATGCCGGCGCCTTCCGGCTCCTGCTGATCGGTTTGGATCCGTCGCTCAAGCCGCCGGGCGCCCAGTACGGCCTGGAGGATTCCGGGGGCTTGCCAATCGACCGCTTCAACCTGGGGCTGGGCCAGATGGTGGTCCTGCACATGAGCGACGACACCCGTTACGCGGTCGTGTTCCGGGGTCTTTCCACCGTTCCGGATTTGGCGGCCCAGACCGACATCTACAAGATCACGGTGTTCCTCAAGAACAATTCGTCGAGCGCCTCCTGAGCAGCCCGGCTCCTGCGAATGCCGTCCAAAAAAAGTACGAGGAAGAAGATAAGGAAAAGCGGACAAGATAAGGGAAAACGGGGGCCCGGGCCCCGTATCGGGTTCCTTTCGGCGAGGCGTCTTTGCCGCTTTCGGGCCGTTTCCCGCATCCGTCCTTATCCTCCTTCCAGGGGCCGAACCGTGCGCATTCCTATTCCTTGAGGCTGTCCAGCAGCACCTTCTCCATCTCGACCGGCTCGTACCCCTTGAGCACCTCGATGGCCATGTCCAGTTTCGTCTCCGATTCGGAATAGATGTCCATGATCGGATTCCCGGCCTTGATCAAATCCCCTTTCTCGCAGTGCAGGTAGATGCCCGCGCCCTTGATGGCCGGCGCCCCGGCCGCCCGGGCCACGCGCGAGAGCATCTTGTTGTCCAGGTGCGAGATGCGCCCCGAGCGCTCAGCGATCACCCGGTAATGGTGGCTTCCGATGGGGATGGAATGCGAGTTGAGGTTGCGCGTCTCGCCTCCTTGCCATTCCACGATCTGCTTGAATTTGGCCAGCGCCTTGCCGTTGTCGATGAGGCGCGCCGCGATCAGCGCCCCCTGCCCTTTTTTGGCCTTGCCGGCCAACTCGAGGAGGGTGCCGGCCATCATCACCGATTTGTCGCGCAGGTCCGCCGGCCCGTTGCCTTCGAGCACCCCCAGCACGTCCCGGCATTCGAGCGCGGGCCCGATGCCCTTGCCGATGGGGTCCTCGCCGTTGGTGATCAGCGCCTCGATTTTTATCCCGAGCCTTTTTCCGATGCTGATGAAACTGCGGGCCAGTTCCCGCGCGCCGGCCGTGTCCGTCAGTTTCACGCCCCGCCCGATGGGGATGTCGATGATGCAGCACTGCGCGCCTACGCTCTTCTTCTTGGCCAGGATCGAGGAGAGCAGCACGCCTTGGGGATCCAGCGAGAGCGGGTTGCGCACCTTGATGAGCTTGTCGTCCGCGGCCGCGAGATTGACCGCCCCGCCCCAGACGACGCAGCCCCCGATGGTACGCACCTGCTTCTCCATCTCGTGGATGGGCAGCGTCACCTCGCACAAGGTCTCCATCGCGTCCGCGGTTCCGGCCGCGGACGTGATCGCCCGGCTCGAGGTCTTGGGGATGTAGCAGCCCGCGGCGGCCACGATGGGCACCAGCACCATCGTGGTCCGGTTCCCGGCCACGCCGCCGACGCAGTGCTTGTCCAAAATCGGGCTTTTCCCGATCTTGAGCGTGTCGCCCGTATTGACGATCGCCTCGGTGAGCCCCACCACCTCGTTGTCGTCCATGCCGCGGATGTAGCACGAGGTCATGAAGGCGGACATCTCCCCCTCCGAGAGGCGGTTCTCCATCACCTCGTTGATGATGGTCTTAATCTGCATCGGCTGGAGCGCCTGCCCGTCCAGCTTGGCCTTGATGTATTCGATGGACTTGGGCCGGCTGGTCAGCTCCAGCTCGATCTGGGCCTTCTGGCGCACCCCCAGTGCCTTGGCCACCTCGTAGAAAAGCCCGACCTCGCCGGGCTGCACCATGTCGTTGGTGAGGTCCACCATGACGATGGTCTCTTTGCGGCCGTGGCGGACGATGACACGGTAGCCCATGAATATGTCGTTCTGGTGCGCGAACTGCGCGTTGAGCAGCACCACCATGCCGCCGGCCATCACGTCGAGCGCCTTGGCCTTGAGTTGCATCCTGTGCAGCCTGAGGATCCTCTCTTTCTTCTGCTTGTATTCGGATTGCACCATGTCATCCCTCCCGGGTGAAGATAATCCCTTCAATTCTTCAGTCTGAGTTTTCGTTGCGCGATGTCCGGAAGCTGCGCCGGAGACACCCGCCCCTCCTCGGTGATGTAAGCCCAGATGAGCCGGGCCGGCGTCACGTCGAACGCGGGGTTGAGAATGCGCAGCCCCGCCGGCACGTCGAGCGTCTTTCTCTTCCCGCCTTTCTCCTTCGCGTATCTCCCGTCGCCCCACACCTCGGCCGCCGCCCGCTCCTCGATCGGCTCGGTCCGGCCGAACCGGGTGAGCGGGTCGTATTTGTACAGTTCCGCCGCGCACAAAAATCTCACCGAATGCCGGTCCGCCAACTGGGCCAGGGTGTGCGTGCCGATCTTGTTCACCAGATCCCCGCCGGCCGTTATCGCGTCCGCGCCCACGAACACCATGTCCATTCCGGGCATGAGCGAGCCGGCGGCCGAATCCACGGCCAGCGCCGTTTTCACGCCGGCACCGGCCAGTTCGCGCGCGGTGAGCCTTCCCTGGAAAAGCGGCCTCGTCTCCAGGCACGTCACGCGCGGGTGTTTCCCCTCCTCTTGAGCGCGGATGAGCATGCGCACCAGGGTGCTCGAGTGGCAGTGCACCAGGATGTTCGCCCCCGGCGCAATCTGCTCGGCCCCGTGCCGCGCGATTTTTTCGGCCGCCTGGTCCATCCCGTATAGCATGTGGTCCTGGTGGGTGTGCAGCGCCGCCTTGAGCTGGCTGACCTCCCTGGAGGGGTGCGCGTGGATATGCGCCAGGCAGAAGCGCAGCGAATCGGACAGGGCGTTTCTCATCATCGGCTCGGTGGGCCGGCTTTTCGCCAGCTCGCGCGAGGCGGACAGGAGGTCCGAATAGAACGTATCTGCATCCTTGGCCTTGCTCTTGTCTCCGGCCCGCATCAGCGCCTGAAGGGCGGCTTTGGCAATCCGCCTCGCCCCCTGCACTTTGAGCGAACGGATGTCTTTCGCCACCGAGCGCACATCCTCCTTTCCCATATCCTCTCCAACCCCGGCGCGGTTTAAAAACAAGACGCTAAAAACAGCCGCAGTCGCTCGACCTAAAGAAGCATGAATCGGCAAAGAGCCTGCCTATCCTCTCATCTCTTGTTCGCGATCCGCGCCAATTCCTCCCCGTCCACCACCAGCCGGTGTTTGATGATGAACGATTTCATGTCCAGCCCCTCGCCCGCGAAAAGCCTGGCCAGCTCGGCGCCGGAAATGCGCTCGAGCCTGTTCTGCTCCAGAATCGGGCGGATGGCGCTCTCTTTTCCTTGTGCCAGCACCTTGAGCACTTCCGGTATGGCCGCCTTGGTCAAACGGCCGGCCCCGTATTCGCCGAACAATTCGAAGAGCGCGTCCGGCCCTATCCTGTCCACGTCCACGCCCTCCCTCCTCAATGCGACGAAGGTCTGCTCCAGCATCACGGCCGCGAGGCGCGCGTCCGCGCCCTTCTCGCAGAGCTTCTCGAACAAGTCCAGATGGTGCGAGCGCAGCATCTGCTCTCCCAGCTGCGCGCCCAGCAGCGCATAAAGCCGCTCTTTTTTCGTTTCAAGATTCTCGAGCGGCGTGTCGGCTTCCTCGAGCATGTTTTTCGTGATGCGGATCGGCCGGATGTCCGTCTCCGGGTACATGCGGTGCGCGCCCGAGATGGGGCGCATGAAGGACGAGCCGCCCTTCCCGTCCGCCTTCCTCGTCTCCGGGACCACCTCGAGCTGATGGGCGCGCTTGAGCGCGGCGGCCATCGCCGCCTCGGCCTTGGGGCGCGAATCCGCGATGAGGATGAACGCATCCTCCTCCCTGGTCTGCAGGGCGCCCGCGATGTCGTCGATCTCGTCCCGGCTGAGCTCGTATTTGCCAAAATCCTCGTCGGAATGGATGAGCCCGCTCACCCCGCCCGCCATTTTGGCATAATCCGAGATCTCGGTGCCCAAGCGCCGGCCTTCGTAGAGCTCGCGGCCCAGAAGGCCGGCATAACCCGGGAGCTTGGCGGCTAAAACAACGCCCGTCCGCCCTCTGATCACGCCTGAGGGGTTGCCGGTTCCGCTTCCCGCCGCGGCGGGTGCGATGGCTTTCGATATGATCTTGCATTTCGTACCCGTCAATAGCTCGCTCACGTCAAGCCACGTGATCGGGTCCTCATCCCCATCGCCGGATCTGTTTCGGGCTGCCGTGCGGGTCTTTCTTCCTTTGATCTCTTTCGCGATTTCGATGAGCGCCGTCTGCCGCCTCACCTCGTTTTCGATGAGCGAAGCCATCAGGCCCAGATCCTGCAGCCCTTTTATTTCGACGCGCGTGCCTTCGGGTATGGAGATGTTCACGTCCTGGCGGATGGTGCCCAGGCCCCGCATCACCTCGGGCAGCATCCTCAAGCTCAGTCCGATGGCCCGCGCCCCGTCGAGCGCCTCCTGCGGCGTGGTGAAGACCGGGTCGGTGGCAATCTCGATGAGCGGGATGCCCATCCGGTCGAGGCGATAGACGCTCCGCCCATTCTGGGACGGCAATATGCCGGCGCTCTCCTCCTCCAGGCACACGGTCTGGATGGGGATCTCTTTCTTGCCGGCCATGATCTTGCCGCCCAGTGCCACGAGCGCGGTGCGCTGGAAGCCGGAGGTGTTCGAGCCGTCCACGATGGTCTTGCGCATGACCTGCACTTCGTCCACGACGTTCGCGCCGATCGAGCGCGCGAAGCGCAGGCAGGCGGCCAGCGCCTCGGGGTTGATCGCGTTGGGCGGCTCCTCGTCCAGATCCACGAGCGAGCAGAAAGCAGGCGGGGCCACGTATTCGAATTTTCGCCCCCGTCCTCCTTCGAAGCGGGCCGACTCGTCCACGCCTCCCATCTCGCTCGAAGTAGCCTGAAGCGAGCGCACCACGCGTGCCGCCCCCTCCCCAAGCGCCTCGTCCGGCCTGGGCGCGGAGCAGGCGTGGAACAATTTCCGCCCCGCGAGGCGCTGGTGGATCTCAAGGCCGCAAAGCATAATCATCACGCGATTTCATCCGTGATCTGCGAGTAGGGCGTGATGTCATTCGCGAGCGGCGTGAGCAGGATCTTGCGGATTTTCTTTGCGTCCTTCTCCTGCCCGAGCGCCCAGCACATTTTCACATATGCCGTTTCCACCGTCCAGTCCGCCCCGTGTCCGATGATGCCGATGTTCTCCATCAGCCTTCCGGTCGAATAAGTCTCCAGGATCACGCGCCCGCCCATGGCCTGCGGCGCGACCGCCACCACCACGCCGGAGCGGACCAGCCCGTCCAGCGCCTTGTACAGCGAGTTCTTGGCCTTCGGGTCCAGCGCGCCCATGGGCACGTGGCCCAGCCCGGTGCCGGCCAGCAGGACGCCGTCGAAATCGGCCCAGCTCTCCACCACCTTGGCCTGGATGCCGGGGTAGATCCACGCGAGGTGCGCATTGGAGGAGAATTTCGCCTTCAAATCGAGCTTACGGCCCGCCTCCCGCTTGCTCACGAGCGCATCGTCGATGAGCACCTGGCCCGAGTCGGCCATCACCTTGCCCATCGGCGGAACGCCCACCGAGCGGAACGCCCATCTCCCTGACGTGTGGCTCTTGCGCACGCGCGTGCCCCAATGCAAATGGTTGAACTCGTCGCTCGAGTTGGCGTGCATGCACACCGTCACGGCGGCAAAATCGGCCCTTGCCGCCGCGGCCGAGCAGAACAGATTCTGGGCCGCGTCCGAGCTGCCCCGGTCCGGCGAGCGTTGCGCGCCGGTGAAGACCACCGGCCCCGGCGGGTCCGGCAAGGCGTAGGAGAGCGCGGCCGCCGAATAGCCCATCGTGTCGGTGCCGTGCGCGATGACCACGCCCGCCGCGCCGTCCTTGAGCGCATTCGCCGCCTCCCGGGCCATCACGGTCCATTGTTCGGGCATCATCTCCTCGGAAGGCACGGAGAGGACCGACTTGGCGCTGATCGGAGCCATCCGCTTCAACTCGGGGTAAGTTTCGACCAGTTCGCCGGCGCCCAAGGTGGGATGCACGGCGCCCGTGGTATAATCCACTTTGGATGCGATAGTGCCGCCCGTGGTCAGGAGATGGATGGGCGCGCGCTCCCTGTGGCCGTGCGGCTCGCGATGCATGGTTGGTGCTTTCATGTCCGTCCCCTCCGCCTTCCGGCCGATCGGCCCGTTTTTCTTCGCATCCGCCAGCTTGCGCATTTTCGCGCCCCGCGCGTCCAGCCCGATATTATACCCCGAGTCCAGCTTGAGCACGATGCAATGCGGGTCCGTAAAATCGCTCTTGGGCATGAGGATGCCTTCGAGCCCGAATCTCTCGTTTGAAAAAGCGACGCGCTCGCCCGGTCCGAATCCGGCGCCTGCCGCCTCCTTGCGCTCCTTGGATGTCATGCTTTGTTTTTCTGTGCGATAAGATAAAAAGGTTGGGAAAATCCCGGGCAAGCAAAATCCGGCTTTTGGCGCCCGGGCGCCATCACTTTTTTGTTATTCTTTATTTTTCATCCAAGTTTCTTGAACACGCCGCTGGCGATGATCCTCGGCCTCTTCGAGGGCCGCACCATCAGGAAAGCCTGCCCCTCGCGGGCCGCCCCTTCCACCACCAGTGAGAAAGGCACTTGCGTCGGCCCGTCCTTGGCGCCGATCGGCTTGTCCGTCATTATCTTGGCGGCGGCATACTGCATCCCGAACGAGAAGAAATACTCGCCGTCGGATTCCACCGGCTCCTTCACCAGCCCCGACACCTCGAGGACGGCCTGGCCGCCCGCGAACACGCTCACCGTGCCGGCCGGCGCCAAATAGCTCCCGCGTTTGATCTCCTCGGCCGCGATGTTCTTGAGCGCGAAGCCCGCGCGGCTCCCCTCCGGCGCCTCTTTCACGTCCACGTCCTGCACCTGGATGGAGCGGATCGCACTCACTTTTCGCGACGGGGTCACCTCAAATTCGTCGTGTATGCTGAACGTTCCGCTCTCGATTTTGGTGAGCACCACCGTGCCCACCCCGCCCACGGAAAAGGAGGCGTCCACCACGGCCAGTTTCTCCTGGCCGGCCGTCGCGCTCCGCTCCGGCTCTTTGCCCAGCAGGGTGGCCCTCAAGTCATTGGTGTTGGGCTGGTTCATCCGCGCCCATTTCCACAGGGGCGTCTTTGCGAGGATCGGGGAGATCTCGCCCTCGTCCGGCCCGTGCAGGATGAGCAGGCCGTTCTTCCCGGAGAGCATGAGCGCGAGCGCCACCTCGGCGAAATCCGCGTTGATGGCGTCCACCACCCAGACCACGTAATCGCTCAGGTACAGGCAGTGCAGGAGCGACTGGATCTTGTCGGGGTAGGCGTGCGGCTCGTAGAGACAGAGGATGTTCTCCCCCTCCTTGTAATTGTAGATCGTGTAATCCGTCTCGGTGCCCTTCTTGGCCAGCGCGCGGGCATAGCTCTTCGTCGGGTCGATGATGGCGATGTTATGGTTGTGCATATGTGATCAACTCGGATGGTCTGCCCATGCTTTCATCAACAATTCTATTAAATCCAAGACAAAGGCGAAAAACAAGAACGGAAGCGATGAAACGAGCCGAATCGAGGCGGCCCGGGCCGCCCCGGCCTTTTCGGGCTCTTTTCTCTTCCGGTGCTCCTACCGGCAGGTTTTAGAACTCCGCAAGCCCTATTATCATCCAGTCGCGGTAATCTGGTGTATGATAAATCCGTCTGCCACCTGTTTGCCTTCCCATCCAATCCGGGCGGGCGTGGCCGCGGAAAATTTAGGGTTTCGCGCACAATTTTACCAATACGGGAGCTTTGAGCGGCGAGCCTGAACAAGGAGAGTGAACCAGATGAAATTTTCAGAAATGGGCTTATCCAAGCTGCTATTGGATTCCCTCGTGGCCCTGGGCTTCGAGAATCCCACCCCCATCCAGGAGCAGGCCATCCCGCTCCTTCTGCTGGGCCAGGATATCATCGGCCAGGCGCAGACCGGCACCGGCAAGACGGCCGCCTTCGGCCTTCCGATGCTCGAAGCCTGGCTGCAGGCCAAGAATTCGAAGTCCGGCGCGCATCCTGCCGCCCACGCCCCGGTCTCAAGGCGCGCATTCTTTGACAATACCTCCTCCCGCCACGGCGGGCGCAATTCCAACGTCGCCTCGCCTTCCGCCCTCGTGCTGGTCCCCACCCGGGAGCTGGCCGTGCAGGTGAACGCCTCTTTGCAGGCCATGGCCCGGAACACCGGCGCCCGCGTGGTGCCAGTCTATGGCGGGGTGGCCATGTACCACCAGCTGCGCTCTTTCCAATACCCGGTCGACGTGATCGTCGGCACCCCGGGCCGCATCCTCGACCATCTCAACCAGGGCACCCTCAAGCTGAACCACATCCGCACCCTGGTGCTCGACGAGGCCGACCACATGCTGGACATGGGCTTCATCCGCGACGTGGTGAAAATCGTGGACCTCACTCCCCACACCCGGCAGACTTCGCTCTTCTCGGCCACCATGCCGCCCGAAATCTCGCGCCTGTCCGCCAAATACCTAAAGAACCCGACCACGGTCAAGGTCTCCGAGGACCATCTCACGGTGGACCGCATCCGCCAGCTCTTTGTTCGCGTGGAGGACCACACCCGCACGGGCACGCTCCTGGCCGCGATCCAGACCCTCAAGCCGTCCTTCTCCCTGGTGTTCTGCCGCACCAAGCACGGGGCCCGCAAGCTCTCCAAGGTGCTCAACGCGAACGGGGTCACTTCCGACGCCCTGCATGGCAACCTCAGCCAGAGCCAGCGCGAGCGCGCGATGGCCTCTTTTCGCGCCGGCGAGAAATCGGTGCTGGTGGCCACCGACCTGGCCTCCCGCGGAATCGACGTATCCCGCATCACCCACGTGTTCAACTACGACATGCCCCACGACCCCACGGCCTACGTGCACCGCATCGGCCGCACGGGCCGGGCGGGCTCGGAAGGCACGGCGGTCTCGTTCATCTCCGGCAACCCGCGCCCGGCCATCGAGACCATCTCGCGCGCCACCGGCGCGCCCATCGAAGAGCTCGTGCTCTCGCCGGTCCAAGTCGTCATGCCCTCGTTCGAACGCTCCAACGGCGCCGAGCCGCGTCATCCAGGCTCCCGCCATTCCGAAAGCGGCCGCCGGGCCGGAAGCGGCGAGCGTCCCTACCTGAGCAACCGTCGCTATGAGAGCGGCGAGCGCCCGGGCCGCCACTCTTCCGGGGGCCGGGAGGGCGGTCATTCTTCCCACCGCGGCGGGCGCGATTCGCGCCCTTCGCACGGAAGCTTCCAGCCCGGGCGCACCCGCCATCGGCAGAATTGATGCGCTACGCTGAACGTTAAGAAAGAATAATTGCGCCTGCCGGGATTTGAACCCGGATCCTAAGCTTGGGAAGCTTATGTCCTAACCAGGTTGGACGACAAACGCGCTGCATAACCGCTACGACATTCTACTTATTTATCCAATGAAGATTAAATAAGATTGGCGCGCGCC
>JAZDHB010000091.1:0-9517 GCA_043806415.1 Microcaldota archaeon | reverse complement strand
CGACAGTGCCGTCCTGCAGACCTGCATCAATAGCCAGTGGAGCGATCAGTATTGCCAGACCTACTGCGATGCCACCCAGACGCCTCCGGCCTGCGCCGCTGCGGCAAATGTCTGCACTTCCGGCAGCACCCGTTGCAGCCCCACCAACAACGCCGTCATCCAGTCCTGCGTCAGCGGCCAATGGGCCGACCAATCCTATTGCCAGACCTACTGCGATGCCACCCAGAACCCGCCGGCCTGCGCCACTCCTCCTAGCATATGTACTTCCGGCGACAAGCGCTGTAGCCCCACCAACGATGCCATCATCCTATGTACTTCCGGCGACAAGCGCTGTAGCCCCACCAACGATGCCATCATCCAATCCTGCGTCAGCGGCCAATGGGCCGACCAAACCTATTGTCAGACCTACTGCGATGCCACCCAGACGCCGGTCGCTTGTGCGGCTGCCACGCCCCCCACCGACCTGTGCACTTCCGGCGACAAGCGCTGTAGCCCCACCAACGATGCCATCATCCAATCCTGCGTCAGCGGCCAATGGGCCGACCAAACCTATTGTCAGACCTACTGCGATGCCACCCAGACGCCGGTCGCTTGTGCGGCTGCCACTCCAAGCATCACCTGTATTTCCGGTACTCGCCAGTGCAGCCCCACGGATGCCAACATCCTCGAAACCTGCGTCAACAGTCAGTGGGTGGATCAATACTGCCTTAACGGCTGCAATGCCAGTGCCGTTCCGCCGGCCTGCACGGGCTACGCTCCCGGCACCTGCGTCGACAACGACCTGAGGTGCAGCGCGGACTCATCGGGCATCGAAGTCTGCGCGAGCGGCACTTGGCTTAATCAACAGCCCTGCCCATATGGATGCGATGCCTCCACCGCTCCGGTTTCCTGCAAGGGTTACAGCCCCCCCGGCGGTTCCGGCTATCCTTCCGGCTACAATTCCGGCTTGGTGGGCAGCGGGGGCGGCTCCCTGAGCCAGCCCCAATCCTGCGCCTCCTGGGCGTCGGCCACGATGACCAACCAGCAGGTGTTCAGCGAGGATGACAACGCGGGCCATGTGCGCAACTGCACCAATGCCACCTATGTCCAATACTGCATGTCCGGCAATTCGATCGACACGAGCATCAAGAACGTGAGTTCGCAAGTCGAGTGCGGCGCGTGGGTGGCCAAGCAGGAGAACTGCAGCTACGTGCTCAGCGGCACCATCTCCAAGAACGAGACGTCCGGCGCCTCCTGCCGGGCCTGCCGCGTGAGCACCTACGTGTTCCAGTGCGGCGCGAACGCCTATCCGGACCAGACGCGCGAGTCCAGCTCGTGCGCAGACTGGACGCCCTGCAAGCCGGCCAACCAGACGGCCACCATAGCGGTCACCCAAGCTGGCCTGTTCGACTTCCTGAACAACCCGCTCGCGCTCATCGCCATCCTGCTCATCGTGATCGTGGTGGCTGCGCTGCTGTACTTCTTCGTCTTCAAGAAGAAGGCGGAGGAGGAATAGGCGGCCTTTTGTTTTTTATCTTGATTTTCCTTCTTCTTTCCTTCTTTTCCCGCCCCTCTTTTCATTATTTTCGTCTTTTCAGGAAATCGGTAGATTTATGAGTTCCGGACGCATTGCTCATCCAGGTGCTCTTATGGTCCGTTTATCCGTCCTTCTCATCTTGGCAATCATCGTCTTGGCCCTTCTGGCGGCCGGCTGCTCGGCGCCGGAGCGTAGCGCCCTCCCGCCGTACCAGCCGGGCGGGGTGGTCCCCGTTCCGTTAGCCCCGTCCTCGAATCCGCCGGCCTTCCCGAGCACGCCCGCTCCGGTCCCGTCCGAACCGATTGTCCCACCCTCTTCCGTCCCGATCGAGCCCGTCCCCCTGCCGCCGGACACGGTCATCCCCCAGCCTCCCGTTCACCTCGTCGTTGCGAACAATACGCCCATCGCGGGGGCCAACAATTCCAGCGTCGTGAATCCGGCACCCGCCAACGCCTCCTCTAATTCTTCCTCGTCCGCCAACGCCTCGGCCGCCGAGAATCCGTCGGCCGCCTGCTCCCGGCTTTCGGGCTCCGCGCTCCTGGATTGCGTCAAGACGCTTGCGGTGTCGCGCAAAGACGTGAGCATCTGCGTGGACGGCCTCGGATGGAAGGACCTGCGCTACCAGTGCATCACCTACTGGTGCTCCTCCTCGGGGCGCGATTACAACCAGTGCCAGAACCTGCACGATTACGATTCGCGCATCGGCTGCCTCAACAAATGCAACCCCAACTCGAACACCTAGAATAAGTATTCCCAAGCCCGGATGCCCGGCGTCAATCGATTCCGATCCGCACGACGCCCCCGTTTCTTATCCCGTGCTTTTGCGCGAAGCCCGCGTTGACCTCGAGTGCCCAGCGCGCCGGCACTTTCGAGCGGTAGATTGGGCAGGCGGACGCGTTCTCGCCCGCGCAGGGCGCCATCTCCTGCACGTCCGCCACCTTCCCATCAGCGGAGATGAAGAGGATGTCCAGCGGGATTTGCGTATGGTACATCCAGAAGTCAAGGAACCGCTCGTCGGCATAGACGAACAGCATGCCCTCGTTCCCTGCGAGGCCCGCCCTTCCCATCAGCCCGTTCGCCCGCTGCTGGGGGCTGAGCGCCATCTGCGCCCGCACGTCCGCGTCCGGATGGGCGGGGAAATAGACGGTCGCGTATTCGTTCCGGTGCGTGCAGCCCGCCAGGGCCAGCATGGCGGCGATGAGGATTAATAATCGTGCGTTTTCCATCCTTACCGATGTTTTTAAATAGCTGTATTGTTTAATAATGACGCTGACCGTGAATCGTCGCGGGCCCATAGCTTAGCCTGGTTGGAGCGTTCGACTGATAGGACTTTTTTCTTTCTCTGCGGAGAAAGAAAAACCTCCACTAAAAAGAAAGAGGAAATGGACGGAAAAGTCTCGGTCATCGAAAGGTCCTGAGTTCAAATCTCAGTGGGCCCAAGAAGGACTTTTTTCTTTCTTGCCTTCGGGCAAGAAAGAAAAACCTCCACTAAAAAGAAAGAAAATAATTTGTCTTCGGAAAAAAAGAAACGGATTTCCCTATCTCTTCTTCAACGGCCTGTTCGTCATCATCCCGAAATTCGAGAGCGAATTCCAGAGCGTGAGCCTCATCATGCGCTCGTCCTGGCTGAAGATGCTCAGGCCCGCGTTGCCCATGCGCAGCGTCCTCCATTTTTCGAGCGGCATGCCCAGCAGATGGCAGGCCAAGAGCACGATCGGCCCGTGGTGCGAGACGATGAGCACGCTGCCGTACCCCTGATTGACCACGTGCGTGTGGAAATAATTCACCACCCGTCTCTGCACGTCGAGCGAGGACTCGCCTCCCGGCGAGCGCACGAAAGGGTCCAGATGGTATCTGTCATAGTCGTCCGTTCCGTCCCAGGAAACGCCTTCCAGTTCCCCGTAATTCTTCTCGCGCAGCGCGGGCGCGTATTCGGTCGGCGCCTCCACCCCGGAGAGGCGCAGCGTCTCTTTCGCGCGTCCCAGATCCGAGCAGAATACGTGGTCGAAGCGCTCGTGCGAAAGCCTTTTTTCGAGCGCCTCGGCTTGTTCTATTCCCAGCTTCGTCAAGGGGACGTCCTTCCAGCCGGCGAAGAATCTCGCGTCGTTGGATTCGGCCTCGGCGTGGCGCAGCAGCATCAGTCGTTTGAGCACGGAAAAGGAATGGATCGAAGATTAAAAAAGCCCGTCATCCCCCAAGGCCGCCAAGACAAAATTCACCCGTTCCGCGCGCCACATTCAAAACCATTATAATTAACATCCGCCCTATCTCACCACCCAAAATCTCCGAGGTGGAACCATGCAAGTCTTTCCTCCATACCCGACCAAAGCGCCTGCCGGCGCCGTCCCGCCCATCCAAATGCTTCGCAGCCCCTATCCGCGCGTCTCTTACGAAGAAGCCCGACAGATCGTCGCGGCGCATAACGCGCGCCTGCCCACCCTCCTGGAATGGGGGCTGGCCTTGCGAAGCAGCCGCTACCATGAGATCATGCGCGCCCTGCCGGGCGCTTCGGGCACCAACGCGGCGATCCCGGCGAGGGGCGATTGCCTTCTCAAACCCGGCCAAATCGCCGACCTGTCCGATTCCTATTTCCCGAACCACGTCCTGCTGGCCGAAGACGTGCGCAAGGCGGCCCAGAAAGGCGATCTGCAAGACCCCGGTCAGAGCCTGGGCATCGTTTACGCGGTGGCCTCGACCGAAAGTTGGAAAGATCGGATCATCTATCACCCCTCGGACATCTTCGTGCAGGGGGTCGCGCGCAACAAGGGCGGCAAATTCAACGCCCAGACCGGTCTTGCGCAGCCGGTCCGGGACGACGAGTTCGATTCTTTGGCCTGGGCCGAGCAGGCCTGGTATTTCGGCCCGGGCAATCTCGTCAACCGGCCGATGGCCGCGGGCAATTTCTTCTTCGACAAGTTCTGCTGGTTCCGGCTGGCCGACGGGGGCCGCCTAGAAAAGGGTTTCGGCGTGGGCGGCGTGCCGCTAAGCGACGTGCTGCCTAAAGCCGCAGCAAAAGAGGAAGAGGCGTCCCCGGTTCCGGCGGCCCCTATTCCGTCCGTGGCGGCCGCTCCGTCCGGTGCGATCCAACTGACGGTGAGCGCCGAGGGCGACTCCTTGGTGTTCCGCGGCCTGCCTTCGGCCCTCTCCGGCCCGATCCTCGCGGCCGCGACCAAAGGATGCGAGCTGGCCAACCGCCTGCTGCGCACCGGCCAAATCGAGGATTTGCGCTCGCGGCTCGAGGCATTCCTGGCGATCCAACTGGACGAGCCTGAGAATCCGGGTAAAAAAGATTGAAGAATGGAAAAGATTGAATAAAAATAAGAATTGAAGAATAAAAACAATCGAGGAAGAGCCTACTCTTCCTCGCTGGCGGCCATCGCCTGTTTCTGCTCGCGGGCCATGGTCATGATCTGTCCGTTGCGCCAGATGTCCTTGGGGAAGTGCCTTCCTCTCTGGAAGAAGTTCTTCTCATAGGTCTTGGCGCCCAGCTTCGAGACGATGATGTCGCACGCGGCTTCGGTGTCGAAGTCCTTGCACGAGAAGATGTCCACGCTGGCGAATCCCTTCTCGGGGAAGGTGTGGATCGAGATGTGCGATTCGGCGATGAGCACGATGCCAGATACGCCCCAGTCCTCGGGCTTGACGCCGTTGTACTGGAACGTGTAGGGCGGCATGATCTTCGTCATGCCGACGAGCCCCGGCATCTCGTCGAGGAAGTTGTAAACAAAGCCAACGTCTTTGAGCTTCTTCTTGTTGCAACCGTAAAGGTCCATGGTCAGGTGCGGTCCAAACATCTCGTTCTTTTCCTCCGGGCGGTTTTTTTGCGCTCTGGAGTATTTTTTCGGCAGTCTGTATATATAAAGCTTTGCTATCTTCCACCGATTTCGGGGGTTTTATAGGGTTTTTCAGCCATTTAGAAGCCCTAATAACGAATCTAATCAAAAAATGAGCTGTATTATCCATTTTAAGGAAAATAATGCCGATTTTAACTTTATTTGACGAAAATGCCTTGTTTTCCCCTTTTTTTATCGAATTAGAGCCTCTATTAACTCCGCTTATCGGTCGTTCTCCAGATTAAACCCGGCTTATTCCTCATCCGCCGACATCACGCCGAGCGCCCGGAGCGTGCCCGATATCTTCACGACGGACACGCGGGCGTTCATGCCCGACACTTTTGCGAGCAGCGCGAGCGCCGCGACGAGCCGCATCTCTTCCCCGCGCGCGCAGCGCAGGACGAGCCTTTCGGGCCCGCACAGTTTGTCCAGCACGCGCGGCTGCACGGCCGTCATGCCTTCGACGCCGAAGAAGATCTCCAGATGCCTCATGATGTCCGCGCGGGCCTGCCGCGCGTCCAGGGGCCGCTCGCCCCTCACCGTCACGAGCGCGTATCTCTTGTTGGGCGCGAGCGTGCTTTTCATTCCGGCACCCCGCCCCGGCGGGAGGCCACCGCGCGCCCGCCGTTCTCTTTGCGGCTCCCGCCGCTTTCTTCCTGCCAGTTTGTCAGCCTCGCCCCTTTTCCATCTTTCTCCCCGAGCATCCCGCGCATTTTTTCCCGGCCGATCCCCAGCAGCATGCCGAAGGCGGCCCGCTCGTGCGGGCTGCGCAATTCGAGCTCGTTCCTGGCCAGCGTGCAGAGGCGGACGCCCGCGCCCAGCGCCAGGCAGTCGTGCGCGAGCCGGCGCATCCTCGCGAGCCTCGCCGCGCATGCGCCCGGCGGCAAGCCGAGCAGGTCCGTCGTCGCGAACACGAACGAGCACCCGCTCTTGGCGGCCAGGCGGATGAGCCCGATGTCAGACTCGTAATCTCGCACGTGCAAGAGCCGGGCCGAATCCACGTGGCGGCGCGCGTCCGAGACGTCCGGGCACGAGAAGAAGAACTTCGGCCCCGCCCCTCGCACGTCGGCGTATTCGTCGGGGTCGTCCGCGCTTTTGCGGTATTCGAAGAAAATGAGGTCCATCATATCCGGATCACGCCAAAAAGAGGGAAATAAAGATTAAAAGAGGGGTGTGCCGCCTAGCGGCTCACCCGCATGTTCTCCGAGCCGTTCCCCTTGCCGCGAAGGCCCCGGTGGCGCTTCCCGACCGAGGTCAGCCCGCGGTAGGCACGCCCCTTCCCTAATTTTCCGTCGAACTTGGCGGCGTCCACGAGGATGACCTCGAAATACTTGCGCTGGCCGTCCTCGCCCACCCAATAGGAGTTGAGCACTTCGAGGTTGGGGTAGCGTCCGGCCGCCCGCTCCTCGGCGATGGCCTGCAGCGATTTGCCCGGCGAGGTGTACGCGTAATTCTTGCCCGGCTTGCGCCCGCCCCACGGGTGGGGCCGCTTGCGGTTGCCGCGTCCGACGCGCACGCGCGCGATGAGGTAGCCCTCCTTGGCCTTGTATCCGAGCGTGCGGGCCCTCGAGATGTTGGTGGGCCGCTGTGAGCGCACGACGGCGTCCTCGTCCTTCCATTTGGAGAGGCGGGCGCGGTAGAGCGTGGCGCGCTCGTGGTATTCGGCCTGGAACGTCTTCTGGACGTATTTGTACATTCCCATGTGTTCACCCTGGTGTATGCGCTATTTGGCTGTCCGCGCCATAGCCGACGGCGGATGCCTGCCTATTCGGGATACGACTCCCACATCTTGGCGAAATCCTTTGGACAAGGAAATTAATAAACCCGACCCCGTACAAGCTTGGCATCCGATCCCGGCCATCCCGTTCATCCTGCAGCCATCCATTTTATCCCGGCGTGAATTCCCATTCCTTCTTGATCACGTCCAGCACCACGTTCGTCACCGTCCGCTCGACGTGCGGCTGGCGGCTGAGGCTCTTGATCACCTTGTTGAATTCCTGGCGCGAGCGGCAGGCGATGAGAGTGATCATGTCCACGTCCCCGGTGACGTCCCAGAGCTCCACCACGCCGGCATGGGTGCTCAGATGCCGCTCCACCTCGCCGATGTGCCCGCTTTCGGCATAGATCTCGACCAGTCCCATATATTCGTAGCCCATCTTCTGGTAGTCCAGCTTCACGCCGAAGCCGGCGATGATCCCCGCTTTCTCCATCTCCCGCACGCGCCGGATGACGGTGGCGGGATGCACCTTCAGCCTCCGCGCGATGCGCCGGTAGGATTCGCGCGAGTCGGCGCGCAAGGATTCGAGTATTTTGTTGTCCATCTCGGAGACCATCGTTCCCCCTCCGGGTCGGCACCCCGTGGGCGGGGCGCGCGTTTGTCGTTTTTTCAATGCGGATTCGGCCATTTTTCAATACATTATCGTTATATTAAAGCAAATAAATGTATGTTCATTCACTATTTCTTCAATTAATTATATATCCATCTATCCCGCCCCATATCCTCGCGGCTTCGCGGCCGCACGAAGGCGAGGTGTTTATCGATGGGTAGCTATACGAATGCCGAGGAGAAGAGCCGCATCCTGGCCGACGCGCAGGCCAACGGGGTGAAATTCCTGGACCTGGAGTTCGTGGACATCACCGGCGCCTCCAAGGTGACCGAGGTGCCGGCCGCGCGCCTGGAGGAGGCGCTCGATCACGGCATGTGGTTCGACGGCTCCTCGATCGAGGGCTTCGTGCGCATCTGCGAATCCGACATGTTCCTGGTGCCCGACCCCAAGACCTATTCGCTCATCCCCTGGACGAGCGGCTCCTCCAAGACGGCGCGCCTCATCTGCGACGTCTATACGGCCGACCACCAGCCTTTCGAGGGCGATCCGCGCTACGCGCTCAAGGGGCAGCTGGCCAAGGCCTTGGAGATGGGCTACCAGCTCTTCACCGGCCCCGAGCTTGAATTCTTCATCTTTAAATCGACCAACGGCGGCTCGCTCACGCCCGAGACGAGCCAGGTGCACGATTCGGCCGGCTACTTCGATTCCACCACGCACGACGCCGCCGTGGAGCTGCGCCGGCGCATCGTGCCGGCCATGGAAGCCATGGGCCTCACCATCGAGATGGCGCACCACGAGGTCGCGCCCGGCCAGCACGAGATCGACTTCAAGTACGGCGAGGCGCTCACGACCGCCGACTGGGTGATGACCTACAAGAACGTCGTGCGAACCATGGCCCAATCCATGGGCCTGCACGCCTCGTTCATGCCCAAGCCAATCGCCGGCATCAACGGCTCGGGCATGCACGTGCACCAGTCGCTCTGGAAAGGCGGGCAGAACGCGTTCGCCGACCTGGACGACAAGGCCTACCTCTCCCAAGAAGCGCGCTACTACATCGCCGGCGTGCTCTCTCACGCCCGCGCCATCTCGGCCGTCACCAACCCGCTGGTGAATTCCTACAAGCGCCTGGTGCCCGGCTATGAGGCACCCGTCTACGTGTGCTGGGGCCGCTCCAACCGCTCCGCGCTGATCCGCATCCCCCGCGTGCGCGCCGGCGATCCGCGCGCCATCCGCGCCGAGGTGCGCTTCCCCGACCCCTCCTGCAACCCCTACCTGGCCTTCTTGGCGATGTTGGCGGCCGGCCTGGACGGCATCAAGAAGAAGACCAGCCTGCCGGCCGCGCAGGAAGATGACATGTACCACCTCACGAGCGCGCAGCTGGCCGAGCGGGGCATCGGCACGCTTCCCGGCTCGCTAGAGGAGGCCATGGAGGCGCTTTCGTCCGACGACGTGGTGAAAAACGCGCTGGGCACGCACATCTACTCGGCTCTCACCGAGTGGCAGCGGGCGGACTGGGATTCCTTCCGCACCTCGGTGACGGACTGGGAGAAGAAACGGTATTTCAACGTGGTATAAGAAAAAATAAAAAAATCGAAAAAGACGGAATGGCTGCGCCCGCCCGGGCGGGCCTGCGAAAACCGAAACGGGGCGCAGCCGCCTGATGGCACAGCCGGCTCCGGCCGGCTTGTCGACAAATCCGGTGTCGACTGCGCGTCTTCGTGAGCCTTTGTGGCTCACGTCTGCTCAACCGTCGAAACGGTTGAGCATCGTCGGCCAGTTGGCCGGCAACGGATTTGCCGGTCCGCAACGGACTTGCGGACAGGCCGGTCTCAACCGGCCGT